>NZ_JADPIU010000077.1:0-168698 GCF_023073075.1 Bradyrhizobium sp. 61 | reverse complement strand
GCAATCTCGCATCGATCGTCAAGGGATAGCTGCTCGTAACTCCGCCCCATGGCAACACCTCCTCGAGGAAGTGTTGCACTTCGTTTGTGAACTCAGGGGACCCATACCGCGTGATCTGGCGATGACGCTCGGTATCAGTACCAAGCTTTCCTGGCTGGTAGTCTTCGCTAAACTCCTCCCTGTGGTTATGGGTCCCCGCGTTCGCGGGGACGACCGTGGGGAGGCAGCTTGGCCATGGACCGCGAATTCCTGATCGACCTGTTCACCGATTTCGGCCCCGTCACCATCCGAAAAATGTTCTCCGGCTACGGCATCTCCGCCGACGGCATCAACTTCGCGCTCGCCTTGCGCGCGGGCCTGTTCTTCCGCGCCGACGAGGTCACCATCCCGGACTTTGAAGCGGAAGGCTCGAAGCCGTTCCAGTATTCGACCCGCGCCAAAACCGTGCTGGTGAATTCCTATTGGGAACTGCCGGCGCGCCTGTTCGACGATTCCGAGGAGCTTGCGCAATGGGCGAGGGCAGCGCTCGCCGCCGCCCAGCGCGCCAAGGTGAAGAAGCGGCCGAAGGGGAAGAAGGCGGTGGCGCCGAAGAAGGTCGTGAAGAAGCCGCCGGCGAAGAAACAGGCAGCCAAGAAGGCGGTTCGTAGGGTGGGCAAAGCGAGACTCGTCCGCCGTAGCTCGTAGAGCGAAGGCGGAAGCGTGCCCACCGTTCAGGATAAAGGTGCTGGAGAGATGGTGGGCACGGCGCTTGCGCGCCTTTGCCCACCCTACGAGACCTCAGTACACCGCCTTGGTCAGTCCGACCCTCATGTCCTTGGCCATGAAGACACCGACCCCATCGGCCAGCACGCGACCGTCGGCAATTCCGAGCACCAGCTTGCCGCGCCGGACCATGCGCATGGCGACCTCGTAGCGCACGCATCGCGTATCCGGTGTGACGAACCCTGTCGCGTCGACCTCGCCGACGCCAATGGCGCGGCCCTTGCCTGGTGAGCCCGACCAGCCGAGCCAGTAGCCGATCATCTGCCACATCGCATCCAGGCCGAGACTTCCCGGCATCATCGCGTCACCGCGATAGTGGCAATCGAAGAACCAATGGCCGGGCAAAATATCGAGCTCGCCGACGATGTGGCCCTTGCCGAACTCGCCGCCGTCCAGGCTGATTTCGGTGATGCGATCCATCATGAGCATCGGCGGGGCCGGCAATTGCGCGTTGCCCGGGCCGAAATAGCCGCCGTCGCTCGATCTCAGCAGTTCGTCCCTGGTGTAGGACTGTTGCGGTGTGTGAAAGTCATGGGGATTGGGCAAGACGACAAGTCCTCTCGACGCTCGCAGTCGGGCGGCGGGGAAGATGTCGTTCGGCGGATTGGAATGTCAAGCGCCGGCCGTCTCTTCGGCGCGCTGCTTCGGCGTCAGGCCACCCGGCTGTGCGACTCGATCGCGAATTCCGGATCGGCCTCGCAGATCACGCGGTTGCGCCCGTTGCGCTTGGCGGCATAGAGGCAGGCATCGGCACGCTCGATCAGCGCGTCGGGGTCGTCGCCCTGCTTGAGCATGGAGACGCCGACGGAGATGGTGACGCGGCCGAGGATCTCGCCGGTCGATTTCTTCTTCAATTCCTTCGCCATCACGGCGCGGCGGATGTGATCTGCAACGGTGAGGGCCTGGCGCAGCGCCGTGTTGGGCAGCAGGACCGCGAATTCCTCGCCGCCATAGCGCGCGGTGATGTCCTGTCCCTTGATGGTCTGCTTCATGGACAAGCCGACCAGCCGCAACACCTGGTCGCCGGTGAGATGGCCGTAGGAATCGTTGAACGATTTGAAATGATCGATGTCGAACAGCAGCAGCGACAGTGGCTCGCCCGAGGCGAGCGCGCTCTGCACGGCCATGCCGATCATGCGATCGAAATATTTGCGATTGCCCAATCCCGTAAGCGGATCGGTCAGGCTCTCGGCGCGGATCGCCTCCAGGCTCTGCTGGAGATTGCTGATCTCGTTCTTGGACAGGGTCAGCCGGTCTTCCAGCGCCTTGTTGGTCTCGCGCATCTCGCTGGTCGAACGCAGCAGCGTCTCGACGATCGACTTGATCTGGTCGCGGCTCTTGGCCGACGACAGTTGCTCGGTCGCGCCCGACAGGCTGGCATCGTAGGAGCCGGTCATCCCGAGCGCTTCGCTCAGCACCGTCATCACGTCGTCGATCTCGCCGATGACGCGTGCGCCGACCTTGTCGATGCGGTCGGTGGTCTTGATGTGGGAAAGATAGGTCTCGTAGATCTGCTCGAGATCGCCTTCGGTCAGCTTGCCGTGGCGCGCCAGCGTCTCGTTGATGATCTTGTTGAGCGGTGCGTTATAGCCGGTGGCGTAGACGTACCAGATCTCGTAATTGCGGGGGATTGCGGTCTGTCGAAGCGAGCGGATCTGACCGAGAGCCACTTCGGCGAACGCCATCGTGCGTTCGTGTTCGTCGAGCACCTTGACCACTGAACATACCCCACAGCGGTCGGTGCGCCATCGACCGCGGCAATACTTAAATTATGTTCGCAGGCTAACGGACGATCGTGAACGCTCTGTAAACAGACGTTCGCGAATGCATCAGAATAAGTGTGAAGCGGCTCAGCTCAACCGAAGTTGAATCGCGCCGGCGCGTCAGGCGCCGGCGGGAGAACGCACTGGCCGGAGCAGAAACGCCGGAAGGTGCGAGTGATCGCCGGGCTCGGTATCGGCCTCGCGCTGGCGGCGCGGCTCGGGGCGGCCGATCGACGGCACATGCGATGGATTGGCTTGCTGGCGCGATCCACCGCGCGGCTCGGATGATTGCTTCGCTTCACGCGGAGGCCTCGCCTCCCGTGCGGGCCTCGGCTCACGTGCAGGTCTCGCTTCAGGAGCGGGCTGTGTCTCTGCGGAAGGCCTCGCCTCGCCGCGCGGTTCGCGGGGCTCGTGGCTGCGCTCACGATCGCGGCCACGCTGCGGCTTGCCGCGTCCGCCGCGGGAACGTTCACGGTCGCGCCCGCGCGGTTCGCGCGAACGTGCGCTCTGCTCGCCTGCGTCCGCGGGCACTTCGAAATCGCCCTCGGCGCGCGGAATGCTCTGGCCGATCAGCTTCTCGATCGCCACCATCGACTTCTGGTCGAGCGGCGTCACGAGCGAGATCGCCATGCCGGACCGGCCGGCGCGGCCGGTGCGGCCGACGCGGTGAACATAGTCGTCGGGGTGGTGGGGGACGTCGAAATTGAAGATGTGGCTGACCTCAGGGATGTCGAGGCCGCGGGCGGCAACATCGGAGGCGACCAGCAGCGGCAGTTCGCCCTTGCGGAACTGTTCGAGCGCCGCCGTGCGGGCCGACTGGTCCATGTCGCCATGCAGGGCGCCGACGCTGAAACCATGCTTTTGCAGTGATTTGTGAACGACGGCGACCTCGCGCTTGCGATTGCAGAAGATGATCGCGTTCTGGAGATCCTTGGCCTCGCGCAGCAGGCGTCGGAGCAATTCACGCTTCTCATGCGCCTCGCGCCCGGCCGGGACCTGACACTGCGTGACGGTCACGGCGGTGGTGGCGGGCTTGGAGACCTCGACCTTCTGCGGATTATGCAGGAAGGTCTCGGTGATGCGCCGGATTTCCGGCGGCATGGTCGCGGTGAAGAACAGGGTCTGCCGCGTGAACGGGACGAGCTTACAGACGCGCTCGATGTCAGGAATGAAGCCCATGTCCAGCATGCGGTCGGCTTCGTCGATGACGAGCAGCTCGACGCCGGTGAGCAGGAGGCCGCCGCGCTCGGTGTGGTCGAGCAGGCGGCCGGGGGTGGCGATCAGCACGTCGACGCCGCGCGTCAGCTTGGCATCCTGGTCGCCGAAGGAAACGCCGCCGATCAGCAGGGCGACGTTGAGCTTCTGGCCGGCGCCGTAGCGGTCGAAGTTTTCCTTCACCTGCGCCGCGAGCTCGCGGGTCGGCTCCAGGATCAGCGTGCGCGGCATGCGCGCGCGGGCGCGACCCTTTTCGAGGATGGTGAGCATCGGCAGCACGAAGGCCGCGGTCTTGCCGGTGCCGGTCTGGGCGATGCCGAGCACGTCCTTGCGTGCGAGGACGTGGGGGATCGCCTGTTCCTGAATGGGGGTGGGGGTGGTGTAACCTGTGGCCGCCACTGCGGCGAGGACTTTTTCGGACAGTCCGAGATTTGAAAAGGACATTGAGCCTCTGGTCGAAACCGCCGTTCGGAATCGAGGGTAATTAAGGCTGTCGCGTTCCACCCCGAAACGGCGCGCTCTCAAAGAAGCTGGGGGTGCTGACTCACGCGAACAAAGCGCAAGGCTCAAGAATCGGTCTTCGATCTGAGCCGCGTCGCCCCGGAACATAGGCGGGAATCGGCCAAAGTCAATGGAGCGGGCGCGGGAAGACCCTAAAAAACCTGATGTTTTTGCTCAAATAGCGGGCCCGGCTGGGCTTTTCCGCCTCCACCGTTAACCGGGCGATAGCTGCCGGAGGGACGGCTAACGCCCTTCCGGGCCCCGGGCCCGGAAATCGCCGGGGGCCATTCCGTAGGCGGCGTTGAAGACCCGGTAATAGGTCGCCAGGCTCTCGAAGCCGCAGGAGGTCGCGATATCAGCGATCAGCCGGTCCGGCGCCTCACGCATCAGGCGGCGGCTCTGTTTCAGGCGTTCGTCCGTCACGGTCTGCGAAAAGCTCTTCGCCGCGGCTTCGAACAGCATGTGCAGGTGACGCACGGACACGCCGAGCTGGTCGGCCACCATCGCCGGCGCCAGACCGGGGTCTTGCAGATGGCGCGCGATCAGGCGCCGCGCCTGCGAGAGCCGGGCGGTCCGTAGCGCGGCCTGCCCACGGCGGCTGCCGGGTCGCACGATGCCGCGCTCGATCAGCGCCAGATGGGCCAAGGCCTGGACGAGCGAGGCTTGATCCAAGGAGGTCTGGGCGACTGAGGTCGCATCAGTGGCGCCGTTATCGCCTGCGGCGGCCTCATCGAGGTCGGCGAAGCAGGCGCCGAGCAGGGGCGCCAGGCCGGGATCGTTGAACGTCCGGGGCGCAAGCTCGCGCATGCGCCTGTCCTGCGTGGAGAGGCTGCTCACGGGGATCTTCAGGATGCGCAGGTGGAAGCCGCCTGCGCCGAGCGGCGCGGTGCGATAGGGCTGGTCGGTATGGCTGGTGGCGAAGCTGCCGTTGGCGATCGCAAAGTCGCCGGTGCGCATGCCGCCGAACCAGCCGCCGCTGCCGAGCTGCTGGTAGACGCAGATGCTGTCACCGGGCGCGTAGGCGATGTCGGAGTTGCTGCGCTCGACCGTGTAGTGCGACGCCTTCAGCTCGACGAGCCCACCGCCGCCGAGCTGGCGCAGCGAGAATTCGCCGTAGAAGTCCGCGCGGCGTTCGCGCTCGAGTTCAGCGGTGACGCCGAACAGGCCCTTGGACCGGACCTCGCGCCAATAGTCGAACCGGTCATGCGGCTCGACCTCGTCAGTACACCATCGATACACGGCAGCCCCCGCTTGCAGCGCGCAGCTGCCTAGAAAAAGCAGATTCCGGAGGAATCTGCCATAGTCCTGATGACGGAACCCGAGGGCTCTCGGCGTTGAACCGTCGACATGGCTGGACCGACTATCTTCAACGGCAGAGGGTTCCAATGAATCGCTGTTCGAGGGGGCCGGCGGAGCGCCGTTCTGCAACGGGAATTTTACGATGACGCGTCGGCTTTTCAGAATTCTGGCGGCCCTTGGCCTTGCGGTGAGCCTGAGCGGCTTCGCGCTGCCCGCACAAGCCGAGAAACGCGTTGCGCTCGTCGTCGGCAACAACGACTACAGGAACGTCCCCAAGCTCCTCAAGGCGGTCAACGACGCCCGTACCATGGGAGATACACTGAAGCAGCTCGGCTTCTCGGTGATGGTCGCCGAGAACCAGAGCCGGCAGCAATTCTCCGAGACGCTGCTCGCATTCGACAGGACGATCGAGCCCGGCGACACCGCATTCTTCTTCTACGCCGGCCACGGCTTCGAGATCGCGGGCCAGAACTACCTGCTGCCGACTGACGTGCCCGCGGCGACCGAAGGGCAGGAAGAGCTGGTGCGCGACGCTTCCATCCTGGCCGACCGCATCGTCGAGCGCCTTCAGAACAAGAAGGCGCGCACGTCGATCCTGGTGTTCGACGCCTGCCGCAACAACCCGTTCGAGCGCAAGGGCACCCGCGCGGTCGCCGGCGGCGGCGGCCTCGCGCCGATGGTGCAGCTGCCCGAAGGCGTGTTCTCGGTGTTCTCCGCAGGTCCCCGCCAGACCGCACTCGATCGTCTCTCCAACGACGACGCCAATCCCAATTCGGTGTTCACGCGCACCTTCGCCAAGGAGCTGCTCCAGCCCGGCGAGAACCTGGTGCAGGTGGCGCAGCGCACCCGCCGTCTCGTCAGCGAGATGGCCGACACCGTCAAGCACAGGCAGGTGCCGGTCTATTTCGACCAGATGGTCGACGACGTCTTTCTCAGCGGCGTTGCCAAGGACGCCACCGCCACCGCCGCTGCACGCCCGGCCGATCCGCCGCCGCAGAAGCTCGCGGCTCTCCCGCCGGTGTCGGTACCGCGCGTGCCGAAGGAAGAAACCACCAATGCGCCGATCGCCAGCTTCTCGCGGCACAATGGCGGCTGGAGCGTGGTGTTCTCCTTCGCCGACCCGACGCTCGGCATTTCCTGGCGCATGGCCGGCAATGGCGATTTCCGCGAGACCGGCTTCATCGACACGCTCGATCCGCGCACGCGCAAGCGGATGCCGAACCCGTCGATCGAATTGCCGCCGGATGCGCAGGCCGGCACCATCGAGGTCCGCTATGTCGATCAGTCCGGCGACATGCAGGGGCCATTCCCGATCCGGTTCGATCCCGAAGCCGCGCTGATCCGCGACCAGCGCAAGATTCTCGACATGACCGCGACGAGCTGGCTGTCGTTCCGCGAGTTCAACGGGCTGCTCGTCTATTACACGCACCTCGTGTCCTACCGCTGCGCCATCCGCGAGGTGCGCATCGGCATCGACACCGCCGTTCCGAACCAGGTGTTGAAGATGCCGGGCTGCGACATGCGCGATCCCAGCGCGATCAGCGCCGGCATGCCGCTCTACATGAAGCTTGCCCCGGCGACGCAGTTCGTCTCGGTGGAACTGACCTACCGCGACGGCAGCGTGTCGGAAATCAAGAGTTTTCGGGCCGCGAACCGCAGCAACAACTGAGCGGTCTGCGGTTCCATTGTTGGGCGGCGAGCGCGGTTGGCGCGGGAAACTAGCCGCGACGCTTCCCGATGTAGCGCTTGATGGCGTCGATCGCTTCCATCAAGGGTGGCGCAAGCGAGAAGAACGTCCCCATGGCGATCGAGATGACCACATGGCGAAGCAGGACCTTCTCCTGTTCCTCGAACGGATAGCCGTTCTGGTCGATCCGTGCCGGCGCGAGCGTGCCCGCCTCCTGAGGATCCGGCTTCCGCGGCTTGCGCGGCGGCAGCATGATCACGACGAAAAGCACGTTGATCAGTAGCCAGATGCCAAGCACTATCAGTATGGTGCGCAACGCGGGATCATCCTGAAATCAATCGAAATTATCAGCAACGCTACCGGCCATTCGGCATTGCGGCAAACCAATTCCGGCTTGTTGCACTGCACAGAGTACTAAAGTTGTAAGCGAGGAGTTGATGACGGAATCTGATACCCCAGAGCACACCGTGCGTCACTCCGTGAGAGCCCGATGTTGCATCGTCGGCGGCGGGCCGGCCGGCATGATGCTCGGCTATCTCCTGGGACGCGCCGGCATCGACGTCGTGGTGCTGGAGAAGCATGCGGATTTCTTCCGCGACTTTCGCGGCGACACCGTGCATCCCTCGACGCTCCAGGTGATGGACGAGCTCGGCCTGATCGATGGGTTCCTGAAGCTGCTGCACCAGCGCCTGCAAATGATGGACGGCCTGTTTGGCGGCACGCCCGTGCGGATCGCCGATCTCCGCCGGCTCCGCACCAAGTACCCGTTCATTGCCTTCATGCCGCAATGGGACTTCCTGAATTTCCTGCGCGAGGCCGGCCAGCGCTTCGCCTCGCTCAAGGTGATGATGAATACGGAAGCCGTCGATCTGATCCGCCGCGGCGAGACTGTCGCCGGCGTGCGTGCGATGACGCCGGAGGGGCCGATCGATATCGAAGCCGATCTCACCATTGCCTGCGATGGCCGGCATTCGACGGTGCGCGAGCGTGCGGGGCTCCGCGTCGAGGAGATCGGCGCGCCGATGGACGTGCTGTGGTTCCGCGTCGGCCGCAAGGCGGACGAGACCGAGAACCTGTTCGCGCGCGTCGAGCCCGGAAAGATGATGGTCACGTTCGACCGCGGCGACTATTGGCAGTGCGCCTATGTCATCGCGAAGGGACAATACGAGGCGGTGAAGGCGAGGGGATTGCAGGCGCTGCTCGACGACGTCGTGCGGATGGCGCCGATCCTTCGATCCGGCATCGCCGATGTGAAGAGCTTTGACGACGTCAAGCTGCTCACCGTCGCGATCAACCGCCTGGCGCGCTGGACGCGGCCGGGCCTGCTTCTTATCGGCGATGCGGCGCATGCGATGTCGCCGGTCGGCGGCGTCGGCGTCAATCTCGCCGTGCAGGACGCGGTCGCGACCGCCAATTTGCTAGCCGACAAGCTTCGGCAGTGCTGCCCAACCGAGAATGAACTCGATGCCGTGCGCCGACGCCGCGAATTCCCGGTGAGGATGACGCAGCGCATGCAGATGATCGTGCAGAACAACATCATCAGCGGCGCCCTGCAGGGCGGCGATCGGCCGCTGAAGGTGCCGCTGGTCGTGCGCCTGATCACTGCGCTGCCATGGCTCCAGGGTATTCCGGCGCGCCTGATTGCGCTCGGCGTGCGGCCCGAGCACGTGCAGTCCAAGGCCGCGCCGGCATCGTAGTGCAGGATGTCGGTAGGGATAACGCGGCGTTAAATCGCGCGCCGCGCGTTGCGTGCGTGCAACAGCGCAAACGGATTCACGTCGCGCCGCTTGCCAATCCGGCGTCTTAACTTTCTTGATTCAAATTTGAGTAAGACCTGCGTGTGACCGTGCGCCCATCAAAGGACACGGGGTGTACCATGCGTAACAAATTGATTGCCGCCTTCGCCTGCACGACCGCTCTGGTTTCGACCGGCGCTGCTTCAGCCGCCGATCTCGGTGCGCGCTACATGAAGGCGCCCGCCTATGCGGAGCCGCTGTTCAACTGGACCGGTTTCTATGTCGGCGGCCACATCGGTGGCGCATGGACCAACGAGCAGTTCATCAACAACGGGACCGGCGCGCCGTTCGGCGATCTCGTTCCGGGCCAGGGCTATCGCCAGCGTGGCGCCGGCATCATGGGCGGCGCTCAGATCGGCTACAACTGGCAGGCCAACAACTACGTGTTCGGCATGGAAGGCACGATCTCCGGCCTCGACAACAAGGGTACGGTCGTCAACACCGCCTTCGGCGCCGCTGACGACATCTTCACCTGGCGCGCCAACGTGCTCGCGACCGTCGTCGGCCGCGCCGGCTTCGCCGTGCAGAACAATTTGTTCTACATCAAGGGCGGCTATGCCGGCGTGAACAACCGTCTCAACGTCAGCGACACCGTTGCGCCCTCGACCGGCTCGGGTGGTCAGACCCACTGGGCCAACGGCTGGACCGTCGGCGCCGGCTGGGAATACGGCATCACCCGCAACTGGATCGTCGGCCTCGAGTACAATTACGCGGCCTTCGGCAGCCAGACCTATCAGCTCGGCGGGACCTCGGGTAACTACACCTTCGATGCCAAGCCGCGCGATATCCAGTGGGCCGTCGTGCGCGCGAGCTACAAGTTCGACGCACCGGTCATCGCGCGCTACTGAGCACGTCAACGAACGACCGAAGCTAAAAAAGTACTGCCAACAACTGAAAGCCCCGGCTCCGTCCGGGGCTTTTTTCTGCCGATTCGCGCGTCGTTGTCGCCACGGGCGGGACGGCGCAGCGGATGGTCATCTCCGGAAATTGACCGTGACGGTGCATAAGGGTGCAGTAGGTAAATAGCACTTGCCTATTTCTGCCCCCACGGACTCCGCGACGTATCGTTTCAGCCATGTCGTTGATGCGGTGCGCGTCGGCGTGAACTACCGCTTCGGTCCCTCGGCCGTCGTCGCAAGGTACTGATCTCTCCGAACGTGAGAGCTTTCAAAGCCCCGGCATCTGCCGGGGCTTTTTCGTCGACCGCGGGCAAGCTTACGCCATCACGGAGAATCCACCGTCGACGGGGATCGCAGTGCCCGTGACGAAGTTCGAGGCGGGCGAGGCGAGGAACACGGCGATGCCGGCGAAGTCGTCGATATCGCCCCAGCGTCCCGCGGGCGTGCGCGCCAGCACGCGCTCATGCAGTCCCGAGACCTGCTGCCGCGCGCCGCGCGTCAGGTCCGTGTCGATCCAGCCCGGCAGGATGGCGTTGACCTGGATGTTGTCGGGCGCCCACGCATTGGCGCACGCGCGCGTATACTGCACGATGCCGCCCTTGCTTGCCGCATAGGCGGTGGCGAAGCTCGCGCCGAAGATCGACATCATCGAGCCGATATTGATCACCTTGCCGTTGCCCGACGCCTTCAGCGCCGGATAGGCCAGCTTCGAGCACACGAAGGCGCTGGTGAGGTTGGTGTCGATCACCTTGTTCCACTCGTCGAGCTCGAGCTCGTGCGGCGGCTTGCGGATGCTCATGCCGGCATTGTTGATGAGGATGTCGATCCGGCCGAGCTCCTTGACGACGCGGTCGATCATGGCCGCGACCGCCGCCTTGTCGGTGACGTCGGTGGTGACGGCAATCGCCTTCACGCCGCGCTCTCTGAGATCGGCAACGGCAGCGGCCGACTTGGTTTCGTTACGTGCGACCACGGCGATATCGGCGCCGGCATCGGCGAGTCCGTGGGCGAGGCCAAGACCGATGCCGCCATTGCCCCCTGTGACGATCGCGACTTTGCCGCGGAGATCGAACCGGTTGGATGTCATATTTGTATTCCCTGGTTTCTTCTATTGGTTGCTCTGCCAGATCAGGACCAGTCCGAAGCCGGCCATGGCTGCGCCATAGCCGGCCCATTGCAACTGGTTGACCATGAAGCTCGACCGCGGCCAGGCGACGGTGCCCGTTCCCTGTCCGATCCAGAGCAGCCCGACGGCGAGGGCAAACAGGCCTGCGATCAGCAGAAATCTGCGCATGCATTCCTCCCCGTTGGTTTGCTTCTGTCGTGGCCTACGGCATCAACGATCGCCGCTTGTCACGAAAACTTCCCGCCAGACTAGCCGTAGCTTCGGTTTGGATACAATGGCTGCGGATGCAGGGCCGCTGGGAGGATCCATGTCCGTGCGGAAGATGATCCGTGGTAGCCCCCTGGCATCGCGGCTGCGGCCACACTGGTGGCGGCCTATGCCGTCATTCCGCGGCGTGCGGATCTGCGGGCGTTCGATCCGGCCGAGATGGCGCGGCTCGAGACCGCGATGTGGCGCGACTATTACGACAAGCGCTATGCCGCGCTGTTCTATCATCTCTACGAATCGACGCGAACGCAGTTCGGCTTTTCGCCGCTAAGAAGCTTGCAGATCGCGCTCGGCGCCGCCGGGGCCGCCAGGACGTTCCAGCCGACGCGGTCACGACCGGAGGCCGATGCGGCCCTGCCAGCGCTCGTTGGATACTACCGGGATTTTGCATCGGCCGCGCCTATGGCATTCGACGCGCACGAGGCCGCCCGTCTCGAGCTTGACTGGTGGCAGGCGCGGCGCGAGGCGGCGGACCCGCGCGACTATGGCCTCACCATCGCACGCGTGACGGCGCTGACCTACGGCAAGAGCGCGGACGATTCCGGCATCAGGCAGTTCGGCATCGCGCGGGCAGAGGCCATGGCGTTTCGCGATGCGCGGGGCGAGGCGATCGCTGAGACCGACTGGGCGGGGATCGAGAACCGGCTTGGAGAGGCGTACCGATCTCTGAAGGCGAGCGTCGGCCGCTGACAATCCGGCAACGAAAAAGCCCCGGACGATGCCGGGGCTTTGACGTCTAACCAGACTGGATCAGGACCTGTCTCAGGAGTTGGGGCGCTTCAGTTGAAGCGGTAGACCAGCGACGTGCTGATGGTCTGGACCCAGGGCTTGAAGGTAATTGCGGTGCCCGTCAGACCCACCGCCGGCGCGCCGAAATTATTGCCCGGAGCAAACGTCGTGGGCCGGGAAATGCGGTCATAGTACGCCGAACGGTATTCGGTTTTCATGAACCAGCCGGGCGCAGCAATTCCGAAAATGTCGAGGTTGTTCTCGACGCCACCGCCAACGAAAAAGCCATCGCGGTGGAAGGAGCCAGTGGTCGTCTGCGTCGCGGTACTGGCGCCCGGTCCCACACCCAGAAACGTCTGAGACGTGCCTGACCATTCCGAACCCGAGTAACCGGCGTTGACGTAAGACAGGACATTGGGCGCAACGAGATAGCCTAACCGCGCGCCGGCCGTGTAGCTGGTGCGAAGCTTTTGGCGGCCTTCCGTTTGCCAGAAGGCGGGGTCGGTCAGCGAGCCACTGATCTCACCGAACTGTCCGTCAGCAAAGACGCCGGCCACCCAACGGCCGTTGAATTGCCAATCGTAACCGGCGCCGACGGTTCCAAACCAGCCGCTGCCGCCCAGGCGCGTATCGCGGGTTATAGCGGTGCCCGCCGGTCCGAAGGCACCGAACCCTCCAGCAACACCAGTGCTCTGGATGTTGCTGTCAGCGGACCACAGACCGCCGCCGCCGCCGCCGAAGATGTAGAAGCCGGTCCAGCTTTGGACGGGCGCGGGCGCCAGAGCCTTCCCATAGGGGCGGGCCCCAAGGTCAGCCGCCGCGGCCGAACCGGTCATCGCCGCCAATGCCGTCAGAGCGAGCAAAAACTTCTTCATGATCAAATCCCAACCTTGGTCTGTTCGGCGCGCGCGCTGAACTTCGAGTCATCGGATGACCAAGCTATAGGCGGTTCCAGCCAAAAAGCTGTTGCCGGTCAGGTACATATGAATTGGGAACGCAGAGCTTGAGGCGACGCCTCCGGACTGGCACGACCCGCTGGGGCACCGCGCACCGGAGCTCTCGATGTATCGAGCCTTGAACTCCGCAAAACAGAAGCCGCAACGAAAAAGCCCCGGACAATGCCGGGGCTTTGACGTCTGAATTTCAGATCAGATCAGTACTTCGCGACGACCGGACCGGTCCAGTTGAAGCGGTAGACCAGCGAGGTCGAGATCGTCTGGTTCCAGCTGTTGGCGCGGATGCTGTTGCCGGTCGGGAGGTTGGTGCCGTCGATCAGTTCGTCCTGGGTCTTGGCGTTGTAGAAGGCCGAACGATATTCGGTCTTCATGAACCAGCCGGGCGAAGAGATGCCGAAGATGTTCAGGCTGTTCTCGACGCCGCCGCCAACGAACCAACCATTGCGGTTGTAGCTGTTGAGGTGGGCACCAGCGGGAACGCCGGCCAGCGTCAGGAAATTGGTCTGGCCGAAGTGAGCGCCGGAATAACCGCCGTTGACGTAGGAGAGAACGTTCGGAGCAACCAGATAGCCGAGGCGCACACCAGCGGCCCAGGAGTCTTCCAGCTTCTGCGAGCCGGTGATGCCGAAGAAGGGATCCTGAACCGTGCCACGGATGCTGCCGAACTGACCGTCAGCGAACACGCCGGCGACCCAGGTGCTGCTGACCTGCCAGTCATAGCCGAGACCGACGGTGCCGAACCAGCCCGAGCCACCCTGGCGCTGGCCGATCGTCAGCGGAACCGCGCCGACCGTGGTCTGGACGGACTGATCGGAGTTCGAGAGGCCACCACCACCACCGCCGAAGATGTAGAAGCCGGTCCAGTTGGCGACGGGCGCCGGAAGCGGGGCCTTCACGTAGGGACGGGCAGCCAGATCGGCCGCCGACGCCGAGCCGGTCATCGCGGCAACCGCGGTGAGTGCGAGCAAAATCTTCTTCATTTCAAAATCCCCAAGCTTTGGTCTGTCCGGCAGGCGCGAGCGCACTGAAGTCCGATTGATCTGATGCCCGGACTATAGCTGCTTTCCGCCGAAATGCTGTTGCCGGACAGGCACAGTCGCCGGGAAACGCCGCTCGGCGAGGATTCCGGGCGGGATCGCCGAAATCAAAAATAGCTCTATTATTACAATATGTTGCGCCATTTTCCGAAGATCGAATTCCGGTAACTTCTCGTTAGCAAATCCGGCTCTGTCCGAAATGGTAGCAATCCTGCCTCAGCCTTGGCGCCGGTGAGTCGTTGGCCGAGTCGTTCCGCCCCAAGATGAGTCGGGTAGCGGACGCGGTCTGGGTCGGGCGCCTCCGCGAGCAGCCGCAAACAAAAAAAGCCCCGGTGTCGGCCGGGGCTTTGTGCGTGACGTCAGAAGACTGCCTCAGACGTCCAGCAGCTCCTCGCTCGCGAACTCCGCCTTGTCCGAGATGAACGCGAAGCGCGCCTCGGCCTTGGTGCCCATCAGGCGCTCCACCGAATCCGCCGTGGTGTCGCGGTCGTCGGCGAGCAGCACCACCTTGAGCAGCGTCCGCTTGCGCGGATCCATGGTGGTTTCCTTGAGCTGCGCCGGCATCATCTCACCGAGACCTTTGAAGCGGTTCACCTCGACCTTGGCGTTGGCGTTGAACTCGCTCTTGAGCAGCGTCTCCTTGTGCTTGTCGTCGCGTGCGTAGACGGACTTCGAGCCATGGGTCAGCTTGTAGAGCGGCGGCACCGCGAGGAAGAGGTGGCCCTCGTCGATCAGCCGCGGCATCTGCCGGTAGAAGAAGGTGATCAGGAGCGAGGCGATGTGGGCGCCGTCTACGTCGGCGTCGGTCATGATGATGATGCGCTGATAGCGCAGATCCTCTTCGCGATATTGCAAAAGCTGGCCGCAGCCGATCGCCTGCACGAGGTCGGAGAGCTGCGCGTTCGCCGTCAGCTTGTCCTTGCCGGCCGAGGCGACGTTGAGGATCTTGCCGCGCAGCGGCAGCACCGCTTGCGTCTTGCGATCACGGGCCTGCTTGGCGCTGCCGCCTGCCGAGTCACCCTCGACGATGAAGAGCTCGGAGCCGTCGGTGCCGGCATCGGTGCAGTCGGCGAGCTTGCCGGGCAGGCGAAGCTTCTTGCCGGCGGTCTTGCGTGCCGTTTCCTTTTCTTGGCGACGGCGCAGCCGCTCCTCGGCGCGGTCGATCACGAAGTCGAGCAGCCGGTTGGCCATGTTCGGATTGCCCGACAGCCAGTGGTCGAACGGATCCTTCATCGCCTGTTCGACGATGCGCTGCGCTTCGGCGGTGGCGAGACGATCCTTGGTCTGGCCCTGGAATTCAGGCTCGCGCACGAACACCGACAGCATCACGGCCGCGCCCACCATGACGTCTTCCGACGTAATGGATGACGCGCGCTTGCCCTGGCCGACGCGCTCGGCGTGATCCTTCAGGCCGCGCAGCAGCGCGCTGCGCAGGCCGGATTCGTGCGTGCCGCCATCGGGCGTCGGCACCGTGTTGGTATAGGAGGACAGGAAGCCGTCGGCATCCGCGGTCCAGGCGACAGCCCATTCGCAGGCGCCGTGTGCGCCGTTGCGGCCCGATTTGCCCGAGAAGATGTCGGGATGCACCAGCGTGTCGGCGTGGATCGCAGCGGCGAGGTAATCCTTGAGGCCGCCGGGGAAATGGAACGTTGCTTCCGCCGGCACGTCCTCGACGCCCTTCAGGAGCTCGGGCGCGCAGTTCCAGCGGATCTCGACGCCGCCGAACAGATAGGCCTTCGAGCGCGTCATCTTGAACAGGCGCTGCGGCTTGAATGCGGCCTTGGCGCCGAAGATGTCGGTGTCGGGCTTGAAGCGCACGCGGGTGCCGCGGCGGTTGTTGATCTTGCCGAGATCCTCGAGCTTGCCCTTCGGGTGCCCGCGCTCGAATGTCATGCGGTAGAGCTTCTGGCTGCGCGCGACCTCGACCTCGAGCAGCGAGGAGAGGGCGTTCACCACGGAGATGCCGACACCGTGCAGACCGCCGGAAGTCTCGTAGACCTTGGAGTCGAACTTGCCGCCCGAATGCAGCGTGCACATGATGACTTCGAGCGCCGACTTCTTCGGAAACTTCGGATGCGGATCGATCGGGATGCCGCGGCCGTTGTCGGTGACTGTCAGGAACCCATCGGCGCTGAGCTCGACTCCGATGAAGGTCGCGTGCCCGGCCAGCGCCTCGTCCATCGAGTTGTCGATGACTTCGGCGAAGAGGTGATGCAGCGCCTTCTCATCGGTGCCGCCGATATACATGCCGGGCCGGCGGCGCACCGGTTCCAGGCCTTCGAGCACCTCGATATCGGCCGCAGTGTAGTCGGCTTCGCCGCCGGTCCCGCGCGAAGCCGCCTTGGCGGGCGCACGCGACTTCGGCTCATCGCCGCCGAAAAAATCGTCTTTTGCTTTTGGCTTCAACTGCTTGGACATATATTTTGATGCACTTTGATGGCCGCGATGGCGGCGAATCGGTTGGGCCGACTATGCCACGGCTGGCCTGCAAAGGTCACCGCAGGTCCGCCCGGCGGGTGTGGGTGGGAGCCAATCCCGGCGATTTTACGCCGCAGGCCCCACCAATTCCCGGCAATTTGACACCTGGGCCCGGCTCAGGCCCGGCTTTGTGACTTGATGTCACACAAGTCCTTGGCTTACCAGTCCTTTTATCTGACAGGACCGTGACGGGGCGGGAAGGCAATCTGGAATGGAGCAGTACGCGCACGCGCTGGCCGATTTCGTGCGCGCTCACCAGGCTTGGGCGGCCCCGATCGTGTTCCTGCTCGCCTTCGGGGAGTCGCTGGCGTTCATCTCGCTGCTGATCCCGGCCTGGGGAGCGCTGGTTGCGATCGGCGCGCTGATCGGGGCGAGCGGCATCAGCTTCTATCCGGTCTGGATCGCCGGCGGCATCGGTGCTGCGCTCGGCGACTGGGTCTCCTACTGGTTCGGCTATCGCTACAAGGAGCAGGTCGCGCAGATGTGGCCGCTCTCGCGTTACCCGGAACTGCTGCCCAGGGGCGAAGCCTTCGTGCGGAGCTGGGGCGTGCCCAGCATCTTCATCGGCCGCTTCTTCGGCCCCTTGCGCGCCTCGGTGCCGCTCGCAGCCGGCATTTTCGAGATGCCCTATTGGAGTTTTCAGGCCGCCAATTTCATCTCGGCGCTGGTCTGGTCCGCGGCACTGCTGCTTTTTGGCGACGTGATCGCGAAGATCACGGAATGGATCTGGCGCGTGATCTGACCGGGCAGCTCGGCCGCCCGGTCAGCGGATACGGCAGAGCCTAAAGCGAGGCGTTCCAGATCGACGGAATCCAGCGATAGCCCGAACCATCCTTCTCCTTCTCGACGCGGACGAGACCGGGGAAGGCGGCATGGAAGGCCTGGATCGGCATCTTCTCGGCAATCGCCATGTCGTAGAGCTTCCGCCGCGTCTCTTGCGCCAGCGGCTTGTCGACGTCGGAGGCGATGTTCCATTCGGGGTGCTTCACGAACAGGAAGGCTGCGCCTGCGGTGATGTCGACCTGCACAAGTACCTTTTCCGCGCCGGACGCGACGATGAAGGAGTTGTGTCCCGGCGTGTGGCCCGGGCTCGCCACCGAGCTGATGCCGGGCGCGACTTCCTTGCCGGATTCGTATTGCGTGACCTTGCGACCGAGCGCATCGAACACGCGGCGGATGTTCTTGAAGTTGCTTTCGAGGATCGGATTGCCGGTCCCCTTGCTCATCTCGCCGTCGTCCATCCAGAACTTCCATTCCACTGCCGGAACCATGATCTCGGCGTTGGGGAAGGCCGGCTTGTTCTCGGCCGCGAGCAGGCCGTTGATGTGGTCGCCGTGGAAGTGCGAGATGATGACGGTGTCGACTGCCGCGCAGTCGATGCTGGCCGCCGCAAGGTTGTTGTGGAACTGGCCGACCTTGCCCTTGGTCTGCGTGAACTGGTCGGGCCCGAGACCGGTATCGATCACGACGAGCTTCGGTCCGGTGTTGACGACGACCGGATTGAAGGTGTGGGTGACCTTGTCGGTCGGCAGATGGTTCTCGGCGAAGATCTTGTTGATGTCGTCCTTGCTGGCGCCGGCCGCGTAATTGTCCGTCAGGTTGACGGTCGCGACGCCGTCGCAGACCACGGTGATCTGGTGGGTGCCGACATTGTAGCGGTAGAAGCTCGCATTCTGGGTCGCGGCCGGGGGCGCGGCGGCGCTCGCGGGCGAGGTCTTCACGAAGGGCAGGAGCGCCGAGGCGGCGGCGCCGGCTAGCGTTGCGCGACGGGTGATCTCGGTCATGGCGATGTCCTGGGGCTGGGTTGCGAACGAAAGGCACGAACCGGCGGGGTTGTGGCGCGCCGGTCCTCTCTCGGGAACCCCCATGTTTAAGGGAAATTCCGCTGCGACCCGATGACATCAGTGCGGCATCCTGCCGTCACTCCTGCGGCATCCTGCCGTCACGAGGTGCGGCAGCCGTCACGCCCCATCGATTTGGACTTGACCCTGGAACCCTCTGGCCTTATAGCCGCGCGCCATGATCAACGCCGCGACCATCCTGTTCGCCCGTCGCCGCCGCCGCTCTTTAGCGGTTTGGGCGGTCGATCGCGTTTGAGATCATCGTCTTTGCCGCTGGATCCGATCCGCGGCATTCTCTCTCTCCTGTCAGCGCGATCTGATCCGGCGGCCCCCCGAGGAGGCCCAGCAGGAGACCACGATGTACACGCCACCCTTTTTCAAGCAGGACCGCGCCGCGAGCCTGAAATTCGCCGAGGAGCGCGGCTTCGGCACGATGTGCGCCTTCGACGGCCACAAGCCGGTCGCCTCGCCGCTGCCGTTCTACCTGACTTACGCCGCTGACGGCACGCCGCAGGCCGCCTTTCATGTCGCCCGTCACAATCCGCTGCTAAAGCTGGCGGACGGCGCGACCTCCTGGCTGCTCGCGGTCAACGGCCCCGATGCCTATGTATCGCCCGACTGGTACGTCTCGCCGGATCAGGTGCCGACTTGGCTCTACCAGTCGGTGCATCTGAGCGGGCCGGTGCGCCTCTTGTCGGACGATCAGCTGGCGGTGCAGATCGACACGCTGAGCGACAAGTTCGAGAGCTGGCTGTTGCCGAAAGCGCCGTGGACATCGGCGAAGATGACGGCAGGCCGGCTGGAAGCGTTGAAGAAGGGGATCGTGGGTCTGGTCATGACGGTTGAAGAGGTCGAAGGCAGCTTCAAGCTCAACCAGCACAAATCGGACGCCGACTACACCGCGATCGCCAACGCGCTCGGTGCGCAACCCGAAGCCGACGCCAGAGAGATTGCACAATTGATGCAGGACGTGAGGCCGGAGGCCTTCGCGAACGAAACCAACATGCTCGAAAGGAGCGCGCCATGAGCCTCACCGAAACCACCAAGGCCCCGACCACCGGCGCGGCCAAGAAGCCCGCCACCGTCTTCGTCGACGGCGGCTCCGGCACCACCGGGCTCGGCATCAATGAGCGGCTGAAGCTCCAGAGCGACGTCACGGTGAAGACGATCGCCGACGACAAGCGCAAGGACCCCGCGGCCAAGAAGGCGCTGATGGAGGAGGTGGATCTCGTCATCCTCTGCCTGCCTGACGATGCCGCGAAGGAAACAGTGGCGCTGGTCGACAGCATGGGCACCGCAGGGCCGAAGGTGCTGGACGCTTCCACCGCCTACCGGGTCGCGCCCGACTGGGCCTACGGCTTTCCGGAGCTGACGCCGGACCAGGCCGGCAAGATCAAGGCCGCGAAGAAGGTCTCCAATCCCGGCTGCTATCCGACCGGTGCGATCGCGCTGCTGCGGCCGATCGTCGATGCCGGTCTGTTGCCGCCCGATTATCCCGTCGCCGTCAACGCGGTGAGCGGCTATTCCGGCGGCGGCAAGTCGATGATCGCGAGCTTTGAAGACGGCAGCGCGCCGTCCTTCGAGCTCTACGGCCTCGGCTTCGAGCACAAGCATCTGCCGGAGATGCAGCTCTATTCGAAACTGACGCGGCGGCCGATCTTCATTCCCTCGGTCGCCAACTACCGGCAGGGCATGCTGGTCTCGGTGCCGCTCCAGCTCGACGCGCTGCCAGGCAAGCCCAGCGGTGCGGACCTTCAGGCCGCGCTGGCCAAGCGTTACGCCGGCTCAAAGTATGTCGCGGTGATGCCGCTCCAGAACGAGGCGACCAAGGGCGGCAAGCTCGAGCCGGAGGCGCTCAACGAGACCAACACGCTCGAGCTCCACGTCTTCGCCAGCGACAAATATCACCAGGCGGTGCTGGTCGCGCGGCTCGACAATCTCGGCAAGGGCGCCTCGGGTGCGGCCGTGCAGAACATGCGGCTGATGTTGGGCCTTGCCGACAATAGCTGATCGAACGTTGCTCGGGAGGCCAGCCCGGTGGACGAAGCGACGATGCGACTTTCGACCCCGGCAAGACGATCAAATGACGCCTGAAAGGTACGCGTGATGAGCTCGAAGAAGATCGGCATTCTCGGCGCCTCCGGTTACACCGGGGCCGATGCGGTGCGCCTGTTGGCCCGGCATCCGAATGCCGAGATCGTCGCGCTCACCGCCAACACCCATGCCGGCAAGTCGATGGGCGACGTGTTTCCGCATTTTTTCATGCTGGACCTGCCGAAACTCGTGGAATGGGAAAAGGTCGACTGGAGCAAGCTCGATGCGGTGTTCTGCGGACTGCCGCACGGCACCACGCAGGAAATCATCGCCGCGGTCCTCAAGGCAAATCCCAAAATCAAGGTCCTCGACATGTCCGCCGATTTCAGGCTGCGGGACAAGAGCACCTATGCGCAATGGTACGGCCATGAGCACCGGGCGCTCGAACTGCAGGGCGAAGCGGTCTACGGTCTCACCGAATTCTATCGCGAGAAGATCACGTCGGCGCGGCTGGTCGCCTGTCCCGGCTGCTATCCCACGGCGGCGCTGCTCGCGCTGGTGCCGCTTGCGAAAGCCAAGCTGATCGACGTCGACGACATCGTCATCGACGCGAAATCGGGCGTCACCGGCGCCGGCCGCGGGCTGAAACAGAACACGTTGTTCAGCGAGGCGGGCGAGGGGCTGTCGCCCTATTCGGTCGGCACCCACCGGCACGCGCCCGAGATCGAGCAGGAGATCGGCGTCGCCGCCGGTTCCGCAGTGACGATCAACTTCACGCCGCATCTTATTCCGATGGCGCGCGGCGAACTCTGCACCTCCTACGTCAAGCTCAACGGCGCGACGCCGGACGATCTGCGAAGCGCGCTGGAGCAGGCTTATGCCAACGAGCCCTTCGTGCATGTCGCCAGGAAGGGCGTGCTGCCGCAGACCCAGAATGTGCGCGGCTCCAACTATGTGCAGATCGGCGTCGTCGCCGACCGCATCAAGAACCGGGCGATCGTGATTTCCACGCTCGACAATCTGGTGAAGGGTTCGGCCGGGCAGGCGATCCAGAACATGAACCTGATGTTCGGGCTGCCCGAGACGGCGGGGTTGGAGCAGATCGCGCTGTTTCCATGACACGAGGTACTGCGGTGGACGAAGCGACCTTGCAATTCTACCGGCAGAACGCCGAGGCCTATGCCGGCTGGGCGAAGGCCGCATCGACGCGGTTGCGGGGCTTTCTCGCCCTGCTGCCGCCGGGAGGCGCGATCCTCGAGCTCGGTTGCGGTGCCGGCAATCATTCCGCAGTGATGCTCGCCGAAGGTTTTTCAGTGCGTGCGACCGATGGCTCGCCCGAAATGGCCGAGATCGCCTCGCGCCGGCTTGGTCATCCCGTCGAGGCGATGCGGTTCGACCAGCTGGATGCGCACGAGGCCTATGACGGCGTCTGGGCGAGCGCCTGTCTGCTGCATGTGCCACGCGACGAACTCGCCGGCATCCTTGGAAAGATCCACCGTGCGCTCAAGCCATCAGGCGTGTTCTACGCCAGCTACAAGATGGTGAGGACGATGGCCGCGACAGCCTCGGGCGCTACTACAGCTGCGTCTCGCGGGAGTGGCTCGAGATGACTTACGCCAGCGCAGGTTCGTGGATCACGCTGTCGTCGGACACCAACGTGATCCAGAGTTTCGACGAGACGCCAGCCAACATGCTGAACCTCGTCGTACGCAGGGCCTGATCCCTAAGAGACCCGATTTCTAGAGCACCTTGAAGATTGCCAGCGCAAGCACGGCCTGGGCGAGGAAACCGACGGTGAAGGCGAGAGTCCGGAACACCGGGATTCCGAGCGCATAGACGATCAGATGCGCGACACGCGACCAGAAATAGACCGCGCAGGCGAGCACGGTCCATTTCGAGGAATAGTCGATCGCGTTCAGGATCAGCACCAGCGGCGCGAACAGCACGAGGTTTTCGACGGCGTTGTCATGCGCGAACATCAGGCGGTTCGCCCACTCAGCTTGCGGCTTGTCGGCGCGCGAGGGATTGGCCAAGGCGCCACTGAGCCCCCGAACCTGGCAGCGGTTGATGGTGTAGGGAATCCAGAGGATCCCGGTCAGGATCACCGTCAGTGTCAGCCAGAACAATTCGCGCGTCATGGTCCGTCCCCTGTGTCTTCGCTGCGTTGAGAGCGAGTCTATACGAAAGCGCGGGCGAGTCCGCTATGCGCGAACCCTGACATAGCTGCCGGGCGCGTCCTCGATCGGGGGCAGGGCCTCGCTGCCGACCGCGCGCGCCGGGACTTCCTCGGGATCGAGCCCGCCCAACCATTCGCGCCAGTCCGGCCACCACGAGCCCTTGTGCTCCACCGCGCCCTTCATCCACTCGGCGACGTTGATGTCCTTGACGTTGTCGTTGGTCCAGTACTGGTACTTGTTCGAGGCGGGCGGGTTGACCACGCCGGCGATGTGGCCCGAGCCGGACAGGACGTATTTTACCGGGCCGCCGAAGAACTGCGAGCCGTACAGCACCGATTCGGCCGGCGCGATGTGGTCCTCGCGGGTGGCGAGGTTGTAGACCGGCACCTTGACCTTGGAGAGGTCGAGCAGCGTGTTGTCGAGCACCATGGTGCCGGTGGAGAGCCGGTTCTCCAGGTAGCAATTGCGCAGGTAATAGGAATGGTTCGACGCGGTCATGCGCGTCGCATCCGAATTCCAGTGCAAGAGGTCGAACGCGCTCGGCTGCTGGCCCTTCAGATAGTTGCTGACGACATAGGACCAGATCAGATCGTTGGAGCGCAGCATGTTGAAGGCCATCGCCATCTTCGAGCCTTCGAGCACGCCGGCCGCCTTCATGTCCTGCTCGAGGGCCGCGATCTGGTCCTCGTCGACGAACACCAGGAGATCGCCGGCATGGGTGAAGTCGACCTGCGCGGCGAAGAACGTCGCCGACGCCACGCGCTGGCGGCGCTTCTCGGCGAGCCAGGCCAGCGTGGTCGCGAGCATGGTGCCGCCGACGCAATAGCCGGCGGTGTGCACCTTCAACTCGCCGGTGACCTTCTCGATCACGTCCATCGCCGTGAGCGGGCCTTCCTTCATGTAGTCTTCCCAGCTCTTGTTGCCGAGCCGCTTGTCGGGATTGACCCATGAGATCACGAACACGGTGATGCCCTGGTCGACGCACCACTTGATGTAGGATTTCTCCGGCTTGAGATCGAGGATGTAGAACTTGTTGATCCAGGGCGGCACGATCAGGAGCGGCGTGCGCAGCACGTTCTCCGTGGTCGGCGAATACTGGATCAGCTGCATCATCTCGTTCTGGTAGATCACCTTGCCCGGCGTCGTCGCCATGTTGACGCCGACGACGAGATTGTCCGGATTGGACTGGCGGATCTTCAGCATGCCCTTTCCGGCCGCGATGTCCTCGGCCAGCATCTTCAGACCGCGTGCGAGATTTTCGCCGCTGCTCGCCACCGTCTCGCGCAGCACTTCCGGATTGGTCAGGACGAAGTTCGACGGCGAGATCGCGTTGGTGACCTGCTGGACGTAGAACTCCGCCTTGCGGCGGGTCTGCGGGTCGAGCTCGGCGTCGTGCACCAGCTCCTGCGCCCATTTGGTCGTGAGCAAATAGAGCTGCATCATGAAGTCGAAGAACTGGTTCGACTTCCATTCCGGATCGGCAAAGCGCTTGTCGCGCGGCAAGGGCGCGATCGCGGGTGAAGCGTCCTGGCCAGCCATGCGGCGCGCCGCCGAGCCCCAGAGGTCGAGATAATCCTTGGCGAGCTTGGTCTGCAGATCGGACGCGCGGGATGTATCTGACATCCAGTATTGGGCGACCGACGTGAAGGCCTTGACCACTTCCGTAAGCTCGGCCGGCGGGCGATCCTGCACGTCGCCGCTCTCGCGTGGTTTCAGATACGCGGCGAGCGCCTTGCCGCCGCTCTCCATCGCCCGCGCGACATTCATCGCGAAGGCTTCCGCATCGAACTTCGTCTCGGGTTTGGGCGTGTCGGTCGTGGCGGTACTCATGAGCAGAACAGTAACGATTCATTCTGTATTCGTCACCGCGAAGCTCGCATGTTTGGCGTTAAACAAGCTCCAACATGTGCTGCACTGCGACAAAGCCCCTTGGTTTTGTCACAATCAGCGTGCACCTCTTCCGCAGTGGGCCTTGGAAGTATTCTCGCTCGTACCATTTGTGGGCAGCAATGGTTTGAGCTTGGGCAGGTTGTCGGGTTAAGCTCCGGCAGCCTTGCGTTGGGACGAGTAGGGGATTTCCCAAGTGTTGGCGTTGAGGGACCTGCAAAAGTCGCTGCCGATCTGTGGCGCGCTGCTGATGGCGGCGCTTGCCTTGGGCGGCTGCTCGAGTCAGCTGGCTGACTATACCCCTACTGATGCGCAGGCCCATCCCAGGGAGCCCGGCTCGTACCTTCCGGTGCACGATCTGCCACCGGATCGTGATCAGGCAATCATCCCGCCGGACCAGCGCGCCAAGATCGAAGCCGAGCTGGCCGCCGCGCGCGACCGCCAATCCGTTGCCGCAAAAGACGCCAAGTAACGCGGCGTAATCGCTGGCGCCCCCGCCATGCCGTGCTAAAAGACCTCAGTTCAGCCGAGAGTCAGGGCGAACGACTTCAGCTCCTGCCGTCGAATATTGCTCTAAGCGTTTGATTTTGAGTGATTTTCGCGAGGGGGCGAGAGCTTTCCCGAGCGGCTGTCATGGCCGGTCGATTCTGTCCTGACCGGTTGCCCGGAGCCCAGAGAGCCATGGAAGAGTTTTACCGCATCCGCCGCCTTCCGCCTTACGTGTTCGAGCAGGTCAACCGGGCCAAGGCAGCCGCGCGGAATGCCGGCGCCGACATCATCGACCTCGGCATGGGCAATCCGGACTTGCCGGCGCCGGCGCATGTGCTGGAGAAGCTGAAGGAGACGCTGGGCAAGCCGCGCACCGACCGCTACTCGGCCTCCCGCGGCATCCCCGGGCTGCGCCGGGCTCAGGCCGCTTATTACGCCCGCCGCTTCGGCGTGAAGCTCAACCCCGACACCCAGGTCGTGGCGACACTCGGTTCGAAGGAGGGCTTTGCCAATGTGGCGCAGGCGATCACCGCGCCCGGCGACGTCATCCTCTGCCCGAACCCGAGCTACCCGATTCACGCCTTCGGCTTCCTGATGGCGGGCGGCGTGATCCGTTCGGTGCCCTCGGAGCCGACGCCGCAATTCTTCGAGGCGGTGGAACGGGCGATCGTGCATTCGATCCCGAAGCCGCTCGCGCTCGTCGTCTGCTACCCCTCGAACCCAACCGCCTATGTCGCGAGCCTCGATTTCTACAAGGACCTCGTCGCGTTCGCGAAGAAGCACGAGATCCTGATCCTGTCCGATCTCGCCTATGCCGAAGTCTATTTCGACGAGAACAACCCGCCGCCCTCGGTGCTTCAGGTGCCCGGCGCGATCGACGTCACCGTCGAGTTCACCTCGATGTCGAAGACCTATTCGATGGCCGGCTGGCGCATGGGCTTCGCGGTCGGCAACGACCGCGTGATCGCCGCGCTCGCCCGCGTCAAATCCTACCTCGACTACGGCGCCTTCACGCCGGTGCAGGTCGCCGCGACTGCCGCGCTGAATGGCCCCGACGATTGCATCAAGGAGATGCGCGATACCTACCGCAAGCGCCGCGACGCGCTGGTGGAGTCATTCGGCCGCGCCGGCTGGGAGATCCCGCCGCCGGAAGCCTCGATGTTCGCCTGGGTGCCGCTGCCGGAGGCCTTCCGCAGCGTCGGCAGCATGCAGTTCGCAACCCTGATGGTGGAGAAATCCGGCGTCGCGGTCTCGCCCGGCGTCGGCTTCGGCGAGCACGGTGAAGGATATGTCCGCATCGCCATGGTGGAAAACGAGCAACGGATCAGGCAGGCCGCGCGCGGCGTGCGGCGCTTCCTTGAAAGCGGCATCGAAACGTTGCACAACGTCGTTCCGCTCGCCAATCGGCGTTAAGTTTCTCTTCGGCAGGTTTTCTAAAGCATCATGGTTGCACCCCTGAAAGTGGGCATAGCGGGGCTCGGCACCGTGGGCGCCGAAGTTGTCCGTTTGATCGAGACCCAGGCCCGCGTGCTCGCGGGCCGCAGCGGCCGCGGCATTCGCGTCGTCGCCGTCACCGCGCGCTCGAAGGCGAAGAAGCGCGGCGTCGATCTGCGTGGTGTCGAATGGGTCAGGGACCCCATGGCACTGGCCACGCATCCCGGCATCGACTGCTTCGTCGAGCTGATGGGCGGCGCCGGTGATCCCGCTCTCTCTGCGGTCGAAGCGGCACTGAATGCGGGCAAGTCGGTCGTCACCGCCAACAAGGCGCTGCTCGCCAAGCACGGCCTGAGGCTTGCCAAGGCCGCCGAAAAGCACGGCGGCGCGCTGAATTTCGAGGCAGCGGTCGGTGCCGCGATCCCTGTCATCAAAACGTTACGCGAAGGGCTTGCCGGAACCGGCGTCACCCGCGTCTACGGCATCCTCAACGGCACCTGCAATTACATCCTGACGCGGATGGAGCAGGAGGGCCTGTCCTTCGCCGAATGCCTCAAGGATGCGCAGCGGCTCGGCTACGCCGAGGCCAATCCGTCCTTCGACGTCGATGGCCACGACACCGCGCAAAAACTTGCCATTCTCGCCAGCCTCGCTTTCGGCACGAAAGTTGCTCAAAGCGCTGTGTATGTCGAAGGTATCTCATCCATCGCGCCGGAAGATCTGCGCGCGGCCGACGATCTCGGTTACCGGCTCAAGCTGCTCGGTGTTGCCGTCCGTACCGCCAAGGGCATCGAGCAGCGCGTGCACCCGACCATGGTTCCAAAATCCTCCTCGATCGCGCAGGTGATGGGTGTCACCAATGCGGTCACGATCGATGGCGAGGGCATTCCTCCGATCACGCTGGTCGGCCCCGGTGCCGGCGGTGCTGCGACCGCATCCGCCGTCGTCGCCGACATCGCCGACGTTGCGCGCGGCATCCGCGCCAATCCGTTCGGCCGGCCGATCTCGCATCTGCGCGACACCAAGAAAGCGCCGATGGAGCGGCACGAGGGCGGCTACTATATCCGCCTGCTGGCGCGGGATTTCCCGGGCACTGCGGCCGCGATCGCGACCCGGCTCGCGGAGCAGAAGATTTCGATCGAGTCGATCGTGCAGCGTCATCCCAATGGCGGCGCTGCGCCGGCGAACGGCAAGGCGGTGCCCGTGCCCGTCATCCTGATCACCTATGCGACGCATGAGGACGCCGTGCGACGCGCGCTCGCGGCCGTGCAGAAGGACAAGGTGATCAGCGGACGGCCACAGGTGATCCGGATCGAGAAGAACTGAGCATGACCCGGAAAAGTGTGAAGAGGTTTTCCGGAAAGGTCATGCTCAAACAATAGGACACGGTTCGAACGAACTGTGGGTGTTACGAGTTGATGCGGGCGGAGATTTCCGTCCAAAACTGTTCCGAAGGAGTTAGCCGATGTCGACCCATATTTCAGTCCCGCCGCACGCGTTGCTCGAGCGCATCCTCACGCTGGAGATCGTGCGGGTGACGGAGCGGGCGGCGGTGTCTTCGGCGCGGCTGCGCGGGCACGGCAACGAGAAGGCGGCCGACCAGGCCGCGGTGGACGCCATGCGGCGCGAGCTCAACAAGCTGCCGATCGAGGGCACCATCGTGATCGGCGAGGGCGAGCGCGACGAGGCGCCGATGCTGTTCATCGGCGAGAAGGTTGGCATGAACGCCGGCCCGCAGGTCGACATCGCGGTCGACCCGCTCGAAGGCACCACGCTGTGCGCCAAGAACATGCCGGGCTCGATTGCCACCATGGCGATGGCCGACGGCGGCACGCTGCTGCACGCTCCTGACGTCTACATGGAGAAGCTCGCGATCGGTCCCGGCTACGACAAGGGTGTTGTCGAAATTGATGCCTCGCCCGCCGACAACGTCCGCCGCCTCGCCAAGGCCAAGGGTGTCCAGCCGGAAGGCATCACCGTTCTCGTGCTCGACCGCCCGCGCCATGCCAGCATCATCGAGAGCGTGCGCTCGACCGGCGCCGCCGTCCGCCTCATCACCGACGGCGACGTGGCCGGCGTGATCCACTGCGCCGACCCCGATAACACCGGCGTCGACATGTATCTCGGCACCGGCGGCGCGCCGGAAGGCGTGCTCGCGGCCGTGGCGCTGCGCTGCATCGGTGGCCAGATGCAGTGCCGCCTGATCCTCGATTCCGACGAGAAGCGCGAGCGCGCCGCCAAGATGGGCGTCAACGATCCCAAGATGATCTACGGCATCGAGGACATGGCGCGCGGCGACTGCCTGTTCGCCGCCACCGGCGTCACCACGGGCTCGTTGCTGTCGGGCGTCAAGTTCCGCAAGGACGGCGTGATCGAGACCGAGACGGTCGTGATGCGCTCCGTCACCGGCACCGTGCGTTACATCAAGGCCGAGCACCGGCAGTTGGAGAAGTTTTACCTGGGCTGACGCGCTTCGTCATTCCGGGGCGACGGGACCGCGCAAAGCGCGCGGCCCGGAGAAACCGGAATCTCGCGCCATAACTTCTGGATTCCGGGTTGGTGCTGACGCGCCCCCCGGAATGACAAGAACAACAAAAGAGGAAGCGCACATGTCCGATCTCTCCTCCGTCAAAGCGCTGGTCTTCGACGTGTTCGGCACCGTCGTGGACTGGCGCACCAGCCTGATCACCGACCTCATGTGGTGGGGCAAGGGCCGCGGCATCTCCGCCGACTGGACCGCTTTGGTCGACGGCTGGCGCGGCATGTACACGGCCGCCATGGATGACGTGCGCAAGCACCCCGAACGTGGCTATGTCATCCTCGACGTCCTGCACCGCCGCTCCCTGGACAAGCTGGTCGAGAAGTTCGCGATCAAGGGTTTGACCGAGGCCGACCTCGACTACATCACCAAGGGCTGGCACCGTCTGCATCCCTGGCCCGACAGCGTCGCCGGCCTGACGCGCCTCAAGACCAAATTCGCGATCTCGCCGCTGTCGAACGGCAACGTCGCGCTGCTCACCAACATGGCGAAGTTCGCAGGCCTGCCGTGGGACCTCATCATGTCGGCCGAGCTGTTTGAGCACTACAAGCCCGATCCCGAGACCTATCTCGGCGCCGCGCGCCTGCTCGGCCTCAAGCCGGAGCAGGTGATGATGGTCGCCGCCCACAACGGCGATCTCGCCGCCGCCCAGAAGAACGGGCTGAAGACCGCGTTCGTGGCGCGGCCGACCGAATACGGCCCCCTCCAGAAGGTCGATTTCGAGGCGACCGGCAACTGGGACATCGTCGCGAAGGACTTTGGCGGGGTCGCCGACAAGCTCGGCTGCTGAGCGGCACTGCTTCTGTTTGACATCCTTCAAGACAGCGCCTTTCATATCGACAATGTCGATGTGTGAGGTGCGCCCTTGGATACCGAGCTCGCGCGTACATTCTTGACCGTGGTCGCGACCGGCAATTTCATCACCGCCGCCGACCGGCTACACGTCAGCCAGTCCACCGTCAGCACACGGATCCACTCGCTCGAGGAGCTGCTCGGCTGCACGCTGTTCGTGCGCAACAAGGCGGGCGCGACGCTCACGGTGGCCGGGCGGCAATTTCAGCGCCATGCCTCGACGCTTGTTCGCACCGTCGAGCAGGCCCGCCACGACGTCGGCCTCCCCAAGGGCTTTAGCGGGGCGCTGGTGGTCGGCGGCCGCATCGGCCTGTGGGAGGAGTTCCTGCTGCTTTGGGTGCCGCGCATGCAGGAGGCCAATCCTCAGATCTCCATCCGGGCCGAGAGCGCCCTTGAGCCCGAGTTGATGCAGGGGCTGGTCGAGGGACGCATCGACATCGGCGTGATGTACACCCCGCAAAGCCGCCCCGGCCTCAAGGTCGAGTTGCTGATCGAGGAGCAGCTCGTGCTGGTGTCGACCAATCCCAGGAGCGATCCGGAGCCGCAGGATGGCTACGTCTATGTCGACTGGGGGCCGGAATTCTACGCCCGCCACAGCGCCGTCTTTCCCAATTTCGCGGGGCCTGCGCTGACCGCCAACATCGGCTGGCTCGGGCTGCAGCACGTTCTCGCCAACGGTGGCTCCGGCTATTTTGCGCACCGGATCGTCGAGCCGCTGCTGAAGGCGCGGCGGCTGCACCTGGTGGTGGGAGCGCCGAAATTCTCGATGCCGGCCTATGTCGTCTATTCGGTCGACCAGCCCGACGACCATGTGCAGAGCGCGATAGCGATCATGCGCGACCTCGCCGCCGAGCAGACCCGGCGCGTGACGGAACCGCCGGCGCGTGGCGCGCGCAAGCGCCGCTGACGGCTCGTTTGACTGGATCTATCCGCGCCGGTGCAGGCGGGTCTCGGCGAGCGCCGTCACCGCGCCAAGTGCGAGCGTCGCGACGACGATGTCCGCAGTCGCGTCGAAGCCGACGGCGAGGACTGCAGCGGCGATCACCGTAGCCAGCACGGTGATGGTGAAGCCTTCGTCGGTTATCAACCGTCGCGCTCCGCTGAGAAGCGTTGCACGCTTGTTCGTGGGACGCATTCGCCGCCTACTGAAACAGCTTCATGGCATTGAGCAGGGTCTGGATCACGCCCGCGAGCAGGGGGATGCCCGCAAAGCTCCAGGCCAGCGCCAATTGCAGCGGGGTGGTCTTTGCCGTCTGAGCGGTCTGCATGATGTCACGCCCCCGAGGGATTATTGCTCGCCGCGGCTGCGGCCGCGATCTCGGTGGCATGATGCACCGGCCGCATCGCAGCCATCGTCCGGGATACCCGCCAGGCGATCCAGCTCAGCAGCGATTGGGAGAATGACGCTTCGCTCGGTGATGTCGTGGTCATGGTCGCCTCCTTGTGTTCGTCCGGACGTCAGGCAGCACGCGCCGCCTCGAGACCTGAATTGTCCTCGTCCTGCATGTGATGACGCTTGTCGACGGCACGGACGCAGAGGTTGGCGAGGAAGCCGACCACGAGCAGTCCGGCCATGATGTACATGGTCGTGTTGTAGGCCTGCGCCTTCGGCACACCATGCGTGACGTTGTATTCGCGGATGTAGTTGATCAGCACAGGCCCGGCGATTCCGGCCATCGACCAGGCCGTCAGCAGGATGCCGTGGATGGCGCCGACATAGCGCGTGCCGAACATGTCGCGCAGATAGGCCGGCACGGTGGAAAAGCCGCCGCCATACATGCTGACGATGATCAGGAAGCACAGCACGAACAGCACGACATTGCCGCTCGCGCCGGCATAGGGCACGGTCACGTAGAGGGCGATTCCGAGCACCATGTAGACGAAATAGGTGTTCTTGCGTCCGATGAAGTCGGATAGCGAGGCCCAGCTGAAACGCCCGCCCATGTTGAACAGGCTCATCAGGCCGACGAGACCTGCGGCCGCCACCGCGGTGATGTGGCCGGGGAACATCTCCTGGCTCATCGCTGAGGCCTGGCCGAGCACGCCGATGCCGGCGGTGGTGTTGCAGAACAGCACGATCCAGATCAGCCAGAACTGCGGCGTCTTGATCGCCTGGTAGACGAACACGTCGTTCCTGGTCATCAGCTTGGTGGCGGCCGCAGGCGGCACATAACCCTCCGGCTTCCAGCCCGGCGCCGGTACGCGCACGATGGCGGAGCCGACCATCATGAAGACGAAGTAGACACAGCCGAGCGTGATGAAGGCGCCGAGCACGCCGACGTCGCTCGTGGTCGCAAACTTGCTCATCAGCCAGACGGAGAGGGGGGAGGCGATCAGCGCGCCGCCGCCAAAGCCCATGATCGCCATGCCGGTGGCCATGCCCGGCCGGTCGGGAAACCACTTCATGAGCGTCGAAACCGGGGAGATGTAGCCGATGCCGAGCGCGCAGCCACCGATCACGCCGTAGCCGAGATAGATGATCCAGAGATTGTGGAGATAGACGCCGAGGGCCGAGATCAGGAACGCGCTCGCCCAGGCAACGCCAGCGGTGAACATCGCCTTGCGCGGGCCGCCTTCCTCGACCCAGCGTCCGAACACTGCGGCCGACAGTCCGAGGAACACCATCGCGATGGAGAAAATCCAGCCGAGCTCGGTGAGCTTCCAGTCGCCGGATGCCGATTGGGTGACGCCGAGCAGCTTGGTCATCGGCAGGTTGAAGACGCTGAAGGCGTAGGCCTGCCCGATGCACAAATGCACGCAAAGCGCCGCGGGCGGCACCATCCATCGGCTGTAGCCCGGCCTTGCGATCGTGTGCTCGCGATCAAGGAAGGGCAGCAGCGAACGTGCAGGCATTCCCGATGCGTCGAGCGTCGTCGTCATCCAATCCTCCGGTGCCTCGCTGTTCTCGGGGGCGGCCTTTACGGGCAGCCGGGCGATGGCGCGGATCAGGCTACGCAGAAGGAGGATTTTGACAAACGAATAATATGCGCTGTTACAATCGGATTAATCGATATTAGAAAAAGCAGAAATCGGCATGGCGTTTTCGCGATGGACAAAAGGTCCGGGCGGTCTCGCGCCGCCCGGACCTGATCCGAAGAATGACAACGTCATCTGCCTTGGTTCGGTATTGTATGTCAGCCGATGCTACTTCGCTGTGACCGCATTCGCAGCCTTCCGGATCACATCCAGCACCACATCCGGCTTCGACAGCATGGGGACGTGGGACGAAGGCACTTCGGTCACGGTGGCGTTCATGCGCTTCGAGACGAAGTGTTGCAGATCGGGGTGAACCGTCTGGTCCTTGCTGGCGAGGATGTACCAGCTCGGCTTCGAGGTCCACGCTGTGCCATCGACCTTTTGGGTCAGGAGATCCGCAACCGGCGCCCCTTGCGTTGCGTAGACCAGCTTTTGCTCGGCTTCGGGCAGGTCGCCGGCAAAGTGCGTCAGGCCGCTTGGCTTGAGCCAGCCACGGCCCGCCGGCGCGTCGATGTGGCCGAACACCTGCGTCGTCGGAAATTTTGCAATCTGGCTCTGCGAAGTTTCGTCGGCAGCGGGCGCGAGCGCGGCGATGTAGACCAGCGCGGCGACCCGCGGATCGGTTCCGGCATGCGTGATCAGTGTGCCGCCATAGGAGTGGCCGACGAGGACCACGGGTCCAGGAACAGGGCCAAAGCACGCCGTCACGCAGGCGACGTCGGTTGCGAGTGAATCGAGCCCGTGCTGGCTCGCCAGGACCTCGTGGCCTTCGGCTTGCAGCGCCGGGATCAGCTTGCCGAAGCACGATCCGTCAGCCCAGAGGCCGTGCGCGAAAACGATGCTTGGTTTGGTCATGAGATGGTCTCCGTTGGCTGCGCAACGGCGAGCCGAGGTGCTCGCGGAGCGTGAAGCGGGGGAGCTTCACGTCTAACGCGCGACCACGTCAGCTGACAGAGGGGCGCAAGGATAATCGGGCGAATGCGAAATTGAGCAAGTTCGGCTCGTGAGCCGAATGCAGCTTACGCCCCACACGACAGAGAGCGTGCATCAGTTCAATGGTCCGGGCAGCGTGCACCGTCGCGATTGTGTCTCCTGATCGCGCGATGCGGCAGGACTGGACGAATCTTTTTGCGTCAGGATGGCGTGCGCATGCCGAGGCGTTCGACGAAGCGCACGAGGTAACCGTCCGGATCCTGGACGAGGAATTCGCGCTGGCCGAATTCCTGGTCGCCGACCCGATACCAGGCTTCGTTCGGCTGCTCGTAGAGCGGCCATTTGGCATCGCCGAGAGCCCTCAGCATGGGATCTATGCGATCGACGACCATCTGGAAATTGACGCCGCGTCCGAACGGCCGCTGCATCTCTGCCGTCTCCCAGCGTCCATTCAATTCGCAGAGCATGACCTGCAAACGCCCCCTGACGAGATACGCAAATCGCGCATCGGGGCGATCATAGGCGAGCTCGAAGCCGAGCAAGTCGCGCCAGAACGGCAGGCTGGCTTGAATGCTGGAAACGCTGAGTTCGGGAACGAGATCGGCAAAGCCGCCTTGCGGTGCGCCTCCCGTGCTGTCGGAGGTCGCACGCGCGACGGGGTCTGAGGACAGCGGTTTGTTCATTGCGGCGTCGCCTGATCTTATGACCGATCTTCGAGGCGGTTATCGCAGCGAAGCGGCGCGAAGGCCAGACGCGGAATGAACGAATGCTCGCCGCGCGAGCCCGCCTCACGCGATCCGCAGCGCGAGGTCGTTTCCTTCCGTCTCGGCAAAGCCCGCCTGCAAAACCTCTTCGCGCTTGTGGCGCAGATGCGCACGCAGGATGTGGGAGAGGCCGGCGTCATCGGCGTGACATAGCGCGCGCGGCGAATGCGCGCGGTCACGGAAGCATAGAGCCCGGTCAGCGCGGGATTTTCGGCTGCGGCGACGATGGCCTCGTGAATGGCGCGGTTGCCGCGATAATACTGGATCAGATCGCCCTCGCGATAATGCCGGACCATGTCGTCATGTGCGGCGGCGATTTCGCCGATCCCGGCGTCGCTGATGCGCTCGCAGGCGAGCTCGCCGGCGAGCGCCTCGAGACCCTGGCAGACCTTCGGTGGATTCCCATTCCCGATCTGCACGCCGGCGCACGGCACGGCCTACGACATCGCAGGGCAAGGCATCGCGTCGATCGGCGCCAGCCGCGCCGCGTTGCTGCTGGCCGCGGAGATGGCCGCGCGCCGCGCTGCGTGACGAGGCGGCGCTACTTCGTGATCGGCGTGACCAGCTCCTTATCTGCTGAATCCACGACGAAGACGGCCAGCAGCTTCGCAGGTTCAGTATCGCTGGCATTCGCGCTTATGGCGTGACGGTCGCCGGGCTTTTCGAAGAAATTCTCTCCTTTGCGATAGACCTTGGCGGGCTCGTCATTGACCTGACTGCGGATCGCTCCTTCCAGGATGGTCGCATAGATGAATGCGGAGCGCGGATGCATGTGGGCCGGCGAGGAGCCTCCGGGACCATACTCGACCAGCACGCCCTTCATGCTCTTGCCTGGGACGTTCGGTAGCGCCTGGTCGAACACGACCGTCACTTTGGCCAGAGGTGCCGGTTCGGCGGCATGACCCGTCAGGACTGATGCGGCATAAACCGCCGTTGCGATCAGCAATCTGCGCATGGGATTTCCTTCATTGCAGTGGTTGTCGTGATGGAAGCTCTTGCGGTCCCTCAGAGTCTTGCGAGCCACGTTGCGAGCGGCGTTTTTCCAAGCCGCGCCTCGCCGAGCGGGTTCAGCGATGTGTCGTCGATGGGGGCGCCGTAGTACGGTGCCTTCGGGTCTCCCACCACCGGTCGGGCGTCGCCGGACGCCTTCAGGCGCCGCGCAATGAATTCATTGAAGGGCGCCTTCTCGGGTCCTGCGATATCGATGGTGCCGTTGAGCGGCCGGCCCATGGCGACCTCCCCGAGGCGATCAGCTACGTCTTCGGCGGCGATCGGCTGAAACAGTGCGGACGGGACGACGATCTTTCCTTCGACCACAGCCGTTTCGGCAATGGCGCCGAGGAACTCGAAGAACTGGGTGGCACGAACGATGGAGTAGGGGACCGAAGAGGATTTGACGATGGTCTCCTGGGCGAGCTTGGCCCGAAAATAGGAATTGTCGGGCGACCGTTCGGTCCCCACGATCGACAGCGCTACGTGATGCTTCACGCCCGCGGCTGCCTCTGCCGCGACGAGGTTTGTGCTCGAGCGCTGGAAGAAATCGAGCACGGCGGCGGGCTCCCAGGACGGCGCGTTGGCAACGTCGACGACGACATCCGCGCCAGCCAGCGCTGCTGCGAGGCCTTCCCCGGTCACGGCGTTCACGCCTGATTTCGGCGAGGCTGCAACGGCCTCGTGGCCGTGTTGTTTCAACTTCGTCACGAGCTTGGATCCGATCAATCCGGTCCCGCCGATCACGACGATCTTCATGGCATGTCTCCTCGGCATGTGACGAGCGTGAGTGATCCCAACCCGTGGGCCGATCACGTCACTTCCGCCCAACGTGATGCGAAGCGCAGCGTAGCCGAGCAATGCGGCAAGCTCTTGCCTGTAACCGGCCTGCCTTGCCGGAAAATGCTCAGAAGACTCGTTGCGACGGGGTGGGCGCCGCGCCTGCCGCGGTCGGATTGAAGCCCAAGGCAAGAAGTTTGCTGCATCTGCTCTGCTCGTGCGGAGTCGGCGAAATTGCACCGAGATCAATGTTCTTATTGTACTGAGATTTGTACCGGTTCATATTGCGCCGCATCGCCCCTAAAATGCACCGAGAGGTGGTCGCGCCCGACAAAGCGGAGCAACAGAATGAGCGTGAGTTATCTTGATGTGTTTCTGGCATTCCTCGGAATGACCTTTGGCCTGCCTTCAGTGCTGCCCGGTCTCTTTTTCCAGCCGAAGGCCGAGCCGCCTCGAACCTCGCAAGCGACGTCGACCGACGCCGGCCCAACAGCAACCGATGACGACGTCACGGCGACCTGAGCCGAGTCTCTCCCGCGACGTTTCGGCGTGACGCGCGCCGAGGCGCGAGCGTGACGGTCATGGAGATGCGCAGATGGATTTGACGGTCGCCACGGTGATCATCGCCTTTTGCGGCGTCTTCCTGATCTGCTTCATGAAGGGCGCATTCGGCGGCGGCTTCTCCATCGTCGGCATTCCGTTGCTGTCGTGCGTGATGGATCCGGTCACGGCGGGCGGCCTGCTCGCGCCGCTCTTCATCGCTATGGACCTGTTCGCGTTGCGCTACTGGAAGCCCTCGACATGGTCGAAGCCGGACCTGGTGCTGCTGTTGCCCGGGCTCGTGATCGGCATTGCCCTCGGCTATCTCTTGTTCCGTGTATTGGACCATCGCGCCGTCGCGATCGTGATGGCGGTCGTGACGTTGAGCTTCGTTGGCATATGGCTCGTGAGTGATCCGAAGGTGGTCATTCGTCCGCGCTCCTCGCCGAAGGCGGTTGCTGCCGGTCTTGCCTCGGGTGTCACGACCATGGTCGCGCATTCCGGCGGACTGCCGCTGGCGATGTACCTCCTGCCGCTTGGCCTCAGCAAGGAGGTCTACGCGGGAACGACGAGCCTGTTCTTCACCGTCGGCAACGCGATCAAGGCGGTGCCTTGGCTGTTGCTGGTGCGGCCGGCGGGCAACGTCTGGATCGTGATGGCGGCGTGCCTCTTTGCCATTCCCAGCGGCGTCTGGCTCGGCTGGCGGCTGCACGGAAAGCTGGACCAGCGGCAGATCTACCGGGCGTGGCATGGCTTGCTGGCCGTGACGGCGTTGAAGCTGTTGTGGGACGGAGTGTCTGGCTATCTCGGATAGGCTGCAAGTCACTCCGCATCACGGCGCGACCATCGTTCGACGGTCACGCTGCCGCGCTCACAGATCACGCGATGATGTCGTCACGCCCCGCAGACGATCACGCCGTACCAGCCGAGGCCGCGATAGGTCTCGTAGCCCGGGGTCGCATGGAACGCGACCAGCGCGCCCGTGCGGTCGTGATAGAAGCCGGACCGCTGGCCGTTCAGCGAGATCGCGATGCGCTCGCTCAAAATACCCTGGCCGTCGGAAGCTGCGATGACACGCAGATTGGAGTCGACCAGCAGCACGCGCGCCTTGTCGCCGTCGCCGACGCGCACGCCCTGCACGATGGCGCGGGCCTGCGCCTCCCAGTCGAAATGGATGGCGAGCACGCCGATCGGCGCGCCGTTGGCCTGGCCGCCGGCGCGGACGCTGGCACAATAGGTCGCGACCTGGGCATTGCCGAGCAGCGGCTGGTTCTCGACGTCACCGGCGACATAGTCGTCGCCGGAGCGCAAGGTTCGCGCCTCGCGAAACCACTTTGTGTGGGCGACGTTCTGGCCGACGACGCGAAAGCGGTCGCCGCGGCCATTGGCGATGACATTGCCGTCGAGGTCGCAGAGCCAGAGGTCGAGATAGACGGTGTAGGCGCCGAGGATCACGCCGAGGCGCTGCGAGGCATGGGAGACGGCTGCGGCGCTCGGCGAGGCCGCGCAATCGACCACGGCGGAGTCGGTCGCCCACCAGCGCACGTCGCAGGTGCGTTCATAGAGATTGCGATCGATCAGCTCGATGGCGTTGAGCGACAGGTCGACCATGCGCTCGCCGCGCGAGCGCTGGCTCATGCGGTCGATCGAGGCAACGAGATCGCCGGTGCGCTTCGTCAGCTGGGTTTCGAGCTCGCGCGCGATGGTTTCGACCTGCTGGCCGACGCCGCGCACCTCCTGCGCCACCACCGCGAAGCCGGCGCCCTGCGCGCCGGCGCGCGAGCTCTCGATCAGCGCGTTCAGCGCCAGCATCTTCATCTGGTTGGTGATCTGCTGAATCGCCTTGGTCTTGTCGACTGCGATCTGGTTGACCTCCGCGGTCAAGCGATTGATCAGTGCGGAGATATCGGAATCGTCATCAGCGGGTTCGGTGGCGATCGGCTTGGCTTTCAGACCCAGCGCAGCAGACATCGGGGAGCTTCCCTTGGCAATGAGGCCTGATCTGCAACGAACCCGGAACAACTAATTACAGATCGAATACGAGTCTTTTTCGAAGATTCCGCCTAACGCCTGCTTAATTTGCTGTTCCACGGAATGCCCAAATGATAGTCAGTCCGCGCAGCAAAGCGGCAATCCACCGCTTTGTGCGGCGTGGACATTGCAAATCCCGGGGGATTCCAGGTCAATCGTCATTGTCGGCCGATCGCCGCAACGCCCGGTTCGATTCCCGGGTTCCTCAAGCCAGTCTCGACTCATGACGCCGCCCGCAACCGCCTTGCCCGTCGAAGTGCCCCAGGCGTTTCTGGGCGTCGCGCGCTCGCTCACCGACAAGCTCTGGCTCGACCGGCTGGATGCGCGCGGGGCTGCCAAGGCGCTCGCCATCGTGCAGCGGCACCAGCTGCCGGAGTTGCTGGCACGGGTGCTGGCGGGCCGCGGCATCGACATCGATGGCGTCAGCGACTTCCTGGATCCGACCATCCGCAAGCTGTTGCCGGACCCGTACACTGTGACCGAGATGGAGGCCGCCGCGAAGCGGATCGCGGACGCAGCGATGCGCGGCGAGAAGGTCGCGATCTTCGGCGACTACGACGTCGACGGCGCGACCTCGGCGGCGCTGCTCGCCTGGCATCTGCGCCATTGCGGGCTCGATCCGCTGATCCATATTCCCGACCGGATTTTCGAAGGCTACGGCCCGAACACTGAAGCGATCCGCGCGCTGGCCGCGAAGGGCGCCACGCTGCTCGTCACCGTCGATTGCGGCACCACCAGCATCGAGCCGCTCGCTGAAGCCAAGCGCCTCGGCATGTCCGTGGTCGTGATCGATCATCACCAGGCCGGCACGGAGCTGCCGGAGGTCGATGCGCTGGTCAATCCGAACCGGCTCGACGATCTCTCGGGCCTTGGCCATCTCGCCGCCGTCGGCCTCGTGCTGGTGACGCTGGTCGCGGTCAACCGCGAGCTGCGCCAGCGCGGCTTCTGGACGAGCGAGATGCCCGAGCCCGATCTCCTCGGCATGCTGCATCACGTCGCGCTCGGCACGGTTGCGGATGTCGCGCCGCTGATCGGGCTCAATCGTGCTTTCGTCGCAAAAGGCCTGATCGCGATGCGGCGGCGCGACCATGTCGGCCACACCGCGCTGATGGACGTGGCGCGGCTCAACGGCCCGCCGGAGGCCTGGCATCTCGGCTTCATGCTGGGGCCGCGCGTCAATGCCGGCGGCCGCATCGGCCGCGCCGACCTTGGCGTGCGGCTCTTGCTCGAAGGCGACAGCGTCGAGGCGGCTCGGATTGCGGCCGAGCTCGATCGCCTCAACAGCGAGCGCCGCGTCATCGAGCAGGCGGCCGAAGCGCAGGCCGAAGCCGAGGCGCTGGCCTCGATCGGGCTAGAGGACAAGATTGGCGTCATCGTCACGGCCTCCGAAGGCTGGCATCCCGGCGTGGTCGGCCTCGTCGCGTCCCGCCTGAAGGAGAAGTTTTCACGGCCGGCCTTTGCGATTGCGCTGGAGCCCGGCGGCATCGGCACCGGCTCGGGCCGCTCCATCGCCGGCGTCGATCTCGGCAAGGCGGTGCGGCAGGCGGTGACCGACGGCATCTTGCTGAAGGGCGGCGGCCACGCGATGGCCGCGGGCGTAACGTTGCGGAAGGAGAAGCTCGCCGAATTCCGCGCCTATCTCGAAAATGCGCTGGCGCGGGACGTTGCCGAGGCGCGCCATGTCAACGAGCTCTATGTCGACGGCGCGGTGTCCGCGCGCGCCGTGACGACGGAGCTTGCGACCACGCTCAACCGCGCCGGTCCCTTCGGCAGCGGCAATCCGGAGGTCGTGCTGGCGCTGCCATCGCATCAGCTCGTCTATGCCGATGAGGTCGGACAGGCGCATTTGAGGCTACGCTTCAAGTCTGGCGACGGCTCGATCGTCAACGGCATTGCGTTCCGTTCGGTCGGCCAGAAGCTCGGCAATGCACTTCTCGCCAATCGCGGTCAGCAATTGCATGTCGCGGGATCGTTGTCGGTCGACCGGTACCAGGGCGCCGAGCGCGTGCAATTCCGCGTCGTCGACGTCGCGCTACCGGACCAGGGGCCATCCGTGATTAGATAACGCAAGATCCCTCGCGACAAACGCGGTACGCGTTTGCGCGGAGATCATGCGTCAAAAATGAGCCGCTCAAACAACAAAAAATCGGAGTGAACATGGCAGGGCAGGTTGAGGGCAAGGTCGCGCTGGTGACGGGCGGTGCGTCGGGTATTGGCGAGGCGATCGTCGAGCTGTTCGCCCGCGAAGGCGCCACTGTCGTCGTCACCGATATCGACGAGCTGCGCGGCCCCGAGCTCGCCAAGCGCGTGACCAAAGCCGGCGGCAAGGCGATCTTCCTGGAGCAGGACGTCACCAGCGAGGAGCCCTGGATCGAGATCGTCGCCGAGATCGCCAGGCGCTATGGCCGGCTCGACATCATGGTCTCCAATGCCGGCATCGGCATTGCGGTACCCTCGATCGTCGATATGACGCTCGCTGACTGGCACAAGCAGAACGCGATCAACCTCGACGGCGTGTTTCTGTCCGTGAAGCATTGCCTGCCGCTGATGCGCAAGACCGGCGGCGGCTCCATCGTCATGATGTCCTCGCTCGCGGGCTTGCGCGGTGCGCCGGGCCTGTCGGCCTATTCGCTGACCAAAGGCGGTGTGCGGCTGTTTGCCAAATCGATCGCGATGGAGTGTGCGGCGGCCGGCGACGGCATTCGTGTCAACTCCGTGCACCCCGGCATCATCGACACCCCGATCTGGGGCAAGATCCCGACGGGGGCGACGGGGGCCGGCCAGAACGCCCCGATCGACCCCGAGGAGCGGGCCAAGGTCGCGACGCCGCTCGGTCGCGCCGGGCAGGCCGCGGAGATCGCCTCCGGCGTGCTGTATCTGGCCTCCGATGCGTCGCGCTACGTCACCGGCAGCGAGCTCGTCATCGACGGTGGCATGAACGCCGGCGGCGTGCCGCGGCGGCAATAAGCCGCCGCGCGAGACGCGAAGGGCAGGGTGGCGCCCGCAGGGGCTGACGCAGAGGCGTCGGCCCTGTACAACGCGGGGCTCTTCCGACCGATAGAGGTTTCCTTCGCCATGGCGCACAGCCTTCAATCTTCCTCATCCGCACCTGCGCCGTTCCGCTCGAACCGGCCTGATCTCGCCACCGACGCGATCCGCACCGCGCGCGAGGACCTCGCGGCCTGCTTCCGCATGGCCGCGCGCAATGGTTTTGAGGAGGGCATCTGCAACCATTTCTCGGCCGTGGTGCCTGGCCACGACGATCTCTTCCTGGTCAATCCATATGGCTACGCCTTCCGCGAGCTGACGGCGTCAAAGCTCCTGATCTGCGATTTCCACGGCAGCGTGCTCGACGGCGATGGCGCGCCCGAGGCAACCGCGTTCTACATCCACGCCGAGATGCACAAGCGCCTGCCGCGCGCGAAGGTCGCCTTCCACACCCACATGCCCTACGCCACGGCGTTGTCGATGACCGAGGGTGATCCCCTGATCTGGGCCGGCCAGACCGCGCTGAAATTCTACGGCCGCACCGCAGTGGACCGCGATTACAACGGCCTCGCACTCGACAACCGCGAGGGCGCGAGGATCGCATCCGCTGTCGGCGATGCCGACATCGTCTTCATGAAGCATCATGGCGTGATGGTGCTGGCGCCGACCATCGCGGAGGCCTGGGACGATCTCTACTATCTCGAGCGCGCCGCCGAGGTGCAGGTGCTGGCGATGTCGACGGGACGAAAGGTGCTGCCGGTCGATCCCGCGATCGCGGCGGAAACCTACAGGCAGATGCGCGAAGGCGATTCCGAATCCGCGCGATTGCATCTCGCCGCGATCCGCCGCCAGCTCGACGCGGAAGAGCCGCAGTACCGGCACTGACCCCAACCGCCGTCATTCCGGGCTCGCGCCAAGTGGCGCGCCCCGGAACGACAAAGTGAGAGAGCGGGCCCTACGATCCCTGTCGCAACTTCGCCAGCACCTTCAGCCCGCCATAGCCATCCGCGGGCGTGATCCCCGCGCGCTGCTGGAAATCCTTGATCGCCTTCATGGTGTCGTTGCCGACGCGGCCGTCGGTGCCGCCGGTGTCGAACCCGGCCTTGGTCAGGCGCGTCTGCATCTCCTGCACCTCTGCGAGCGTCAGCGCGCGCTCTGAGCCGGGAAAGGGCTGGATGAAGGGCGGCGCGCCGAGGCAGCGGTCGCCGAGATGGCAGATTGCGAGCGCATAGTTCATCGAGGGATTGTAGCTCTTCACCGAATAGAAATTCGGTCCCAGCAGGAATGTCGGCCCGCCCGCAACCGGCGTCCACATCTGCGCGGATGCATTCGGTTGCGGAAACGGCTGGCCGTCGGCGCGGGTGACGCCGGCCGATGCCCACGCCGCGTAGGTCCGGTTGCCGCTCATATCGCCGGACGCGCGCACCTCGTAGCCCCAGTGCTCGCCACGGCGCCACTTGCCGCGATTGACCAGGTACTTTGCCGTTGAGCCCAGCGCGTCGTCGGGCTTGCCGAACGGCGAGACCTTGCCGTCGCCGTCATAGTCGATGCCGACATTGAGCCAGACCTCCGGCATCCATTGCGAGTGCCCCATCGCGCCGGCCCAGGATCCCTGCATCTGCTCCGGCGTGCTCCAGCCCTTGTCGACGATGCGTAGCGCGTTGATCAGTTCGGTTTCCCAATAGGCTTTTCGCCGCGGCTCGTTCCAGGCGAGCGCGGCGAGCGAGGGGAATACCGGCGTCATGTGGTTTTGTTGCACCAGCGGATCGCCATAGGCGGACTCCACGCCCCAAAGCGCCAGCAGCGTGCCGCGCTCGACGCCGAAATCACGCTCGATGCGCGCGAGCAGCGCCTCGTTGTTTTTCAGCGCGATCTTGCCATTGATGATGCGCCAGTCCGAGACGCGGCGGTTGATGTATTGCCAGACCTGCTCGTGGAATTCGGGCTGGTTGCGCATCTGCTTGAACACGCTCATGTCGGGCTCGACCCGCGCCATCGCACGCTGCCAGGTCGCGGCCGAAATGCCCTTCGCCATGGCGCGTGCACGAAAACCCTCGCGCCATTCGTCGAAGCCCGGAGGCGCGGCGAGAAGCGGCGTGGGGAATGTGATGAAGGCGGCTGCGCCGAGCGTGGATCGAAGCAGGGCGCGGCGGCTGTGATTGGCCGAGGAATCAGCTTGTTTCATGGACCCATTCTAGCGGGAATCACGGCTGCTGTGGGCCGGTTCCTGGAACACCGGGAACAGGCCATCGCCCCCGCGTTCTGCCGGAACAAAGTGTCGCAGTCCCGCATTCCCTCCGCATACACTGGAGGATGAAGATGAAGAGATATCTGTTTGCCGCCGCCATGGTCACGGCCATCGCCGCCCCTGCATTCGCCGACGAAGTCGGCGTTCACGTCGGCCCGGTCGGTGCCGGCGTGACGGTCGGACAGTCCCACGAATATCGTGAGCGGGACCGCGATCGCGACCGCACCACGGTCATCAGGGAGCGCGAGCCTGCCAACCGCACCACGGTGATCAAGAAGGAAGATGAATTCGGCAATCGCAGCAAGACCGTGATTCATCACGACAACGACTGACGGAGCAGGGCCCCGGCCGAGCGCCGGGGCCCGCCGTCTGCACGCAATCTGCTCATCGAGAATTCGGGGTGGAATGAAGATACGGGCACATGCGGAAAGCCATGTCGTCGAGCTCGACGACGGATCGCAATGGCGGATCTATCCCGGCGATCTCGCGACCACGTTGAGCTGGAAGCCCGAAACCGATCTGCGTCTCGAGCCGAGCGGTGATCGGACGAGTTCGCATGTGCTGGTGAATGCCGCCGATCAGAGCCGCGTGCGCGTGAGCGCGGCGGGCGATGCCTGGCCCGACGGCGAGGTTAAGAAAGCGTTGAAGGGCGGCTGAGCGTCCTTAGGCTTGCCCGGATATCCCCAATTTCAAGCCTGTCGCTTTACGGTCGGTTTGCTTCCGTCTGCCCAGAATGCGCGCATGCGGGAGCTGTTCGACATCATCCGTACCAATCCCTGGCCGTTCGGCGCCGGGCTGTTTGTCGTGATCCTGATGATCATCGCCGAGAACTTTGGTCGTGGCATCCAGGGCGACGGCGTCGTCAGCGATTTCTCGGATGCCGATGGAGGCGACGGCGGCTGCGGTGGTGACGGAGGCGGCGGCGACTAGAGCCGGTTAGTCCTCCTGCAAATCGGCGGCGATGCCGACGAGCCAGCGCCGGATGGCGGTCTCTGCCTTGGCGTCCAGACTTGCGGCAAGGCGCTTCTCCAGCGCGATCACGCGCTCCCTGCAAGCCTTCAACAGCGTCGTTCCCCGCTGCGTCAGCGTCCATTGCTGGATCCGGCCGTGGACCGGATGAGGCGTCATTGCGATCGCACCGTCGCGATCGAGGTTGCGAATGATCACACCGACCGTCTGCGGGGTCAGGAAGGTGAGCCGGGCGACGTCGGCGCCGGAGAGGCCCGGATAGGCGTTCAGCATGGTCAGCACGGCAAATTGCGGCGACGTCACGCCGAGGTCGGCGAGCGTCCGTTCCATCGTCAGGCGGACCGCGGCGTGGGCCTGTCGCAGCAGATAGCCGAGATAACCTTGCTCGCCGCGCTTGCCTTCGCCGGGCGCCGGCACGCGAACGGCAGCGATTTCGGCAGGCGCGGCCGGCTTCCGCGAAGCCTTCGATTTCGCGATGGCAGCGGTCTTGCGTGTCATATAAGAGCTCTTATAAGATGTAAGCAGTCTTACAATACACGAGGTGAACGCTAATGTCACACGCCCGCTGCGAGTACGAGGATTTCAAGAAGATCGCGCCCGACGCGTATGAGCTGGTGCTGGCGCTCGGCCAGGTGGCGGCCAAGGCGGGCCTCGACAAGCAGCTGCTCGAGCTGGTCAAGCTGCGCGCCTCGCAGATCAACGGCTGCGCCTTCTGCGTGCAGCACCACGTCCTTTTGTCGGAGCGGATCGGCGTGCCCGTGGACAAGCTCAATCTGGTCGCGGTCTGGCGCGAGGCGCCGGTCTTTTCGGCGCGCGAGCGGGCCGCGCTGGCCTGGGCGGAGGCGCTGACCTTCCTGCCCGATGGCGTCAGTGAAGAGGTCTATGCGGACGCTTCCGGCGAATTCTCCGAGGCCGAGCTGATGTACCTGACCTCGGCGGTTGCCTCGATCAACGTCTGGAACCGCTTTGGCGCCGCGTATCGCTGGACGCCGGTGAAGCGGCCGGTCGCAGCGAGCGCCGCGGCATCTTAAGTGCAACATCGAGAAAACAAGGGGAGGTTATCATGACTGCAATGAGTTTGACCCATGCGCAGCGTCCGGTGCCGTCGCGCTCGATGGCGCTGGCCGTCGTCGGCGGGCTCGCCTGCGCGCTTGCGATCGGCAAGGCGTTGCCGGTGACGATGGACGCGGTATCCGGCGCGTTGGCGCCGCTCTGCGCGACCGCGGCGGAGAGCTCGCCGCTCGACAAGGTCGAACCGATCGGCTCCTACGCGTTGCCGAACGTCCCGGGCAAGCGCGTCACCATCGTGCGTGTGTTCTACGGTCCCGGCGGATTCTCGCGGCCGCATCGTCACGCGGGTTCGGTGACCGCCTACATCACCAAGGGTGAAATCCGTTCCCAGCTTGGCGGCGGTCCTGTCGAGACATTTGGTGTCGGCCAGTCCTTCTTCGAGCCGCCGGGATCGACGCATCTGGTCTCGGCCAATGCCAGCACGACCGAGCCGGCGGAATTGATCGCGGTATTCGTGGCGGACGAGGGCGCGCAGCTGACGACGCTGTTGGAGTAGTCCGTAGCGGCCGCATGAGCGAACTCGCCCCTCAATTCTCCTCGCCGCTCGATCCTTCGCGCAGGTCCGGCTTGATCACGTCCTCCGGCAACGCATGCGCCACCGGCTGCGGCGTGCCGGCGATCTCCGGGCCGACTTCGCGGCCGCGGGCGTGGATCAGGCGTTCATAGGCCGAGACCAGCGTGACGTAAGGACTGACCCAGATCCAGCCGTCGCGAGTAAATACCTGCACGTCGAAATGCAAATGCATCGATGTGCCGGCGGGATGGTCGAGATAGTTGGAGACCACGCCGATCTTCTCGCCTTCGGTGACGATGCGGCCGTTGAGCATGCCGTCGGCGGTCAGCGCCTGCGGGTTCATGTGCATATAGCGGAAGCGAATATGCTCGGTGCGGCTGTTGACCTCGAGCGTCGCGGCCTGATCCTTGGCGCCGCGGATCACGATGGCGTCGCGCACCGCGACGACGCCGCGCTGCTTGCGATCGCAGGGGTCGTGGCCTTCGCCGGGCGGTGGGCATTCGGCGGCGCGGATGTCCTCGCCCTGGTGGCCATAACCGCCGCCGCACTGCCAGACCTCGAAACTGCGGGACTCGCAGAAATTGTCGCGCCAGGGATAGGCCGTCGGGCCGTCGCTCTTGTCGCGCTTGCCGTAGGATTGCGAACGCACGAAGGCGGGCGCCTTTTCGAGCGGAAAACGGATCTGCGCATAGGCCATCACATCCGGATGGCCGGCCTTGTTGCGATAGCCGGTGTTCGGGATGATGTCGCCGCTCGGTCGGTAGGTGAAATCCGGCGACCGCGCTGAAGGACGATCGATGATGCTGGAGGCCATGTCCGTCAGCGGCCGCATGCGCTGGCCGCCGGCGATGCGGAGCCCTTTCAGGAAGCGCTCGGCAACCGGATAGGCTTCCTTGCAGGCGAGCCTCCGCGGCTTTGCGATGCTGTCCAGGCACTGGATGGAGACGACATAGGCAACGCCGAAGCGGGTGAAGGCGTAGCGCACATAGCCTTCCCGGATGAACCTGCGCAGGTCCGGATAGGTTGCCGCAAGCAGCTTGACCTGCTCGCCCTTGCCGCCGGCGGGATCGGCGACGTCGTAAACGAGTGCCGAGCCCGTGATCTGCACCTCGACCGGCCTTGTGTAGACGCGGCTCGGCATGCCGTCGCCGGCACCGGGTTCGAGCGAGAAGCTGGCACTGTAACCTGAGGGGCCGGCATCAAACATGTCGACGGGATTGAAGTCGGCCTGGTAGTGCGAGAGCGCGAGTGTCCCCGGCGCGCGATTGCGCTGCGCCTCGAGATAGGCGGCAGCATCGAACGGCAGCAGCACGGGCACGGAGCTGCGGGCGATACCGGTGAAGAATTGCGATGAGACCGCGTTGAGCTGCACCAGCGCAGGCATCGCGCGCGGATCGTAGCGTGGCACCGAACGGCGGGGTGCGAAGATGAAGTCGCCCGCGATCGGGGGACGGCTGTTGACCTCGGTGCGGAGCTGGTCGAGCGCTGCGCGCCAATCGACGCGCAGCGCCGTGAGCGAAGGGCTGCGGATTTCGTCCGCAGCGAGCGGAGTGGCGGTGAGGAGCGAAAGCGCCGCCAGAAACAGCGAGACGAAGCGGAAACTTTTCCCAACCACTGCCTCGGCCCCCGGCGGCACCTGCTCTGATTCCTCGCTTAGTCCTTGGCGCGCTCGGAGTAGGAGCCGTCTTCGGTCATCACCACGATACGGGTGCCGACGGCGATGTGCGGCGGCACAGTGGTGCGCAGGCCGTTGGAGAGCACCGCAGGCTTGTAGGAGGAGGAGGCGGTCTGGCCCTTGGTCACGGGCTCGGTCTCGACCACTTCCAGCGTCACGCGCTGCGGCAACGCGATCGACACCACGTTGACGTCATGCGTCGACAGCTTGACCGTCATACTCTCCTGGAGATAAGCGGCCGCATCGCCGATGACGTCCTTGGACACCTGGACCTGGTCATAGGTTTCCGGGTTCATGAAATGGAAGCCGTCGCCATCTTCATAGAGGAAGGTGAAGTTGCGCTCTTCAATCGTGGCCTTCTCGACCTGGTCGGTGGTCTTGTAGCGCTCGGAGATCTTTACCCCGTCCGAGATTCGGCGCATTTCGATCTGGCTGACCGGAGTGCCCTTGCCGGGATGGATGTTCTCGGCGGTCACAACGACATAAAGCTTGCCGTCTTGCTCGATCACGTTGCCCTTGCGAATAGAACTGGCGATGACTCTCAAAGCTATATTTCCTGCTTGCTTGGCCCGGCTCCGGCCAGGACGTGGTCAAATTGATGGGGGACCTGGGGCCTCAAATCAGACCGCGGCACCCGTTTCGGGCCGCAACATACGCATTTTGTCGTTGAATGCCAGCATTTTGCTGGCCTGCGGGGCGGCCGGTTGATGGTTGGGGACAAGCCGATTTCGCCGTTCTGGTCGCCCTCGCGGCACCTCGACCGGCGACCGTTCCTCCAGGCCAGGGGGGCCATTACCGGGTCTCTCAGGGGCTTTTTCGCCGAGCAGGGGTTCCTTGAGGTCGAAACCTCGGTCCTCCAGGTCTCCCCGGGCAACGAAACCCATCTGCACGCCCCCCGGACCGAGATCATGTGGCCCGATGGCAGCCGTGCCAGCCGGTACTTGCGGACCTCGCCGGAATTCGCCTGCAAGAAGCTGCTGGCGGCCGGCGAGGAGCGGATTTTCGAATTCGCACGGGTGTTCCGTGATCGCGAGCGCGGCGACCTGCATCTGCCCGAATTCACCATGCTGGAATGGTATCGGGCTCGCGCCCCCTACGATGCCATCATGGCGGACACCGTCGTCGTCATCGCCCGCGCCGCGCAGGCGACCGGAATCGGGAATTTCTCGTTCCGCGGCCGGACCGCGGATCCCTTCGCCGAGCCGGAGCTGGTGACGGTCGCCGGCGCCTTCGAGCGGTTCGCAGGGATCGACCTGCTGTCGACAATTTCGGGCGGCGAGGGTAACCGTGCCGCGCTCGCGCAGGCGGCCGGCGGCAAGGTCCGGGTGGCGGAGGACGACACCTGGTCCGACATCTTCAGCAAGGTCCTGGTCGAGCATGTCGAGCCGCATCTGGGGCAGGGGCGTTTGACCATTCTGTTCGAATACCCATCTCCAGAAGCGGCGCTGGCGCGGGTGAAGGCCGATGACCCGCGGGTCGCCGAGCGGTTCGAGGTCTATGCCTGCGGCGTCGAACTCGCCAACGGCTTTGGCGAGTTGACCGACGCCGAGGAACAGCGCAAGCGCTTCACGGAGTCGATGGCGGAGAAGCAGCGCCGCTATGGCGAGGCCTATCCGCTGGACGAGGATTTTCTGGCCGCGGTCGCCCAAATGCCGGAGGCGAGCGGTGTCGCGCTCGGCTTCGACCGGCTGGTGATGCTGGCGAGCGGCGCAGCGCGGATCGATCAGGTGGTGTGGACACCGCCTGCAAATGAAACGTTAAGTGAGACATGACGAAGACCAACCTTGCACGCACCCTGCGTGAGCCGGCCGAACTTGTGGCCGCGCAGCTCGCACCGGCCGAAGCGCTGCCCGCGCTCGAACGTGTCGCCGCGCGCTATGCGGTGGCGATTACGCCGGCGCTGGCCGAGCTGATCGACACGTCCGATCCCGACGATCCGATCGCGCGGCAATTCGTTCCGACCGCCGCGGAACTGGAGATGCAGCCAGGCGAGAGCGCCGATCCGATCGGCGATCATCCGCACTCGCCGGTGCAGGGCATTGTGCATCGCTATCCCGACCGCGTGCTGTTCAAGCTCGTCCACGTCTGCGCGGTCTATTGCCGCTTCTGCTTCCGCCGCGAAATGGTCGGGCCCGGCAAGGAGAACGCGCTCTCGGACGGCGCCTATCGCGCGGCGATCGACTACATCCGTTCGCACAGCGAGATCTGGGAAGTGATCCTGACCGGCGGCGATCCCTTGATGCTGTCGCCGCGCCGGATGAGCGAGATCATGGCCGATCTCGCGGGAATCGATCACGTCAAGATCATCCGCCTTCACACCCGCGTGCCGGTGGCCGATCCCGCGCGGATCAGCGACGAGATGGTGGCTGCGTTGAAGGTCGAGGGCGCGACCACCTGGGTGGCGGTGCATGCCAACCATGCGCGCGAGTTGACGGGGCCTGCGCGCGCGGCCTGCGCACGGCTTGCCGATGCCGGAATTCCCATGGTGAGTCAGTCCGTGCTTTTGCGCGGCGTCAACGACAGCATTGCCGCTTTGTCGGATTTGATGCGAGCTTTCGTCGAATGCCGGATCAAGCCCTACTATCTGCATCACGGCGATCTCGCGCCGGGCACCGTGCATTTGCGAACGACGCTGGCCCAGGGGCAGGATTTGATGCGGCAGTTGCGCGGACGGGTGTCAGGACTGTGTCAGCCCGACTATGTCATCGACATTCCCGGCGGCGCCGGCAAATCGCCGGTGGGGCCGAATTATGTGTTGGCGGTGCAAAATACCGCAGCCGACGCGCGTGAAGCGGAGACGGAAACGCGCTATCGTATCGTGGATTATTGCGGCGACGTTCATCTCTATCCGCCCGAGACGTGAGCGGCGATGCAGAGAACGTGGGTTTGAGAATGGAGGAACGGACATGAAGAAGATCATGGTGGTGGCAGCGTCGCTCGTGGTCTTGCTTGGCGGAGCGGCGGTTGCACAGCCCAGCGGCTCCAAGGGGTCGACATCCGGCGGCGCCACGTCGGGATCAGTGCCGCAGGCACCCATCGGTCATCGCCAGCCGCGCGCCGGTGACGTACCGAACGAAAAAAATCTGAGCGATCCGAATAATCCCGTGAACAAGGAAGACGCGGCGCTCGACAAGAAGATCAAGAGCATCTGCCGCGGCTGTTAGCTTGTGGCTAGCGGCGGGCAGGGCGCGACAGCTCGCCCCGCCCGCGTTGGCTTTGGCCTTACGCCGAGCGTTCGTGCAGCCCCGCGCGCTTCGTGTTGCGCCGGATCTCGACCGCGTCAGCGATTTGCTCGAGCGCGGTTGCCGTGGTCGCCCAGTCGATGCATCCGTCCGTGATGCTCTGGCCGTAGGTCAGCGGCTTGCCCGGCACCACGTCCTGGCGGCCGGCAACGAGATTGCTCTCGATCATCACGCCCATGATACGGTTCTCGCCACCTGAGATCTGGCCGGCGATGTCGGCCATGACCAGCGGCTGGTTTTCCGGCTTCTTGCTCGAATTGGCGTGGCTCGCATCCACCATCACCAGCGGCGCGACGCCGGATTTGGCCAGATCGTTGCAGGCCGCCGCGACGCTTGCCGCATCGTAGTTCGGCTTGCTGCCGCCGCGCAGGATGATGTGGCAATCCTCGTTGCCCGCGGTCGAGGCAATCGCCGAACGGCCGAGCTTGGTCACCGCCATGAAATGATGCGGATGCGAGGCCGACTTCACCGCGTCCGCCGCGATGCGCACATTGCCGTCGGTGCCGTTCTTGAACCCGACCGGGCAGGACAGCCCCGAGGCCAGCTCGCGATGGATCTGGCTCTCGGTCGTGCGCGCGCCGATCGCGGCCCAGGACACGAGGTCCGCAATGTATTGCGGCGTCGTCATGTCCAGAAATTCTGCGCCGGCGGGCAGGCCGAGATTGTTTACCGCGGACAGCACGTTGCGCGCCAGCCGCAAGCCCTTGTTGATGTCGAAGCTGCCGTCCAGGTCAGGATCGTTGATCAGGCCCTTCCAGCCGACGGTGGTGCGCGGCTTCTCGAAATAGACCCGCATCACGATCTCGAGCTGGTCGGCCAGCTCTTCGCGCAAGCTCGCGAGGCGCTCGGCATATTCGAGCGCGGCCTTGGGATCGTGCACCGAGCAGGGGCCGACCACGACCAGCAGGCGGTCGTCCTGGCCGTTGAGGATGGCATGGATGGCGTTGCGCGCCGCCATCACCACACGCGTTGCGGTGAGCGTGCGCGGGACTTCCCGCATCACCTCTTCCGGCGTGCTCAGCTCTTTCAGTTCGCGGATACGAAGATCGTCGGTCGTGCTCAGCACGGCGGGCTCCTGTTTGTTTGAACCTGCCGGCAATAAAAAAGCCGCCAGGTCTGGCGGCTTGTTCGGACGTTTGCTTCAATATTCAGATTGAGCGCGATCCTCCTGCCGCCAGCGAGCTGTCGTAGCTAAAGTACCAAAAATAGCTGGTGACGAGGGTGATCATGGCCGCTCATATAGCGTGCGATTGGCGGGTTGTCACCCCCCAATCGGCGCGAGCGGCCACGAGGCGCCTCAACTGTTGCTCTTGCGTGCCGCCAGCGCCATGCCGATCAGGGTGGCGCCGCCGAACAGCAAATTAATACCGACGAGGATGCCGATCGCCCATTCCGCCGAGCTCGGCAGCCCCGTGATCACCATGAACGCGATGGCGATGTCGACGAGGCCGGAGATCAGGAGCCAGGACCAGCGGCTGCTCAGCTCGCGGCGGTGCTCCAGCGCATACATGATGGTGGCGACGCCCTCGGCGAGGAAGTAGGCGCCGAGCACGATGGTCAGCGTCAGCACGGCCTGCATGGGTCGGGCCAGCAGGAGCATGCCGGCGAGCACGGCCAGCGCGGCCGAGATCAGCGACCACCAGAATCCCGGCGAGCTGCGCGCCCAATAGGTCACGATCAGTCCGCCGATGCCGCTGATCAGGAACATCCAGCCGAGAAAGATCGTGATCGCAAGGCTCGCGAGCGGCGGCAGGATCAGCGCGGCGACGCCGAGGACGGCAAGCAGGATGCCTTCGAACAGGAAAGCCTTCCAATGCGCCTTGACCGTTTCGCTCATGGCGGATTGCAGCCGGGAAAAATCCTCAGGCGATGTCATCGGCAGGCTCCAGATCGAAAGATGTGTGCTCAATCTAGTATGCACACACCGCGCTTGCCATCCCGGAGCTCAACCGCCGCCGTGCGCTGACGAAAAACCTTCGCCGCTGGTGCGAACGCGGTTGCGGCCGAGAATGTAGATCGCGATCGTGACGATCAGGAGCGCTAGGCCGAGCAGGATCGAGACGAAGCCGATCGGGATCAGGGCCAATGTCAGATTGCGCTCGGGATTGATCAGCCAGTGATGGATCGAGGTCAGCACGAAGGCGAGGCCGAGAAAGCCGACGCCGCCGCCGGCGAGCAGCAGCGCCCACATCCGGCGCAGCTGGCTAAGCCGCTCCCGCGCGACATCGGTCCGCGGCGCGTGATGGCGCGCGACCCGCCGCACCAGGCGGATGGCGAAGGCGATCGAGCTGAAGCCGATCAGCAGGCTCGCTCCGCCCAGCCACATCCGCAGCGTCGGATCGAGATCGGGCATCCGCTGCAAGGTCAGCAGCGGGAAGTCGAAGGCCGAATGCAGCGCGAGCGGGCCGGCGAAGATCAGCAGGCGGCTGGACAGGCGGGCCCAGTCGCGATGGTGGCGGTTGGCGCCCAGCGCCGTGCCGGCGCGTGCGATCGTCAGGTAGGCGCCGGCGATGATGCCGAGCGCGCCGTGGAACGGCACCGTCAGCACGCTGCGTAGCGCGGCCAGCGAGCGCCACATCTCGGCGTGCTGGACGAGGTAGGCGAGGTTCTCGTAGGCGGCGAAGCCGAGGCCGACGGCGGCGCCATAGACCACGGTATCCATCGGATTGGCGAAGGTCCGCCGCTTGGTCGAGGAGACCAGCACGATGGCGATCACCTTGACCGCTTCCTCGGGCAGCGCGACCCCGAAGACCGAATGCATGGCGAGCGCCGCCCAGGGGTTGTCGGGGGCTGCAACCATCTTGGCGAAGGGCGCGCGAGCAAGGCCCAGCAGCGAAATGCTGGCCGCCCCGAGCAGGAACGCGGTCCAGACCTGGGCCGGCGGTCCCGGACGCTCCTCGGCGGCAATGACGAGCCACAGCATCAGCAGCGCCGGGGCGATGGCGGCAGTTCCGATGACGGTGGGCAAAGCTTCAATCAGGTACATCGGCGCCGAAAATAGGTTCCCTTGATCTGCTTATCTACGTCTACCGATGCGACCATGTGTCATGCATTTGCTGTCGCGTCACTTAACAGGCGCGACAGCCAGCGTTCATCGGGATCGGCACCGAACGTGTAGAATGCGAGCGCAACCAAGCGCATGACAGAACCAATTCGTCACCGATGGGAGCGGTCCGCGCCCGCCACCGGATCGCGATTGGCAAGTCAGATCAAGGCACTGCGCAGGTTTCTTCGATTCACGATGCACGTGCGCGAGAGGCGTGTCCAGAGGCGGCGTGGCTGCCGTCTGGACAACGCTGGGCCGGGCCAACCGGCCTAGTCACGCTTCGTTGTGCGCCCGCGGGGCGGCGCAGCGACCCGGCGTGCCCGCACCTGCTCCAGCTCCCAGAAGGCGCGTACGAGGCACGTGCCAAGGCAGAAGACGATGAGCAGCAGCAGGAAGGCCTGGTCGACGGCGGGGATGTGTATCATGACGTTGATTAAGCAACCTGCATGCCATGCGTTCCCGCAGCCGCCTGCGCCGCGCGCAGCCCGCACGGCGATTTGGGCCGGCGTTTCCCGCGCTTCAATGCGTGGTGAACGGCGGTGGGGTGTCCGGCGCGATGTCGAAGGCGCCGAGATGGAATTCCTCGCCGACGGCCTCGTCCGGCTCGGCGTGGTGCGCGAGCAGCGTGAAGGCGGCTTGCGGATATTGCTTCCAGATATCGAGATCGCCGGCCGTAATAGTCAGCCAGCCAAAGGTGTACATGTAGCGTCCGGGCTCGGTGACCCGGCCAACCCTGTCCCAAGTGATCTTATCAATCCTAATCTTGTTGACTGCCATTCGGTCCCCCGATCGCAAGTCTGCAAATGAGGTCCGGCACGAGGCACAGACCCTCAAAAGCTGATCCCGCAATGGGGCCGCGATAGGGCAGCGGAGCGGAGGCGAGACGGCCGGATGAGGCCGCCGGCCTGCCGGTTCAGCGCCCCGTCGTGGCCGCCTGCGCTTCCGCTTCGGACGCCAGCTCGAGCTGACGGTGCGACGCGTGGAAGACGTCGTGGACGAGGCCGATCTTCTCCATGCCCAGAATGATCAGGCCGTTGAGATCGATCTCCCACCAGGCGTGCGAGATATAGGCGTCCCGCGGGAAGCGGTGATGGTTGTTGTGCAGACCCTCGCCGAAGGTGAGGATCGTGGTCACGAACTCGTTGGTCGAGGCGTCCTCGACCTCGAAGCGGCGGTAACCGTAGGCGTGGCAGACCGAGCCGGTGAGCTGGCTGGTGAGGATCAGCAGGTAGCAGCGGAGCAGGCCGGAGAACAGCACGCAGCCGATCATGGTGTGCACGCCGCCGAAGGTGTAGCCGATTACGGCGGGAATGAAGACACCGGACATCCCGTACCAGACCCAGCGCGTGCGCACGAAGAACATCGCGATCGGATCGGCCAGGATGTCCTTGGCGTAGTATTCGTTGTCGGTGGTCGCCTGGTCGAACACCCAGCTGCCCTGGGCGTGCAGAAAGCCCTTGAGCGCGCTGACATAGCGATTGCCGAAGCCGTCGAATTGCGGGCTGTGGGGGTCGCCGACGTCATCAGCGTAGAGATGATGGCGGCGGTGGTTGGCGACCCATTTCGCGATCGAGCCCTGCACCGCCATCTGGGCGATGGCGCAGAAGAAGACGCGCATGATCGGGCCGGTGCGGAAGCTGCGATGGACGAACAGGCGGTGCATGCCTGCGCCGATGCCGAACGTCGTCAGCGCGAACATCCAGGCAAAGGTAAACAGCTCCACCTTGCCGACGCCTTGCGTGATGGCCCAGATGATGCCCGCGACGGCGCCGACGTAGAGAATGCCGAGGAGGAGATAGCTTTCGCGCAACTTGGCCTGGACGAGCGGGCCTTCAGTGATGACGCCGGGCGGGAGCTGCGGCTTTGCGACGGCGGGCGCGTTTTGGGCGGTCTCTGCCGGGGCGAACTCAGCGATGGACATTCCGGGACTTCCAATAACTCGGGGCCCGCAGTGATTGCGGACATGCTGGGTCACACCCTATCGCGCGGGGATCAGCACCTCCAGTATTTAGTTAAAATTGAGTTAAAATCGATCGGGCCGATTCAGGCCGATTGCAGCATGGGCGTACGGACAACCAGGCGGACGAGGTCGTCCCGCTGCTGCTTCTCGGCGAACTTGACCGCAAAGCCGTTGTCGAATTTGCGAATGACGCGCCCGACGCAGGCGCCGACTGCAAGCGGGGTTCCGATCGCCGGGTCGTATTCGCAGGATATCGCGACGCCGGCCGTGGAGACGTCGATGATGAAGCAGGCATGGGTGCTGCCGTCGGCGAGCGTCAGAAAGGTGTGCGAGACCTGGGGAACGAAGCGCGCGTCATTGCGCAGTTCCAGAATGCTGGCGTCCTTCTGCTTCTTCTCCAGCCAGGTCAGCTTTTCCGACATCCAGGCGCGCCGCTCCCGCGTCATGTCGAGTTCCATCAGGAAGCCCGCCTTCAGCGTCGCGCTGATGGTGCACTGGAATTCGCCAAAGTCCTGAAAATAGGAGGTCACGCGCTCGCCGACCTTTCCGACAACAGGCACGTCGACGATCATGCGGAACGGGGAGACACGCTTGGTGCGGCAGGCGAAGGTGCGCAGCTGGCCCTCACAATCGTACCAGCGCGGCAGCGAGTAGCTGCCGCTCACGCTGACTTCCACTGCACGCTGCCGGAGGAACTCTGAGACGGACATGAACGCCAATCGTGTTTCGGATTGTTTCCGTAGATTCACGGTAGGGCGCAACGTCTAAGCAAACGATACGCCGATCAAATAGCAGGGGTAAATTTCCGGTAAGCGACCCGGCCGTCTCACGACATCGTCATTGCGTGCCGCTCAGAGAGATCCGAGCAGCACCAGCAAGGCGAGCAGGCCAAGGGTCATGAGGAGTTTGATCGCCGTCGCGGTCAGGCTGTCCGGCCTGATCTGAAATCCGAACCACGGCAATGCGTGTCGCATCGCCAGCCCCGCAGACGCTTCGACGGTCGCGAACACGACGGCGATGCCGGCAATGGCGGACCAGGATGCGGCCGGCGGCATCCATGCCGCAAGCCAGGCCGGGACGGAGCCTTGCAAGGACGCGAGCAGCGCGAACCATCCGAACAGGGAGGCGAAGCCCTTGATGATGTCGGGACCGACCGTATCCGGCTCGAGCCGGATGCCGACCGTTCCGAGCGCGTGCTCGATGCGCTCGCCGTCGGTGAGGAAGAGGAAGGCGCCGAGGTAGAGCGGAACGCGCGACTGGAACAGCAGGGCGATGACACCGAACAGGACCGTGTAGCCGAAGGCGTCGCCGAGAATGTCCACGCCGCTCGTGCGCGACGGCGCCGTCGTGGTCGCGGCCTGGGGCTGCGGAAGCGATCGGGCGCGCGCCATGTGCTCCAGCATTCTGGCGCGCCGCTCCGGCGCGTAGGGCGCGGTGCGGTGCATCCAGGACGGCGGCGCCGGCGAGGCGGCGCCGGTCTGGCGGTCCGAGGGGGATTTATGCAGCACCATGGCCTGTACCGGTTCCAACGGGACATTGGTCGTCGGTCAGGGGCGGGGAGGTTCATGCGGGGGCAGCGGATTTCGCCGCATCACCCGATGGCCCGGATGATGGCGCTCCCTAGCGGAATCGAACCGCTCTCTCCACCGTGAAAGAGATGGGATGATGTGCATGGTCGTTTATCCCCGGCTAAAAATGCGTGCTGCTTCGGCTTCCTCGTCGAGCTTACGCATCCGCTCCTGGTGGTAGGCCCTGGCGGCCGCTCGGTTCTCTGCCTTGGTCATTGCGCCATCGCAGCCTGGCGCCGCGAGAGTCAAATTATCAATCCCTTGGGCCGCGGAACGAACGCGGGCTACTGCGCATCGTGGGTGTGGAAAAGCAAAGGCCCGCCGGTTCACGCTGGCGGGCCCCAGCCTTGTTGCATGCGCTAATCATTCGTGAATTGCCCAGCCCTGACGCCGTAGAAATACTGATCCAGCTATGATGGCGGTGGCGTTGATTACCGGCTGTGTCAGCGTTTTGGCTCTAGGCGCCACATTCGCGGTGGTCATCTATATCGATGCTAGAGCGGATCGCAGGCGCCAACAGTAAGGCCGCGCCGGAAGTTGATTGCCTGATGAACAGGATCACTCAAACGTTGGGCCGGACGGGGATGTCCCTTGTTGTCGTCTCTCTCGTCTCTGCCTGCTCCAGCTCAGAACATGCCGCTCCGAAGTCAGTTGCTCGATCTGGCGCGCCGTGGGCCCGAGACCTCAATGAGCCGCCCCCAAATCGAGAGCCCGCGAGTGCCGCAACTGCACAGACAAAGGCAGGCCTGAACGCTGCGCGCCAGAAGGCGGTTACCGGGCGGTAGGGGGGCTTTCGCGCTGAGTCGTCCGCAAGCTTGCCTGTGCTGGCAGAACTTCACGAGCGGCGGGGCTTTGGTCCCGCGCCTAGATCAGCGGAAAATGGTTGTTCCTATATTGAAGGGCTGACGGATCCGCAGGGCTCATGGGTTAGGAGCACGTGCCCGTGCCAACATTCATGGTGCGTTTGGGCGAAGCCAATCAAGGCCAGGATAATCAAAGCCACTGCGACGCATCCGGCTACAACGTTCTGCATCATGGCTGCCACTCCAGGTAAACTGTGACTGGCTTACTCGGCCAGGCACCGGCGAGCAGGCCTTCGAAGTCCGCGCTGGGCGCCCGGTCACCGAGTGATCACCGCGGACGGTGACCGGGCGGACAAGCTATCTGGCGAAACCGGAGTCTAGAAGCTTCAGAGTCGAAATCGGCCACTTGCCGTCGTGGCCACCGATCGAGATCCGGAGCCCGTGCACCTCGTCAAGGAAGACGTGATCAACCGTCCCCGCCTTACCGTCGGTCAGGATAACACCCCTGCCGATTAGCTCCGTCTCGGCAGCATGAAGTTCTCGAAGGATGTTCGTCGCTCGTTTGGTCCAGTCATCGGACATGGTCATGCCCTACGCGGCTGGCGGATTAGTGAAGATCAGTCAGAGCGGCAGATGCATTGAGTCAATCGCCGCTTCGCGCGAGTCAGTGCCGCCAACCGTCCTTGTCGAGCTCGACCCTGAAACCTTCCGGCAGCCGCGGCGTCTCGCCTTCGGTCACGACTTGCAGCGCGGGTTACTTCGGTGGGCGCAAATCGCCTTGAAGCCAGCGGCCATTGGAATGCATGGGATCTTCATGCGTTGCGAATGTCGTAAGTGCGTGATTGCAGACAGCGCAGCGAAACATGTGCAAGTCCACGCTTAGGCTTTTTGGCTCGATGCTGACGAGCATCATCTGGGCCTTGCACCTCGGACAGGCAGGGCGCGCAAATGGAGCCGGCGGAATGGGCCGCGCCAATCTGGCGGCCCACCGATGTTCGAACTTTCTTTCGAGGTCCACAGGGATCGTGCTCATGATCCGAACTCCGGGGGTCGCGATCCTGCCCCGGTGCTACCACTTCAACGCTCACCGCGCCCCAAAGGTCCCAAACAGCACCTGAGGGAACCATCGCGTCCGCAGCGGCGCGGTAGTCGGCCGCCAGCGCGTTCAGTCCGTCGCGCGCGAGAACGAGATCGTCATCGTCCGCCCAATCCGAGCAAAGGCGCTCCATTTCGCGCAGCTCCGCGACCCGGCGCTGTGTACGAGTCCATACCCGTATATTGGCCATGTGTTGGACACGGCAGCGGGGCAGAGCGCTAAGTAATTGATTTGTATGGCGCTCCCTAGCGGAATCGAACCGCTCTCTCCACCGTGAAAGGGTGGCGTCCTAACCGATAGACGAAGGGAGCAAACACAAGGCCCCGCCGCTTTTCACGGCATGGCCGCCGGCCACCCGAGTCGAGCCCGGCGGCTGCAGCGGGCGAACGTATAGTGGCCTTTGGCGCCGTGGGCAAGCCGTTCGGGAACGGTCTTTTGGCACCGGTGGATAGCCTCCACCCCCGCTACATTCGGGGGCAATTTCAACGGTTTCTTAGGGGCACCTGAGCTAGCGCTGGAACCGGAGAAATTTGTCCATGCCCCAGCCCAAGAAGCGCGCAGCCCGCAAATCGCTGTCGCGGCACGCCTGGATCACGCTCGACGGCGGATTCGCGGCGCGGCATTGCCTGGTCCAGGACATCTCTGATACGGGCGCGAAGATTACGCTGGACGAGGACGCGAGCCAGCTTCCGGGCGTGATCCGGATGGCGTTCGCGCGTGATGCCCGCACCGGGCGGAGCTGCCAGGTGATCTGGCGCCGCGGCAAATCGGCCGGCGTCAAGTTCATCTGATCCCGCGCGAAGCGACCCGGATGGCGCGTGGCGCCGGTCCGGGCTAGAACGGCTGCATGCGCGCGCCGTTCCTCATCCTCATCCCGTTGCTGGCCACCTCCGCGGCCGCGGCCGAGGCCCTGCGCCTTCCGCCTGCCGAGCGGCCGCAGGCCGGCAAGGCTCTGCCGCTGAAGGGGACGGGTGGCACAGTGAAGACCGGCTCCTGCGCCTCCTATGGCCCGCGCTTCGTCATGGTCGAGAGCACGGGCACTTGCGTGAAGATCGGCGGCTCGGTCAGCGTCGAGACCACGGTCAGGCGCTGAAGCCGATGCCGCCGGATCTCATGCGGCCCGACATCATCGTCCCCTTCGTGATGTATTGCGCGCTGCTGTTGTGGGTCGGCCGCGGCCTGAGCTGGACGGCCAAGCTCGCCACCGCCGCCGTGACGCTGGTGCTGATCATCTGCGTGCTGCTGGTCGAGCGCGGCTGGCGCTAGGCACCGGCCAGAACAAAAACTGCGAAAACAACCCCATGCACAGTAGCCGTCAAGTCCCGGCGCGACGCTTGGTGCGTGCGCCGTGACGACGATTCATCGCGCGCTCAGCGCAGCTTGGGCCGCGCCGCCGGCTCACGACATCGGCGGTGCGACAAACTGGGCAAAACCGGGCCGCTTGCCGAGCTCGGCGAGCCAGCGGGTCAAATGCGGTTGCGCCGGGCGGGTGATGCCCTCGACGCCGAGCCAGCGCCGCGCATAGGCGCCGATCGCGATGTCGGCCAGCGTGAACTGGTCGCCGTCCATAAAGCGGCGCGACGAGAGCAGGCGGTCGGCGATGGCCCAGACCTCGGCGGCGGCATCGGCATCCCGCTGCACCTGGATCATGTCGCGCTCGGCGGGGGCCGTGCGCACGATGCCCCAGAACACCGGGCGGTCGACCGGCTGCACCATCGACAGCGTCCAGTCGAGCCAGCGGTCGACGCTGGTGCGTAGCTTCGCGGCCTCGGGATAGAGCGGCGTGCCGCGGCCATGCGCGAGGCAGAGATAGCGCATGATGGAGTTCGATTCCCACAGCACGAAGTCGCCCTCGACCAGCGTCGGGATCCGCGCGTTGGGGTTCATCGCGAGATAGTCGGGCTCGCGGGTCCTGCCGAAACTCATGCCGGCGTCGATGCGCTCATAGGGCAGGTCGAGCTCGGCGAGGCACCACAGCACCTTCTGCACGTTGACCGAGTTGGCGCGGCCCCAGATCGTCCGCTTGGTGTCCGGCATGAAGTCCTCCCGCATTTCGCTTTGGCGCGCGTGATAGCGGAATTCCCTGGCGGGAGCGACGGCGATTGCGGCGCGCCCCTCATGCAAAAAGCTCCGCCGTCGGCGGAGCTTTCATTGCAAGCCAAACTTGGCAAGTTGAACCTAGCAAGTTGAGCCTGGCAAATCGAACCCGGCAAATCGAGCCCGATGATCAGTGGCCGAAGAACAGCCACAACAGAATGATCACCGGGATCGGCACACCAAGCATCCACAGCAACAGTCCTCGTCCCATTGCGTCCTCCTCCAATCGTTATGTCGGAGGGACAACACGGGTAGCGAGGGCTGGTTCCTGCGTCGCGGCCCTACCAGTGGCCGGTATTCGGCATCGACGACCAGGGCTCGGCCGGCGCCTTCGGCTCGCCCTTCTGCAGCAGCTCGATCGAGTGCAGATCCGGCGAGCGGACGAAGGCCATGTTGCCGTCGCGCGGCGGCCGGTTGATGGTGACGCCGGCCTTCATCAGCTGCGCGCAGGTTGCGTAGATGTCGTCAACCTCATAGGCGAGATGGCCGAAGAAGCGATCCTCGCCATACTTCTCCTCGTCCCAATTGTAAGTGAGCTCGACCAGCGGCGCGCCGCGCGTTTGCGGCTGCTTCTTCAGCGCCTCGAGATCGTCCGCCGAGCACAGGAAGACGAGCGTGAAGCGCCCCTTGTCGTTCTCGATCCGCCGCACCTCCTTCAGTCCCAGCGCATCCTGGTAAAACTTCAGCGCGACATCGAGATTGCGCACGCGCAGCATGGTGTGAAGGTATCGCATGGTTGTTGCTCCCTTGAACGGAGGTGTTTTGGTTTGGGCCGGAACGGCGGGGACAGGAGATAGCAGGAAAGTGGGACGAGGGGCAGGGGGCGCAGGCACATGTGCGTGAGGAAGAGACGGTGGGTGCGGTCAGCCAACTCAGCATGGACGGACAAGCCGTAGCGTCAGCCGGGACACGCAGATGAGTTCAATGCGCTGTCAGCGGAATTCAGCGCTTCTCGTCAATGAGCAAGCCCGGTCCTGCCGATGAACCATCCTCATTGTCACGGTCACTAATGCCCATATCTGGAAGGTATTTCGCCGTGAAATGGTTCAAGCGATATGCAATTGGCTGCCTGATCTGGTTGATCCTCGGCGGCATCAACGATGGCTACAGACGGCCCGGCGAAGACATGCGTTGGGGCGCTATCGTCATGGTGGCGGGTCTTTCGCCAATCGTGACCGCCGTCATCGTTGGCAGCTCTGTTGGCGAGGTTGCGCACAAGATCAATGAAGGGAAGCTGGGGTGACCGACGTGTCCGATACCCAGAAACTGATGCCCGCACTCTCGACGCCTAGGCGCGACCTGCTGAGGCGAGAAATATATAGGCAATTCGGAGTTGATGGTCGAAAGACGCTCTTCTTGCTCCTTCTCCTTTTCGCGATCCCCGCGGACGACTGCTCCGCGCAGACACCGCCGCCCCCAGTCGACGAACATGCGTTCGAGCGCGTGCCGCCGACGGTCGTGAAGAGATTGGCGACCCGCTTTTCGCTAGGCGCGTTCGCCGGCCGCTTCGAAGAGACGCGGCTCGGCGCGGTTCGCGAAGCCGTGGGCGAAGGGACCATCCGACACCAAGGCGACGCTGGAGATAGCATCTATTGGCTGTGTTATCGGCGCGCGCAGCATCGATTATGGGTGGTGTCCAGCGGAGAGATGGGCGGCCCGGACCATCTCGTCACGGAGATCGTTGAAGAGCTCACCGAGCAAGACGCCGGGGCCTCGGCCGATTGCGCCATCATCCCGGAAAAATTCTCGCCCGTCGTCCTCGACAGCAAGCTGCATTTAGGTATGTCGCGTCAGGAGGTAATCACGGCGTTGGGACCGCCGTCGAAGTCGGAAGCTGCTCAGATCGTGTATTCTCACGAGGGAAAGCTCGCAGACGGTTTCGATGAGACCGCTTGGCTCATTCTCGGATTTGGTGAGGACAAGCTCGTGTCCATGCGCGGGGGCAAGACCACGACGAATTGAAGTGGCTGGAGTTACGGTGACAGTGCACTCAATTGGCGTTAGCACCAAGCCGTCGGCCGAAGCCCCAGAGTCAGTATGGGTGGCGATCGGGAATCAATTTAGTGCACTGTCACCGCAACGGCGCTACAAAAAATGACGAGGGAGGCCTAAGTTAAGGTTGGGGATGTCGATCTGTCGATAAGCAACCTCGACTTGCGCCCCCTTATCGGCCGTGCAGAATAGAGCCTTTGGGAATACAGGTTTGGGGGAGTAATGAAACTGCTTTTGACAGCGATGGTCGCTGTGCTTTCCGCTATCAACCCGGCTGCTGCTTTTTGGGACAATCCTCTAGAACGTGCGACAAAACTTGGAAACTTCGGCATTCATGATGTCTATCGATCGATACAGTGTGAGATTGGACAGTTTGGCAGATACGCCACGAAGAATAGCGTGCCGATGGCGCCTGCCTTACAGGCCCAATACGCCTTCACGCAGTCCATCGATGTATCTTCCAAGGTTAGCTTTAGTGCGGAATTGGGAATCAAGATCGCCCAGATACTTTCAGGGCCGGGTGTAACGCTATCACTCGAACAGATCACCAACCGCACGAAGACCTCCAGTGACAGCCTGAATGTCAACACGGCCAACGTGGGGCAGTGGTGTCGGGGGACCGTGCCGGTCGAAGTCTATAATTGTCTCGTCGACGCTCGCGACAACTTGCGGACTGGCAAAGCAAAGTGCAGCTCCACGGTCACAGCTCACGGCATCTTGAGCGCCAATGGCAAGTTCATCATTTGGTATATCAATGTTGGTCCCGGTTTCGACTACGACGTCAAGCAGACTTATACGATAAGCATCGAAGCGCCGCCGCCAAAAGATAAGTGACTATAGGGGCAATTCGGCGCCCTTTATATTTCGATCCCATTGCCGTTCTCAGCGTGGCAACGGCCGGGCGCGTTCTTGACGACGGCGGCTATGCGCGGCCCTGCTCGCGGCGAACTGCCCGGCGTCCGGGATCGAGGTGTGTGGGCTTGGTGCCTGATGCCGAACCACGTTCATCTCATCCTGGTTCCTTCCGCCGCGGACGGGCTGCGTCGCGCACTTGCGCGCGTGCACCGGTCCCACGCGGGTGCGGTCCAGGCGCGACGCAAGCGGACGGGCCACTTCTAGCAGGGGCGGTTCGGCGCGGTCGCCATGGACGAAAAGCATCTTGCAGCGGCGTTGCGCTACGTTTCGCTTAACCCGGTGCGTGCCCGATTGGTGCAGCGGGCTCAGGATTGGCGTAGGGCGAGCACGCGCGTGCATCTGCGCGGCAAGGACGACGGGGTGACCGCGCTCGCGCCGATCAGGGAGCGCCTCCCGAGTTCTCCGACCTGCTCGACAGCGCGCCGTAGGCCGACCTGTTTGTCCCTCTGCGCGCTGCGGAGTGTATCGGCCGGCCGCTCGGGGACGACCGCTTCATCCCCGCATAGAGCGGCTGACCGGGCGGCTCCTTAAACCAGCCAAGAGCGGACCGAAGCCGCAAGCCAACAGGGTGGCGCTGGCGAATGAATTTGATGCACTGTCACCGTAATTCCTTCGGTGACCCATCAGAGTACACTTCTCCCGACGCGCAGCCTCACGGCTCAGGAACAGATTGCTAGCGCGGGCGGTCTACTTTGACCCTAGCGTTTGAAATTACCCACGGTTAGCCACACGTCACCAACGGTATCGACCTTGAACTTAAGCTTAGTCTGTAGCCGCCGGACGAGGTTTTTGCGGCTAGATGGCGAGCCGTCGAAGTGGACCATGTGCTTCCCTGCGATATCGCTTATCTCGCGGATATCACCGACCTGAACGAGGATGGTCTTGTCCGAATGCGCGCCAAGCGCAAGGCCAGCCTCGAAGATGACGTTAGGTCTCGGTTGCCCCTCAAGCGTGTGAAGGTGATTTCGCTTATCCCGCGCCCCCACGAAGCCGGGCTTTAGTTTTGCTTCTTCGTCGGGTGATAGGAGGACCATCACGCCCTGAGCTTTTTTCATGGCGTTGTTGATAACGTCGCCGACAATGGGATTGGCGCCGCCGCGCGCTCGGTCGATGGCATGCTCCCATTCTATGGGGTTGAGCCCCACAGCCATGAGAAAGGCGTACATGTCATCGGTGAGCTTTTTATCTCGGCCGTGAACTATGAAGATCGAGTTGTCCCGAGTGGCTTTCACTTTAGCCGGTTTAGCCGCCCTGGCCGCACTTGGCGGCGCTGCCGGTGCTGCGGGTGTAGCCCTCTCTCGGTGCGATCCGGATGGAAATCGCATCTCGCGCAAATCTTCCGGCGAAGCGTGTCGCCTGTAACCCAGCCCGGCATCCCTAGCGACGAGGAGCGAGGCGATGTGGTTATCCACACCGTGCTCATCCGCTATCTTGTAGATGAGCTGATAAGCTCGTGCCCTCTTGATGCCGAGCTTGTCCATGATCTTTTGGAAGAGCGCTTGGTCAATGCGTGCCATGGATTATTTACGTGCCTTCTTGGCTTTCCGAGACTTGAACCGCATCACCCGAAGGTAACTATCGCTTATTCCCAACACGCTGTTTATTTCAGGGTCGGTAAAGCGAATGCGCTCCAGCAGTTTTGCCGCTTGCTCGGTCTCCATCTCTTTCGTGACCATGATGGCTAAGAGGCTGGCAATCTTCTGCAAGGGGTCTGCAGGCGGAGGAGCCTCAACGTCGCGCCTTTTTCTTGGTGCCACGCCCCTTCCTCCCATTTTTAGCTTTCCGTCCGGCCATAACGGATACGGATTTGGCAGAACTCCCCACGGCTTCAGCGGCGGCATCTTGAGAAAGGCCCAAGCCCTTCAAGAACTTCACCTTCGCCAGGATGCCAGCCATCTTGTCAGGGTCATCCTTTTCAGCCTGCTTGAGACACAGGTACGCAAGCGACTTGCCAATCACGGCGAGCCATTCGGCTTGCTCGTCTCCAGTTTGTGCCACGGTAAAACCCCGGAATGTGATGCGAATCAGATGGGTATTGCAACCTCAGGAGAATTATAGGGCGTCTACAGCGCAGCAAGTGAAAGAGATAGCTTATCCACATACGGCTTGCCCGCAGCACGCCCGCTGTGACCATAATCAGTTTTCCTGCCACGCGAGCACATCGCACAGGAAAGTCCGAAGTCGGGAAACAGCCGAATGGGCATAACCCCGGCATAGGTTGAGACCAGGCCACCGTGTCGAACAACGGAGCCGAGGAGAGGGCGTTAGGAGTCTGTTTGGCCGTTTGTCCTTGCCGCCGCCCAATCGAAACATCTGCACCATTGAAAAGGCCCCTGAGCGGGGCCTTTGTTGTTTACCAGCTTAGTCGATGCTGGAGCCGTCCTGGATGTGGGCGCCAGAGCTGAAGAAGCTCTTCGCATCCGGGTTGGCTTGCCCTTGGTGAAAGCCCATGTTCGCAACGCCCACGATGAGCGCGGCGACGGCGATAAAGAGTACCATTGTCGTTTCTTCTCGTTGATTTATCCTCGCCTCGCGGCATGCGCGTATAATGACGCGATTGCAATCGGCTGTCACGACAGTGTAAAATGCTGAATTATCTGATGAGGCGCGCGATGGCGGACATTTTCGGCAACGTCATGATCGGAAGCGGTTTCATGGTGGCTGTCCTCACCTTGATCGATTTTCTGCTGACGGACGCGCAAAGAAAAAGACTAAATGACAAGGCCCTATCGGCGTGGGTGTGGCTGGATGACAACCGCTCGGTAAACTTTCTAGATAAGTTCAAGGATCGCGACGGGCAGGTGCAGGTGTCTGCCTGGATCCACGGGTTCATCCTAGTGGGAACGAGCATTTCAACTCTCCTGTCATGGTTTGCGGGCGGGAGTGAATGGCGATTTTTCGCTGCACTGTGGGTCGGCACCGTAATTGCTGCGCCAGTTGCAATATGGATTGTAAATCCGTTCCTCTTGAGTTGGATTACGAACGGCGACAAACCATTGCAATACTTCCTGCGCTCAACGGTGTCGGTTGTGCCGATCCTCTTTAGTATCGCTATGTTTCCTGCATCGTCAGGAATCATGCTTGTTGGTCCCGACTCCAGTAGGTTCTTGGCGCGAACTCCGCCAATCCAAGCAGCGCTCCTCGGGGCGTTCATGCCGACGGCGTCAATTCTTCTATATTTGTGGTACATAAATATCGCCCTCTTTCTCGGATGGATTATTTCCATCGTCGGTTTCGGTTCAAGCAGGTTCGTTCTTCAGAGAGTTGTAGAGCATCCTAAGGGAGTGGTTTTGGGTCTCAGTGCGCTTGCAGGGCTAATTGGAGCGCTTGCCAAATCGCTGTTGGGCAAATGATTGCTCGGCATTTCCCTCTGTGTGCATAATAATATGTGTCCAAGACCGGTCGACCATCCGACTACAAACCTGAGTATGCGGACCAGGCCGCGAAGATTTGGAAATTACGGTGACAGTGCACTAAATTGACGCCATCCGATTTCGCGATCAAGATGCGGCATGGCCCGTCTTGCCCGTGTCGTTATTCCCGGTCATCCGCACCATGTCACCCAGCGCGGCAATGGCCGGTCGCGCACGTTCTTCGACGATGGCGATTACGCGCTCTATCGTGACCTGCTCGCCGCAAATTGCGGCGACGCCGGAGTTGAGGTGTGGGCCTGGTGCCTGATGCCAAACCACGTGCATCTCATCCTGGTGCCGTCCGATCTCGACGGGCTGCGCCGCGCACTGGCCCGTGTGCATCGAAGCTATGCCGGCACCATCCAGGCGCGACGCAAGCGCACGGGTCATTTCTGGCAAGGTAGGTTCGGCGCCGTCGCCATGGACGAGCGCCATCTTGCGGCGGCGCTGCGTTACGTGTCGCTCAACCCCGTGCGGGCGCGGTTGGTGCCGCGCGCGCAGGATTGGCGGTGGGCGAGCACGCGTGCCCATCTGCGCTGGCGGGATGACGGCCTGACCGCGCTGGCGCCGATCCGCGATCGCTTCCCGGATTTTGCCGATTTGCTGGCAACTGAGCCGGAGCTGAATCTATTCGGCGCGCTGCGTTCCGCCGAAAGCATCGGCCGCCCGCTTGGCGACGACCGCTTTCTGGCTCGCATCGAGCGCCTGACCGGACGCGTTCTCAAGCCGGCGAAGCGCGGGCCGAAGCCATCTACGGCAGATGATGAATGAGGTCAGCTAATTAAGTGCACTGTCACCGTAATTACGCGCGAGGACATGACACGACGCGGCTGCAACATCAAAAAGGAGGATTGCGATGCGCGCGCGACAGCTACGTCCCTTGGCTAGCTCACTTGGCTAGTTCACTTGGCGTAACCCTGGGAACGGAGCCAGGCGATCTTGCGATCGCCGTTGATCCAGTCGTCGGCATCTGCCTTGCTGGCGAATCCGGTGATTTCGCGCTGTTCGTGGTCGGGGTAGTCCGCCAGTATCTTCCAGTCGCTGTCTGAGAGGCGGACGGTTTTGAAGGTCACTTTTGCTTTGGCCATGCCGCACTATGCAGGGAATTCTCTCAAAAGTGAACCCGCTTGCGGCTGGCTCGGCGATGATGGCTGTTTATGAGTGTCGAGCAGTGACCTTGCCAGCAACCTATCGAACCGGCGCCCGCAATGGTCAAACCCTCGGCAGTTGAACCCCGCCAGAGTTAGGGCGACTAAACGCCATGTCCGCTTTCTTTGCAGAACTCCTGTTTGATCTCGTCAGAAGCCTCGTTGGTAACTGGCTGAGGCAGGTTGCGGTGGCGGTTTGTGCGTGGCTCGATACGAAGATTCACGGCCGCGCTGCACGCCTCGTCGTGGGCGGCCTTCTCGGGCTCGCCGCCTATTTCCTCATTCCTGTTTTCGCCGGGCTGCTGGGGTTTTGATGCTCTCCGTGAAGGCAAACCTCATCATCGCATTGGCCATCGGGGCGCTCATCTCGTCGGTGCTCCTCGCCATCGAGCCGCTGACCGACTTCGCTTTTCTTTCGCTGGAGTGGCCCGGCATAAGCGCAGCGTATTTGTTCTGGGGAGCGGTCGGAGGCTCCAGCTTCGCAGGGATTGCCATTTCCTGGCTCGTGAATGCACTCACCTACGCTCTCGGTGCTTTTGCCGTTCTCAGCGTTATCAGCGCCCTCCGGCTGCTGGCCGGTCCGAATACTTGAGACGCGCGGCGACCTCCTGGAGCTCATGAAGGCTGATCCGGACAAAGGCGCAGCGGAGATCCACGCCATGATGAGGGCGGCATGAAGCGCTGGCTTCAAAGGCTCGGAAAGATTGCGCGGGTTGCGGCGATTTGCGGGACCGTCGCGTGGCTTGTGCTTTTGACGAGCTCGCCTCAAGAGCCTGATGCCGCGCATCCTGAACGCTACGCGCACCGGCACGATGTCCGGTATGTGAGCCAGGAGACGGGATCGAGCCTGCGAATTCTGCTCGGCTCGACGTTTGCCCTGGTCCTGGTGGCGTTCGGATGTCACTTCGCGACCAGGGACATGCGAGATGGGACGTAGCCGCAGCGTGTTCGTCGCTGTTGGACCATGCTTCGCATCGCCTGGAGCGCTGCGTCCGGGGCACGAGCACACATGAAAAGCCGCCCCTGACATGGCCAGGGGCGGGTTTCGAAAAGTCGGTCTAGTGACCGGTGCCGGGCTTCGTCGTCTTAGGCGGCTTGCCGTCTTCGACGCGGCCTTCGTTCCTGAGGTCGCGACCCTCCTGAGCCTTCTTCTGGCTCTCGGGCGATTTGCCGTGCTCGTACAGCTCTTCCTTGACGTAGCCGGCGGCTTCCTTGGCTTTACCTTCAACGCTCATTGCAATCTCCTCATCTGGAGATGGATCAATGTGCGGCAGAGCCGACCGTTCCTATGCGCCGGTCATCGTGAGGATGCGCTTGCCGTGAGCCGCTACGCAGCGATCCGCCGTTCGACAGGTGCCGTCAGATATTTGAGCATCTGCGCATGCTCGAGGTCGGGAACCGCAATCGCCGTGTGGCTGTAGACCGCATGGGTCCGTGAGTTTGCGATTCTGTCCAGGATCTCTTTGCCCTTGATGACGTGGAGGCCCATGCCTTCCTGCGAGGGGAAGATCGCCAGCACCACGTCGTAGGCCGCGATGACGGCCTTGAGCGCTTCAGCCTTGTCCTCGGCGATGTCAACAAACACGCGAACATCAGCCGCGAGTTCACGCAGCTCGTCAAAATTCAGCACTGTGGGTTTACTCCAACGCAACGATACTGGCGGGGAGAGTGGATGGGTTAGGTTACCGAAGTCTCAACAAGGCGTGCCGGGCCGCAGGTTTCACGATGAGGTGACGCGTTGGCTGGGGATAACCGCGGTGCGGTGACGGTCCGCTCATTTCGGCGCAGCGCGCCTAGCGCTTGGCTTCGTCGTTGCGAAGCCTGTTATCCCCGGCCTCGTCCACGAGCTTCAAGGCGCTGCCGTCGTAGCTCAGCTTGAGCCCACGGCCGACGGTCCACGTCCACCCCTCGCGGGCGTCCCTGGTCGGCTGGGCGTTGAACTGGTCGGAGATCGACTTGACGGCCGCGTCCTGCGGCCCCGGATTGTTCAACGCGGCATTGACGCGCCGGATGGGGTGGCTGGCGTCGACGTCGTCATTATAGACCGTGACTTTGGCGCCGTTGATTTCGCATTCGAGGATGTACGAACCGCGACCCTGTCGGCAGCGGTAGTGACGTTGCGTGACGAGCTTGTTGGTCTCCTCGAATGTCATCCCGGGCGAAAAGCCGAAGATGTCGGATTTCTTGACCTGTGCCAGAGACGCAGGCTTCAAAAACTCCGGCTGGATGGCGACCAGGGCAGCGACCGCAACGACGATCAGGCCGGCGATAACAATGGCAATCTTCATCAGCCCCTCACGAGAAACATCCGACCATATAACAGCCGGCGCGCTCCGCCAGGCCTCCAAAAGCGAAAGCCCCGCCTGGGGGAAGCGGGGCTCTCTGATGGGGGTGAAGCTTGGGGACTTCAATTAGTTAGACGCGCCAGCGGCAGAATGGTTCAAAGCCAACGCCGCAGCATGCTGCGACACTTTCGCGGGACAGGCTGGAACCCCAGCCGAAGCCATGCTTGTGTTTTGGGCCTCAATGGGTTCTAAGCCCCGTGACTTCATGACCTCCGGCGTGAATCGGCATCACACTTGCGTGGTTCAGCCGCGTCCTGAGCAGGCTCTGCTCACCCGCACAAAAGGAATTCAGACATGGCGAAGATGACGAAAACTCAATTGATTGATGCAATTGCCGAGGGCACGCAGCTGTCGAAGAACGACGTGAAGTCGGTCATCGAGTACATGGCGACGGTCGGCTACAAGGAGCTCAACGAGTCCGGCGAGTTCGTCATTCCCGGCTTCGCCAAGATGTCGGTCGTGAACAAGCCGGCGACCGAAGCCCGCATGGGCGTCAATCCCTTCACCAAGGAGCCGATGCAGTTCGCAGCCAAGCCGGCGAGCAAGTCGGTGAAGGCCTCGCCGCTGAAGGTGGCCAAGGACTCGGTCTAAGCGACCCGCGACGTCGTCGCGGCGGCTCCCTGTCGCGGAGCGCCGCAACGATCGCCGGCTGGTGTGCCGGACGCGGATAAGGAACTCTCGGGCGTCGTCAGGCTTTGCTTCCCAAAGGGAGACGTCACATGGCCAGTCTGAGCGAGGAACAGATCCGGGACCGCGCCTATCATCTCTGGCGGCAAGCCGGCGAGCCCGCAGGGAGGATGGACACTTTCTGGTATGAGGCCGAAAGGATGCTCCTCGCCGAGCGGGCCGCGCAAGGCGAAGTCCCGCCAGGGCTGAACGACAATCTGCCGGTCTGACGGTCAACAAAGGCCGCACGAAAATTTGCCGTACGCCGGAACGTTGTCCGGCGTTCGGCGGTTAAGATGACGGCGACGGAATCTTGCGCGAAGCTGACAGTCGTCAAAGCAGCCACCCGGTGTAACGCCCGTGTGGCTGCTTTGTTGTTTGCTGCCTTGTTGTTCGAGCGCGCGGCGCAAAGAAAAACCCCGGCGTTGGGGACCGGGGCTTCTCAAAGCTGGACGGCCGCGTCGCACAGCCGCCAGCACCACTGAATTCGACCTGATAACGCGGGGCGGGGACATTCGTTCCGGCCGCTACTCCGTCGACACCGACACATCGATGATCGCCGGCGGATCGATCTGGCGCTCGCGCCAGACGATGAATTCGCATTTGGGATTGAGCCACTGATATTCGGAGCCGCGCGCCTTGAGGTGCGCAAGCGCCGCATCGTGCGCCGTGGTCTCGTCGGGGGCCTCGACCATGATCTCCACGGTCTCCTCGATCTGACGAACCACTTCGACGGCGTAAAATTTCCTGGTCACGGTCCCTCGCTCCGGAATGGCTAACGGCGAGGGCGGCGGCGCGTTCCCAAAAGAAAAACCCCGCGCTTGCGCACGGGGCTCTCTTGGCCGGCGGCGTTGGGATTTCAGCGCCTGGCCGCCAGCGCCTCGAACTTAAGGTTGAAAATCCAAAAAGCAACCCGCCGTGGCGCGGAGCATGTTCGTCAGGTGGCGGCCGCCAGTAGCCGGGCGCGGAAATCCCCAGCTTTCAGGGGGCCGCGCAGCGCGAGCAAGGCTTGAGGCGATGTGTGTGGGAAATCGCGCGCGAGGGGCTGGACTTTTTGTTCTCCTTTTGTTCTAGTTGGTCATCACGTTGGAGGTGACTCATGACCGTCGAGAAACAGCGCGAAGTGATCAGGCTCTGGAATCAGCTGAGGAAGGTCGAGGGGCCGGCCGCAGAAGAGCTCCGCATTCAGATCCTCGAATGTTTTTCCGAGAAGGGCAACGCCAAGCGAGCGGCGTGAGGCGCGCCGGCGGGCCACGACGGCGACCCAGTCAGCGCGATCTCATCTGCCGTTGAAAATCTTGCCGATGAAGCCGTGACGGCGCGCGCCTTCATCGATCGTTAGGAGTCGCGCCGCGCTGATTTGCTCGACTCCGATTCGTTCTTTGCGAACGAAATGGAGTCGGATGCAGAACAAGGCGTGCCTTCTGTGTCGATGCGGGACAGTCCTTCTCGCCGCGCGTGAGCGTGATGCTTCGCACGGTCCCGCCCTCGTGTCCTCGTTACGGAATGAGGCGAGGGAGAGCGACATGGATGCGTGCTGGTTTCTCGCCGAGATCGTCAAAGTGTTCTGGTACGATAGGCATCCGCGACTGCGCAAAGGCAGGCCCTCGGTGCCGCAGGTGCCGCCGCCACTGAAGCCCGACGATACGGAGTGATCGGTCCTTCGCTGCGATCGTGCGTTCGCTTTCGCGACGATCCGCACCACTTGTTAAGAGTTGCTCCGCGCCGATTTCTTCGATTCCGATTCGTTCTTCGAGAACGAAATGCGGGCGAAGCTGGAACAAAGCCGTATCGCGGCTCCGCCGGAGTGTTTACGAGTTTTGGTGCGGACGTTGTCTGAAGCGGCGCGCCGGGATCTCGAGGCTTGCGCAAACTCCTAACGAAAATTTGCGGGAAAGCCGATAACCCTATTCGGTTAGGTTAAAACCCCAATCGCGTTGCGCTTGCCGCTGCTTGGGATAGGTGTCTTGGCAAGGACAAGAAACGACTTTGCCCAGAAGCAAGTTTGCATGACACCTTTTTCAGAACCATCCTTCTTTCAGGGCGACCGGCACACCTACCGGCGCGTCGCCGTCGTCGGCTCGCTGTTCTGCCTCGCCTTCGTGGTGATCAGCTTCTCGCTGCGGCCGCAGCTCGAGGACACGCGCGTCGCGGTCAAGGCCGACCGGCTGGTGCGCACGGCAGGCCAGGCGCCCCACACCAATTAGCGCTCGTCACCATAGGTGCGGTCGTCGGCGGAATGGCCCGGGCACGCGGTGCCGCGGCGCGCAAGCGCGACGAAGCCGGCATAGCCGGACAGGTTGAGCAGAACTTCAAGCCACGCGGGCATGTCGGGTCCCTTCTTGCGTGAAGAGGGTTCAACGTGCGCGGGAAACATTTGTTCCGTGCTCGCCAGAAACAAGCCCGCTTACAGCGGAGAGGAGGGGTCCAGCCGCCGGCCGAGGGTCGCAACGGACGCGCTCGACGGCTGCTCCTTGAGGAACTCGGCGATGGCCCGTGCCAGCTCGCCGTCGCTCATCGGCGTCGGCGGCGGGCGCAGCGCGCCGACACCGAAGTTGCGGACGATCTCGTCGTAATGCTGGTCGCGGGATTTGGGAACGAGCCTGCGGATGCGCCCCAGCAAAGCGGATAGCGGCAATGTGTCCTCCTCGGCATCCGTCCCGTTGGCAGCCATTGATGTCTGCTGCCCTTTTCTGTCCGTGAAACTTCTTTCCGTGAAACCAAAAACCCCGCCAGCATCGCGGAGATGCTGACGGGGCATCGTGCTGTCGCCTCAACCGGATAGCGGAGGCTTCCGCACTCGCAGATGCAATTCGCCCGAACCGGCTTTCGTTCCGCTCGTGCCGATATTTTTCTGCTGCCCGGGTTCCACTCCTCGCGCGCAACCATCGCGGGCCGGCGACGTTGTCCCCGCGAGACGCGAAGGAGGAGAGTCATGAAGAAGACATTGGCAGTTCTGGCCACCGTTGCGGCCGTCGGCGTGACCGCGGTAGCGGCGCCTGTGCCTGCAGAGGCGCGCGGTCGCGGCATTGGCCCGGGCCTCGCATTCGGCCTCGCCGCCGGCGCGATCACAGCAGGCGCGATCGCTGCGTCCCATCCGTACGGCTATGGTCCGGGCTACGGCTATTATGGCGGGCCCGCCTATTACAGCCCCGGCCCGTATGCCTATTACGGCGATGGGCCGTACTACCCCCGGCGCCACTACTACCGCCACTGGTAACGGATGACCAAGTGAAAAGCCCGGAGCGATGCTCCGGGCTTTTTTCATGCGTGGCGATCGGAGGTGCCTTTATGGCCAGAGCGAGGGCCGCTCCACCTTGCGCGCATTGTCGAGCGTCGACACGAAATACTCTTCGCGCTCGCGCTGGAATTTTTCCTGGGTGGCACGGAAGGCGGCGACACGGGCGGCGATCTCTTCGCGTTCGCGGATTTTGCGTTGTTCGTCTTCGGTCATGTCAAATCCCCTCTACACGTCAGTATCTGTGCACTCCAATATGTGTGCACGGCCGAACTCACGCACTGCCGCCGCAATCACGTTGAGTCGCGTTAACACATGCATTGGCGCTTCTGATTGGGGCGTCAATGGGGAGGAGGCATTGCAGGATTGTGATAAGCGAAGGTCGGAAAAAATTGCCGACCGCGCTTGCGCGATTCTCACACGGCAGTGGATAACAGCGTCAACTATCTTGTCGCTTGCGCATGGAGCGGCCAGCGCAAGGCCAACATGGGAGGCCGCGCGTGATTGCATCGGATCTTCGCAGCGGCGTCGAACGACTCGGCGACATGATCGCCGAGTCCAGGACCATCGTGCCGTTCACCGGCGCGGGCATCTCCACCGAATGCGGCATCCCGGACTTCCGCTCACCGGGGGGAATTTGGACGCGCAACCGTCCGATCCCGTTCGACGAATTCGTCGCCAGCCAGGAAGCTCGCGACGAATCCTGGCGCCGCCGCTTTGCGATGGAATCTGTCTTTGCCGCGGCCAGGCCCGGCCGCGGCCATCGTGCGCTCGCCTCGCTCTACCGCGCCGGCAAGGTTCCCGCCGTCATCACCCAGAACATCGACAATCTGCACCAGGCTTCGGGCTTTGCCGCCGAGCACGTCATCGAGCTTCACGGCAATACCACTTATGCGCGCTGCATCGGATGCGGGCAGGCCTATCAGCTCGACTGGGTGAAGCGCCGCTTCGACGAAGACGGCGGCGCACCCAACTGCACCGCGTGCGACGAGCCGGTGAAGACCGCGACGATCTCGTTCGGCCAGATGATGCCCGACGACGAAATGCAGCGCGCGACCGCGCTGTCGCAAGCCTGCGACCTCTTCATCGCGATCGGCTCCTCGCTCGTGGTGTGGCCGGCGGCGGGCTTTCCGATGATGGCGAAGAACGCCGGTGCACGTCTGGTGATCATCAATCGCGAGCCGACCGATCAGGACGACATCGCCGACCTCGTTATCCGCCACGACATCGGCGAGACTCTCGGGCCCTTTGTCGGAAATTGAGGCATCAATTTGATTCGCGGCTGTGCAAGCTGTTCATAGGTTCCGGCGAATCATTTTTTTATCTATGCGCCGCAACCGGGAGTGTTATCTTTTGAGTCGAAAGATTCGCATCGCGTCGAATTGAGAACATTCTCTTAAGACGCGTGATTCGACGCCGCCGCTGAGGCGGGTTGCAATGGGCAGTGTGGGGTCCGGGGTTATGGGGTCGTCGGACGGATTTGAGTCCAAGAAGATCGGAGTTCCCGCTGTGGGCGAGCACGGCGGCGGTCGCGATAACGCGCTAAGCCCGTTCAGCGGACTTGGTGAAGGCAGTGCCAACCTCGTCGAGGTTCACGGCGTCATCAAATGGTTCGACGCTTCAAAGGGCTACGGCTTCATCGTTCCCGACAATGGCTGGCCGGACGTGCTGCTGCACGTCACCGTGCTCAGACGCGACGGCTTCCAGACCGCCTATGAGGGCGCCCGCATCGTCGTCGAGTGCATCCAGCGCGCCAAGGGCTACCAGGCCTTCCGCGTGGTCTCGATGGACGAGTCGACCGCGATCCATCCGGCGCAGATGCTGCCGCCGCGCACCCATGTCACGGTCACCGCGACCAGCGGGCTGGAGCGAGCCCAGGTCAAATGGTTCAACCGCCTGCGCGGCTTCGGCTTCCTGACCTGCGGCGAGGGCACGCCCGACATCTTCGTGCACATGGAGACGCTGCGCCGCTTCGGCATGACCGAGCTCAGGCCCGGCCAATATGTCCTGGTCCGCTTCGGGCCCGGCTCCAAGGGCATGATGGCGGCCGAGATCCATCCCGAGACGGGATCGCCGGGATTGCAGTCGCACTAGCGGCGATCGCCAACTCCCGCAATCGTGACAAGAGGCGCGCGGGCCGTCCAGCGCGCCTCTGGCTTTTGTCGCGATCGCCGCGTAAGGACTGGTCCAGTCCCACGCCCCCTCGAGTACCGTCCCATGAATTTTGACCGAAAGGCCGTCTGGTCCATTGCGAGGGGCTGGCTGGCCGCCATCCTCGTCGTCGGCTGTGCCGTCGGGAGCGCGCCGGTGCGCGCCGCCAGCTTCCAGCCGCTCGAGATCGTCACCAGGAACGGCGTGCAGGTGTTCTCGGTGGAAATGGCGACGACCGAGGAGGAGAAGCAGACCGGGCTGATGTACCGCAAGGAACTGGCCGACGGCAAAGGCATGCTGTTCGACTTCAAACCCGAGCAGGAAGTGTCGATGTGGATGAAGAACACCTATGTCTCGCTCGACATGATCTTCATCCGCGCCGACGGTCGCATCCTGCGCATCGCCGAAAACACCGAGCCGCTGTCGACCAAGATCATCTCGTCCCAGGGGCCCGCGCGGGCCGTGCTGGAGGTGGTGGCGGGAACGGCGCAGAAATACGGCATCCGTCCCGGCGACCGCGTCGGCCACCCGCTGTTCGGCACCAAGTAGGGCGACCCGGCGGGGTTATTGCCGCCTTGCTGGCGGCTTGAAAGCTTGATGGCGCTTTGGGAAGCGTGTATCGACGGGGCTCGCTGGACATTCGGGGTATAGCGCAGCCTGGTAGCGCGGCAGTTTTGGGTACTGCAGGTCGTTGGTTCGAATCCAGCTGCCCCGACCAGTAAAATCAAAGACTTAACCGGAAGTCGGAAATCTGAAATCGACTTGAATCGCCACCGGGTAGCCACCGGTTTGAAACTTCTCCGGCCGAAATATTTTTTGGCCTGCCCTTACGGATTCGAGCGAAGCGTCCTAGCTTGTTGCACCTATTGGAATTCAGCGGCCCTCGCTGAAATCGACAGGACCGATTTAGTATTTTGCGGCAGCAAGCATACTAGATCCATATGCGCTGACTGGCTTTAGCCGGGGCGCTGTCTCCACCTCCCCCTTGGAGGCCCTTGTGAACTTCCTCTCCATTGATGACGTGACAGCCGCTACCGGCCTGTCGCCGTCGACACTCGCCAAGAAGCGCATGGCCGGCACAGGGCCGGCCTTCTTCAAAATCGGCCGCGCCATCAAGTATGCTGCCACCGATGTCGACGCTTGGATATTGACCCGGCGGCGAACCTCGACCTGGGTCGCGAACGATAACAAGGCCGGCGAGGTGGCGGCGTGAACTACACAGCAGCCAGCACACCCGACTTCGACGCGATGAGCGATGGGGATCTGTACGACTGGCGAGAAGAAAGGGGCACGACGGGCATGACCGAGAGGCACGCCGATCGCTGCACCCGGTTCAGAAAAACATTGGGCGAGCGGATATCCGCAGCGTCGCCTTACATGCCCAATAGCAGGAAGTACCCGAACCGATATCGGTGTTTTGATCTTCGGGGCTGGTATCAGGTTGTAGTTCCACCTGGCCGCCGGGCGCTGAACGAAGAGACCGTCGTCAGCCTGATGAAGTCAATCGAGGCCATTGGCCTACAAAGCCCGCCGGCCGTTCGTTTGGTCACGATGATGCTAGAGGGTGAAGAGCAGGATAACGTCCCGGTCCTCGTTTACGGCCATCACCGGATTGAGGCGGCAAAGCGTCTTGGCTGGAAGTGGATCGAGTGCCTTGTTCTCGACCTTGATGACATCGCAGCCGAGCTTACCGAGATATCCGAGAACCTTCACCGCGCAGAGCTAACCGTCCTTCAGCGAGACGAACAGATTGCCCGCTGGATCGAGCTGACCACCGTCAAGCCCGAGATATCGAGTGACGACGCCAAACCTGCGCAAGTTGCACAGGTTTCCGGTGGGCGAGGAAACAAGGGCGGCATCAGCGAAGCATCCCGCGAGCTTGGCATTGAGCGTACCGACGCCATTCGCGCGACGAAGGTCGCCGCGCTGTCTCCAGAAGCGAAGGCTGCCGCCACCGACGCAGGCCTTGATGACAACAGATCCGCGCTTCTGGAAGCCGCGAAGGAGACCGAGCCAGAGAAGCAGGTTGCGGTGATCCGGGATTGGAAGCAAGAAGCCAAGAGACTGAAGGACGTAAACAAAGACCTGCGCGGGAAAATCGAAGCCCGCGATGCGTTGGAGCGTGTCGAAGCGAATCTGGTGAAAACGCATAGCGCCCGCGCCATGTTTGCCGAGGCAGATAAAGAGCGGCTGCAAGCTGAAGTCGATCGGCTGACGGAGGAAAACGCCGCGCTCCGCACCGCCAAGGAAGACAGCGACGCGCGCTACCGCGAGCTATGGGCGTTCGTAGATAAAGATGCGCGCGACGCCTTCATGGCGCAAATATCGCGAGAAGCCGCCTAGCGCACGACTGGCCCCTAGCCAGGTGCACCGCTCCAAAAGGAGCAACCCCCGCTATTTTTTCAAAGCCACCCTTGGCCGGCGCCGAGGACATGGCCTAGCTAGCTACCCGACAATGAGCGCACCGGCCTCGGCCGTGGCGAGATACCTGCCCACCCCAATTAGGGGAAATCAACTTGAAGATCTTAAAGACACGCCCCGCACCACGCGGGAGCGGAACGATCGCCTTTGCAGACGTTGAAGTTTGCTTCGGCATCAAGATGTTCGGCCTGCGCGTCGAACAAAGGCCCGACCAGACCTTCAGGGTCTATTCGCCGAACGCAAACGGAGGACGCACGGCCGCTTTTAATCCGGCTGCGGTCGATGAGATCGCTAGGGCCGTAATCAAATTTGAGAACACTTTTGGAAGTGAGCCTTCTGCCGATGACTGCATCACAAGCTGAATTCAAACTCTCACGCGCCGACATGGTCGAGCAGATGGATCTGCGACTACACGGGAACATTCTAGTTCCGAAGGTTGCGAACTTCGACCCGGCCACGGTGACCTTGGAAAACCTCGTGACGCTGTTGCGCAACGAGGCACCGGGTGAGGATATTTCCAGGGGTGTCATCTATACGGACGATTGGCATTACAAAGACCGCCGCGTTCGCAACCACAATAACGTTTTCATCTCTTGGCCCTCAGAAGAGGCCGACACTGTTCTGCATAAGCAATTGCAGGGCACTGAGGAAGACGGCGCGTTCATTGTTGAAGACCTCGGTCGCGCTGCTCTTGGAGGCGGCGTCAAGTACTTCCCGCCAAAGACCGATCCCAAGGCCGCCAACGATAACAAACCTTCTCAGCCGGCACCGGCCGAGCGACCGACCAGGCCGGCGTTGTCGCATGACGAGGAACGCGAACTGCTTGAGCGCTTCCAGCGCGAGCAACTTCTCCCCGGCGAGCGCGGCAAACTTGTATTCGACGACAACATCTGGCGCGCGTGCTCAACGGGAGCGTTCTGGCACATCACCGAGGCCGTGGTCGAGGGCTTTGCCGGTGACGTGTTCATCGGCCCGCTTGACCACGCGCCGAAATTCCGGGCCGAGAATGGCACCCTCGAAATCATAACGCCGCTCGCACCGTTTCCGCTTGTTGATCCCTCCGAATGGAGAGGCGTTGTCGCAACGGTGCGGGAGTGGTTTATCACTGGCCTTATTCCCCATCGGCAGGTGACCTTGCTCTCGGGTGACGGCGGTGTCGGCAAGTCGCTTCTCGGATTGCAGATCGGCGCGGCGTCGGCCCTGGCGATTGATACGCTAGGGTTGCAGCCCAGCCCAGGCCGGGTGCTGTACCTCGGTGCAGAAGATGAAGCCGAGGAATTCCACCGGCGGCTTGAGGATATCTGCGCAGCTCATCACCGTGAGATCGGTGATCTCGCCGACCTCCGCATCTTGCCTCTCGCGGATCAGGACGCGCTGCTATCCGTGCCAGACTCCAAAGGGATTATGGAGTCGACCTCGCTGTGGCGCCGCGTCGATCGGTTCGTGAAGGAGTGGAAGCCTCGCCTAGTCGTGCTCGACACTGCGGCTGACTTGTACGGTGGCGATGAGGTGAAGCGCTCGCAGGTTCGCCATTTCGTGGCGATGTTGCGAAAGATGGCGATCGCGCGTGACTGCGCGGTGTTGTTGTTGGCGCATCCTTCTATCGCCGGCATGGCATCAGGCTCGGGCTACAGCGGATCGACGGCCTGGAATAACTCAGTGCGCTCACGCCTATATCTGACCAGCGGCGAGGGGGACGTCCGCATCCTCAGGACTGTCAAGAGCAACTACGGCAAGATCGGCGACGAGATGCAGCTTGAGTGGTGCGAAGGCGCGTTCGTGCTGCACGATCCTTCCAAGCCGGGGATTGCTGACGGGTTGCTTAATAGCCGGGCCGATAGTGTGTTCGTGTCGGTGTTGTCGAAGCTCAACCGCACCGGCCAGCGGCCCAGCCCGAACAAGTCGCCGAGCTACGCGCCGCGCATGATGCAGAAGCACCCAGACGCGAAGGGCACGAAGATGCGTGACCTCGAAATGGCGATGCAACGGTTGCTAGACGCCGGCACTATCAAGATCGTGCAGGAAGGCCCGCCATCACGTCGGTTTAGTCGGCTGATCGTCTCCGCGGAGGACTTCGGAGGGGTAGATGATGGGTGACTTCGCACCGGCTTCGCACGCCTTCGAACCACTTCGCATGCTTAGCTAAGTTATTGAAATCCTTGATGTTCGCATACCCCCTTCGCACCATTCGAACGGTGCCGCAAGTAGTTGATTTCATTGACTTCGCACGCCTTCGAACGGGTGTTCGCACAGTCCCCCATACCCCCTAAGCGCCCTTGGGGCGCGCGCTCTTGGAGGAGCGCGGCACCACGGGCTTTAAAAACGAGAAAGCGACGCATGAATTACGCAAACGACAACAGCCACCACACCGCACCGATCGTCACGCGCCTTCGCCGCGCAGGCCGATACGGGGATCTCGGCAACCTGGTCCGCTTTGCTGGCCCAGATCAGGTTTCGCAGCATGCCGACAACGACGACGTCGCCGAAGGCTATGCGATCGACACCGTCTACGAAATCCGCCCAACCGAAGGTGAGATCGAGCGAGCCTGCATGAAACAGGACGTACATGGTATCGGCCTGAGGTTCGATAGCCGGGGCAGAATCACGGCCTATCGAGTGCACGACGCCAGTGGTGATCCCATCTTGGACAATCAGGGGGAAGAGCGGTGGTTTCCCGCGCGGGAGGGCTATAGGCAAAGCAAGGGCGCGCGCCGAAAGTCGCAAATTGAATTGGCCGAGGAGAGCGCCCAGCACCTATCCCTGCGCGGGTCTGGCGGCTTTCCGGAGCGCTCCAGCTACGTTGAGCGCGGTAGCGGCGGGGACGACGCATGGCGTATGCGCCACGCGCGGATGTGCGACCTTATCGCCGGCCTGTACAATGGCCGTAGGTCGGAAATCGACCGCCTCGGCATCGGGGCACGTGCCAGCTTCGAGGCGGCCCGCAGCGCTGTTGGCATGGATCCAGCCGAACGCGGCCCGACCGTCGTTGCTCGCGGCGCTGTATTCCTGGCAGGAAAGACGCGACGGAATGTTCTGGCCGCGGAAGGCTCATTTGTCGGCGCTCCCGATGCCGCCGAAAATGCGATTGTTGCCGCCATGGACGCGCCCGCTGTAGCGCGCAAACTGGGTGAGCATGCTGCGGTATTAAACGAGGCTCTAGACGGCCTAACGGCCCGCCAGATGGCTGCCAAGCGCGGCTGGGGCGACAGCAAGGCGGCTGAGCAGCGCGCGATCCGAGCGCAGGATAGGGCTATAGAGGCGCTTGCCGCGGCGCAAAATCTGGCCGCGTAAATTATTTTGTGTGGAGTACTGCCTCCGGGCCGCTTCGGAACGAAAGCAAGTGAAGGCCACGTTTGTGGCCCGACGTGACGTGCAAAAACTGGCGCTGGTTCGATCCCGGCGCACCTCTTTTCCGGCGTAGTGCCGTGAGCCGCCTTTCATTTCATCTCTGATAACTAGGATTTAATCGCCATGCGAAAGCGCAGGGCCACCCAGGTCGTCGCGCGACGGCTTGGTCTCAATGTCAATCGCTTGGCGGCGCTGGTGCAGCGTGTCTCGGAGGCGGGCTTACTACCCGTGACGGCGGGCAGCACGCGCCCCGACTTGTCGCATCGGCAACTCGCCACGCTGTTACTGGCTGCAATCGCCGACAACGGACTTGGCAACGCGCCGGCCACGGTCCGGGAGGTTTCCGCGCTTACCGCCGGCGCACTTCGTTTTGACGACTGGCTTGAATCCGCAATTGCCGGGCGTGTGAACGCAGATCCGATCCTGTCTGTCGTGCTTCAACTCGATCCGACAGCCGTTACCGTGTTGACCAGCGCGACGCAGCTGGAATTCGGCAACCCCGCCCACGGAGCAACCACTCGCGTCACCGCAATCAGTGGCAAGGCACTCCGCGCAATCATCGAGGATTTTTCGGAATGAGTTGGGGCAGATTGGCGCGATGGAACTACGCGCGGTCGTTCGGTTTTGTCGAATACGACTATCCTCCCGGCGAAGCCGTGTTCATTCACGCGTCCGTCCTGCAGCATGCCGGCATAGAGCCATGCGACGGCGTCGCGATCGAATTTGACACTGAAGTCCACAGCGGCAAGCTGCGCGTGAAGTGGGCGAAGCGCCTGCGCACTTGGGACGAGCCTGATCCCGAAGAGGATGCTGAGGACGATCCGCAGCGAAAAATCGCGGGCCGGATCGTGCACGTCAACGACGCGAAGCGCTACGTTTTCGTATCTCGCGACGATAGGCGTGGCGTGCGCGTTTTCTGTCGGCTCGGGGACCTTCAGCGGGCTGGCGTGCCCGCCGCAATCGGGGTGCGCCTCCTTTTTGAAGTCGGCGAGCGCGATGGCAGGCCCTGCGTTGTCGGGATCGAGCCTCACGTCCACGCCGACCACTAAACCCCTGTCGGCCATTACCCTCCTCTTACCAACCATCCCCGCGCCACGTGTGTCGCTTCTAGGAGTATTACAATTGGCTAAAACCAAATCCGAACCTACCTTAATCGAACGCATCCGCGCGGTGCATCCGCGCTACGCTGATCTTCTTGAGGCTCAGGAGCGCTTGCTTGCTCGCCAAGCCATCGCGCAAGCAGAAGCGCTCCCACTCGGCCAGGAAGAACGCCGCGCGCTGCTGGGATGGGTCGTGCAACAGCCCAAATCCAAACCGCGCCCCATCGTACGGCATGCCGGGGCTGTTGACCTTGTGGGTGACTTGTTGTCGCCGCAGCCCGAGACCGAGGTCAACCCTCCGCCGTCGCCGCCGACGTGGGCCGGCGAGAAGCGCAGCCGCGAACTTGGGGCGGAGTTGGAGGCCATCGCCGAGGCGCTGAAACTTCTCGCCCCCGAGATCACGAAGGCGCGGAAGGAATATTCCAAGCTTGTCGTGGCACAACGCGGCCAGGAATACAAAGCAGTCGCCGAAGCTGTCGTTAGCGCCGCCTGCGCGCTTGGCGATGCAATTCTTGCGCACCACCACTTCATCACGGCTCAACGGTTGGACGGCGTGGCTTACTCAATGTATCGCCCTTTGAATCTGGAGCGGTTTGGAAACGTGGACGAGTCAGGCTCGCCGCTGATGCGCACGATCGTGGATGCTGTGGAGCAAAAGCACGTTGGCGCTGGCAAAATTCCGGACTGGAAAATGCCTGCCGACATCACATTGTTTGCGGGCGGCAATTGATATGACCAAGAAGAAAGCAAAGACGGTAACCGAAACGCGCGCAGAGATCCGCGGCATGGTCGCGAAGCTTGACGAGATCTGTAAAGCCGATGTGCGCAAACACGCGGCGAGGAGGAAGCCAAGCCGCAGCGCGCGATTGAAGCAGGCGGAGAAAGAAGTGAAGGACACTAAGCCGCGGGACCGCCGCCTAGTGTTCAAGGAAATGGATCAGTAACGCCGCGCGCTCTTCCTTTCTACCGGCCGCGACAGGCGAGACGCGATCGGGGAACGTCGCGTCTCGCCACCAATCAATACAAAGCAGGAAATTATTTGATGAGAGATATTAGCCAGAATCTGGGCTTTACCCAAACCATTGTGCCTGCGGTGCAGGCTGCCACGATCAACGGTACGAGCGTAGACACGCTAGGGTTTGAATCCGCTGCGATCATGATCAACACAGGCGCAATCGTCGGCGCGGGCAACTTTACTGCAAAGGTGCAGGATAGCTCTGACGGCACCAACTTTACGGATGTGCCTGCAACACTGCTTGTCGGGGCGCTGCCTGGCGTGCTCGCAGCAAGCAGCTCGTACAAACAGGGTTACCTCGGTGGCAATCGATACCTTCGGGCTGTGTTGACGCTGAACTCCGGGACCTCGCTCGCTGCTGGTGCGACCGTTGTGTTGGGCAGTCCAAAGGTCGCGCCGGTCAGTTAGCGGCGCGCGATGGGCGGCGCGTTCGGGAACAGCGCGCGCCCATCAACAATGCCGGCTAGGGGGGTAGGGGGTGACTCAAAGTGTGCAGTCTACCGCGCCGCGTGCCGGTGTTGGCCTAGAGCGCGCGCGATTGCTGCCCCGGTTCAAACAAAAATTCGGAGGGCCAAATGGCCAAACCAACCGGTGCCCCAACGGCACCCAAGCATCTACGCACCCATACGCGAAGGTGGTTCGATCAGGTTATCAGTGACTATGAACTAGACGGACACCACGTCAAGCTTCTCACCCTAGCTTGCGAGGCGTGGGACCAGGCACAGACCGCGCGAGAAGTTCTTGATTGTGACGGCCAAACCTTTCTCGATCGCTTTGCTCAACCGAAAGAGCGGCCGGAAGTTGGCATCCTGCAAAACGCCAGGATTTCTTTCGCCCGGTTGCTGCGCGAGCTGGCGCTTGATGGCGTTGACGGTCCCGAGGCGCCGCGCATGGCGAGGACTCCGGATTACGGGAGCCGAAGATAGTGCCAGTCCGTAAGCGGAAGGATAGGCGGCGTAACGCCGGCACGCTGGAGAACTGGGAGTGGACTTTGGAGCTTGGATGGCCATGCACAGGAGATCTGGACGGAATCTGCGAACTCGACGCGAAAGGATACCCCGACAGGGAGGCGGCACGGGCTGCCTGGCGACTTTATGGCGCAGAGATTATGGCCAGGTGGCACGCTGAACACCCCAAAGGATCCCGCTACATCTGCTGGGGACTCGAACAGTTCGGAGAGCCGACCTGATGCCCGCGCGATTGAAACGAGATCGGCGCCGCCGCTCCCCGCACATCTCGCCTGAAGCAGTAGCCCTGTTCCGGCGGGGCCTCGCCACCAGCGATCCACATGAGTTGCACGACATTAAGATCGCCCTGGCCTCCACCCTTGGCCGGAGCAAGTTCGCTGCCTGTCCTCTGGATCGTGAGCCACGATCGTTGCTCGGATGCGACCGCGAACCTGTTGAAGTCGTGCTCGGACTTCGGGCGCAGCTGCTGAAGAAGATACGCGGGCGCGTTTTAGTACTCCACCAACAGGAATCCAATGACCGACATCAACCTCGGGGCGCTTCCGCCCGAACTCACTGAACCACCGCCGGATGCGCGCGGCTGGATCGCCTTCCAACCTTCGACCGGCAAAGTCTGGCGCAAAGTTGATGGCCAGTGGTTTCGTATCGAAGAAGCATTAAAACGCATTGAGGAAAAGAAGTCTTGACCGCACTTAATTCATACTCCACCGGCACCATTGCTGTATCGGCAGACGGCACCGTCGTGACCGGCACTGGCCCGCTTTGGTCGAGTGCCGGCAACGTCAAGCCCGGCGATCTTTTCCAGAGCGGGCATTTCCTGGCCAGAATCGTCGACGTCACCGACGACACGCATCTGACCATAACGCCTTGGCCGGGATCGACCTTGAGCGGTGCCACCTATGCGGTCTGGAAGGAATCTCAGCAGCGCATCGTCGGCGAGACCTATGCGCGCGATGTCGACAAGATAGTCGGGGCGTGGAATACCTCGGGCTTTTTCGTTTTTGTCGATATCGACGAGACCGTGCCTGATCCGTCCCTCGGTGACGATGGACAGTATGCTTTGCAGCCGACGACCGGCAAGCAGTGGGTTAAGTCGGCCGGCGTTTGGACCTATCAGGGTATTTTCAAGGCGCTCAATCCGCGTGGCGCCTACGATAACGCAGCGACGTATTCCTATGGCGATTGGCAGACGACTTCAGGGTCGTCCTATGTTTACATCAACGATACGCCGAGTGCGGGCCACGCCGCTCCGAACGCAACTTATTGGAATTTGCTTGCTGCGAAGGGGGCTGTGGGAGGCACGGGGCCATCCCCGCTGCTACCCATAGCAGCCTGGACGACGGCGACCGCTTATGTTGTCGGGCCTCCGGCAAGTTTCGTGTCAAGCGGTGGGTCGTCCTACATGTGTCTCGTGCCTCACACGGCGGGCACATTTGCCACCGATCTCGCGGCGGGAAAGTGGGGTCTCGTTGCGCAGAAAGGCACGGGCGACCTTACAAGCACGAACAACCTGTCGGATTTGGCAAGCGCGGCGACTGCGGCTACAAATATCGGCGTGGTTCGTTACGCCGGTGCTCAGTCGCTCTCTTCATCTCAGAAGCAACAGGCGCAGTCGAACATTGGCGTGCGCAAGGCGCTCACTGCGAACGCGACGTACGAGGTCAATGGGTCGACGGGAAACGACGCTAACGATGGGCTCACCACCGGCACGGCATTCGCGACGCCACAGAAAGCAATGGATGTTATCGCAGCGCTCGACTGCTCGACCTTCGATGTTATGGTCAACGTCGCGAACAGTACGTATGGCGCGCTCGTCCTGAAGAGCTATCTAGGCTCCGGCGCGGTGACGTTCCAAGGCAACAACGCGACACCTTCAAACGTCGTTATCAGCAACTCATCCGGCGTCGCAATCTCCACCACCGCTGTCGGTGGACGGTTCACGATATCTGGCGCCCGTGTACAGTCGTCGGTGGCGCAGGATGTTGCCGTCTCGTCGGCGACGAGCGTCACCCTCCAGAATATGGAGTACAATGGATCGAGCGCGAATTTTCGGATCTATGCGAACAGCGGCGGACTGCTGACTTGTGCCGGCGCCAATCACAAGGTGCTGACCGGAGGCATCGGCCTCTTTCTCGTCGGGGATGGGGCGGCGAAGCTCACCACCAGCAGCTCAACCTTTACCTTCGGTGCGAATGTCACGTACAGCGGGGCAACGTTCACAGCGCGCCGATTTGGCTACTGCGAGTGCCCTAGCATGACCTTCACGTTAGGTGGGTTTACTGTCACCGGACAGCGGCACGCTATCGCGCAATGTTCCGGCACCGCCGGCGCTGGAGTGTCCACGTTTTTCCCGGGTACGGTAGGAGGTACCACCGACGCCACTAGCTTCTTTGGCTAGGGCCTTCGAAGCGGCGGTTCCATTTCGTCGCTTGGGTCTATCGTCGAATTTCTTTCCGCTGCCTCGTCGGCCATCCTCTTCATGTGCGTTGGGGGCTGGACGATGAGCGAGAAAGAAGCGGACCATTATCGCATCGAAGCCGAGGAATGCCGCCGATTGGCCGAGAAGGCGATCAAACAATCGGACAAGGAAGCCTGGCTAAGGCTTGCTGCAGATTGGCTGAAGCTGGCCGAAGGTGCCAGCGCGCAATCCGAGCGTAGGGGGTGAACTCATCGTCAACGCGAAAAAGGCCGCAGCGGCGAACCCCTGCGGCCAGCCGGGTTAAAATGAAAACGTGAAATATTGAGTCCAGCCCCGGCGAGACAAAGCCTACAGCAGCCGAGCCGGCGTGCGGTGTCATCGAAGTCACACTTCGCAAAAAACTAAATAGGTCAGTTTTGTTGACTGAGGGAGGGCTCGCCGGGGCTGGCGAAAGCGAGCCCTCAACCTCAAATGCGAGGCCGCCGCCATCGCAGCGCGACAGTCTGCACCCGATCGCGTCAGATTCATGTCAAACCAATATCGAAATCTGGCGGCTCGGAACTTAATACGATCGAGCTAGCAGTGTTGAGGGCGCGGTCTAACAACGTGGCGCGTGGTTCGCAAGTCGCGCACTTATCCCCAACCACCACCGCGCGACGGCAATGTAACCGCGCGCGGCGGACGCGAGACTGTAGCGGTCAAGCGGATGGCTCGTTCTCCGCATCCACAAATCGCGCGTGTAGAGTCATCTCATGCTTCGATCCGTCGAGCAAAACGCGAACGCGGTTGCGCGTTTCGCCATATCTGAGAACAACGCCGTGTCGGCCAGCCATTCTGGGACCAGCCGCTGCGTTCACGATGATCCGTTGCCCTTCCACCAGCTCGTTTTTGACGAGTGGGAGGTCTAGTAAGTTCGGCAGGCTGCGTCTGTTTGGCGGAGTCATGGTGGAAACTTAGCGCCGCCGGACGCGACGCAAAACGTCTCGTCGTCGTACCAGGTAGTTTGCGATCAGCAGCCTGACAACCAAGACGGCGAGCGCGACAGTAACAATCTCGCAGATCATTTGGACCTCGAAACGTTCATTTACCTCACGAGATCATCAAATCGTCAAGCCTCGTTATGTTGCGCGGCGGGTGTTGAGGTAAAGGCGGCAACCGCGAGGCCGCTTGCTAGCGCTGCTGCCGCGCGGACCCTGTCTTTATTGACAGGTGTGGACCGCCCCGAGATGGGTGCATATCGCCGCTAAAGGACGAGGGCCGCGGCTATGCGACGTTACTACTTCCCGATTTTCCACTACGGAGAGACACAGGCGGACGATGTGGGGGAGCTATTTGGCGCGGCTGAACTAGCAGCCCAATTCGGTGCCCGTATCGCTCGGGATATCGCCAGCGATCCCGAATATGACCCTAGTGCGGGCACGGTTGTGATCGCGCTCGACGACTCCGGTGCAGAGATCGCGCGGCATCGGGTGGCGGGGCGGGCGGAAGCGGTGGAGGTGAGGTGAAGCGGGAAGGTGGCTTAGGGGATTAGTGCACGGTCATTGTCGCGCCTGTGTTCCCGGGGTGATCTGCCGTGGTGGCTTCGTCTGCTTAGGCGCCACGACGTCGGGCGGTTTAGGTGGCACGTAGCCGCCCTCTATCTCAGGAAGCGGCATATAGCCACTGCAACTGTCGTAAACCGTAGGCTCTTGCATGATCGGCGGTGCACCGTTCCGATAGATTTGAACGGTGTGCGTCTGACGGCCTGTGTAACCGCCGAACGAGTTCTTCGCGTTTGCCTGGAGACAGACTTGCCAGCCGAACATGTTGGGTGTGGGTGTCGCTATCATTGCATCTTTGATGCTGTCCGGGTCCTTAAAGAAGTTGGCCTTGTTGCGGACGATCAGGTCTCGATAATCAGCCGGATAGCTGGCGTCTGTCGTCCCCTGCGCTGTCGTTTGACAACCGGCAAGAAGCGGCGCAGCGCAAAGCGCCGCAATTATCAAAAAACGCATTATGAAAAACTCCCCAGACCCGCCCGCTGCAACCCTAGATCGAGGAGGCGGGGAGGGCAACCAGGCTTTTGGACCTGAGGCAGGATATCCGCTACACTATCGAAGCACGGAGTGCCGCGATGCCGAATGAGCTGAATGATTACCCTGGCCGGATTGCCGAGATCGAACTCAATGAATCGGCGGCGATCTGCGTTGAGCAAATCGACGACGAAATCACCGTCGCCATCGCGAGCGTTGTGGGCGTTCATTTCCAGGTGACGGCGGATCAGGCGCTTGAGTTGTCCCGGGCCTTAGCTGTTGCTGCTGCCAATGCTAAGAAATGCAGCGCGGCGGCCGAGGCGTAGAGGGGGCGCCAGCCTTCGTCCATTGTGCCTCGCACATAAAACGGCCCCCGCGCCGGGGAACGCAGAGGCCGCTGTCGGGGTGCTCCAAGGGCAGGGGAAGGCCTGGAGCGTACGTCAACGCGAGCGGGGTTGAGGTGGTTCCTAGAACGGTCGCTAGTCCTCCCACTTGCTCTTCGGTTCTGGAATGCCGCCGCCCATCGGTACGCCCTGCCACCCGTAGAAGAGCGCGACCAGCGCTGGCCAGAATCTGCCGCCCATCAACTCGTTGATCTTCGGCAGCCCCTCCTTGTCTTCCAAGACTTTGGCGATGCGTTTCCAATCTTTGGCGCGATCACCGAGCACGGCCCGCGCTATCTGCGCTTCATTGGGGTAGAGGGGCATGTCGTGGATGGCCGCGCGTGATTTGCGCGGCTTCTTTTCGTCTTCTGTGGTCATGGCTTAATTGAGTGCTCTTGCATAAACCGCGCGGCCCGAGCGCGCGCACGCTCTAGCATGGCTTCCCTTGGCTTCGCAGCAGCAAGCTCGGCCTCAAGCCGGTCGAAGATCGGCAGATAGACCTCGCCGCCCTGGGGGGACTGGTCCATTAGGATCGCAAGACAATCCAAGCAACGTTCCAGCGTATCGACCGTGATCTCTCCATCTGCGGAAATCTTGGGGTACGGGACACGTTTGGCCATTGTTTGCCCTCGGTGCGCTCGCTGAGCGTCAAGTCGATTCGTGTTGGGACAATGCTCGCCGACTAGCATTCCTGTGGACGTGGCGAAGCGCCCCAATGTCGGGGGTGGATTTGTTTATTTGGGACCGAAAGCGCTCAGGAGCCCTATCGCGATGGGTATCAGGGCGACGCAGGCCCACAAAGCTGGAGCGCCAGAGTTTAGACCGGCAATGAAGATCCCGATGCCAAAGCCGACGATAAAGGCCGAGATCGCATAGGCAACTACTGTGTCCATCGGTCGATCCACAAGCAACAGGATCGATGCCTCAAGGACGCGCCGCGGCACCAAACGTTCCAACGCGCGAAAGGGCCACTTAAGAAGGGGGTGGGGCTAGGACTTCGGCTTCGCCAGCCTCACACCCGGCCCGCCATCGATCGACTGGCCGTCATCTAGAAAGATGACGCCGGCAGATTCGAGGGCGGCACGGATGGCGGCTATCGAATGGCCGGGCGCCGTTGCGTCGGTCTCAACCCTGCTCACGGTGTTTCTATGCACGCCCGATCTCTCCGCAAGGTCGCGAACGGTCCAATTCAACAAACCGCGTGCAGCTCTGATTTGTGCACTTGTCACCATGGTTAATTCCTGTATAGTGCATCTATCACCTTCAAGGTGATAAACGCACACTATAGGAACCCGCCCAATGCCGCAAGCTACCCGCAAAACCACCACATCCCGCCCGAAACTCGCCAAGACCGAAATCAAGCGCAGCGCGCCCGTTGAGGACACTAAGCAGCAGTCAGCCGGGATGGGAATGCTGGCGCTGTTCCGCGATTTATGGATGACGTTCAAGCACAAGGACAACTTCAGCGGCTCGGATGGCGGTCGCGAGGGCGGTGCAGAGTACGAAGGCGCGTACGAGATTATGCGGAGTATGTCCTTTGTTCGGCCGGTGACGGCGGCGGAGGCGCTTGCTCAGGCGGTATTCATCCAAAACGAGATGGGTGACCCAGGGAATTCCCCCGATGACGCCGTTGAATTATCGAAGCGCATAGTGCGCCGCGCGGCTGGGCTGGTTCTCTGGATCGAGCAGACCCACGGGATCGATTGTCGCGAGATTGGGCTTGAAGATTTTTGCAACAGCGACTTTACGGCAGCGCTCTTTCCCGACACGCCATTAAAGTCCCGGCCGGAGGCCCGGAGAGCGGCGATGGCCGTGGCGCCTGCGCAGGCGGAGGAGTAGCCAACCGAGTTCGGCGGCCAGTCATGGCTCGATAACCATCAAGCCCGTGTCGCTGAGGCGCCACCCTAGAAATGGGGTGGCGTTTTACTGTTGTGCAGGGTGCGTCGTCAGGGAGTCAGGATCAGCATCGACGCAAGGATGGCCGAAAACATGAACAGACCAAAGATGGCGATTTGAAACAGTCGCTCGGCCTTCATTTTCGCTCCCTCGCAAATCTCTTCGATCTGCGAAACGCGAAAGGGCGCGGATAGTTCCGGGTGCCGCGGCCCGCTCCGAAAAGGGCGGGCTTTTACTTGGGCGAGGACCGCCAAATTGAGGCCTCACCCATCCATCTGGTAAACATCGCCGGGCTCCAGGTTAAGCTCTTCAAACATCCGCTGCTGCTTGGGCGTCAGCGCGACATTTAGCACTTGCGCGGTCGAACCTTTCGGGACAGCGGCGAGGACCAATGTCAGCGCTTGGCCTGGCTTGGCCAGCGCAATCCAAACTTGGGTCTTCTCGTCGTCCCCGGTCACTTCAACAACGGTGAATTTATTTCCGAAAGATTCCGCCATGGCCGGCTGAGCATGCTGTATCAATCAGGGGGTTGCAATCCCGGCGACGCCAGCCAATCGCTTATATGCGAGCCGGTTTCGGCCTGTCTGGCTTTTCTCAGAATGAGATCCCGTTCGAGACCTGGCGGAAGCGCTTTGGCTTCTTCGCGGAGGCGCTTCGCTTCTTTGGCTAGGCGATCTTCGAGGGAAGATGTCTGCTTGAATCGACGACGTTGCTGCATGGCACAACCTCGGGTCCTGACCGCGGTGTTTTGAATTCTCGAGTCCTAATATGCCGACGCCGGGTCACCGGTTCCTAAATTCAGTTTGGGCCACGCAGCTCGGGAACTTCGCTGGTGGCGCTAAATCTCTGGGGAACAACAAAGTCCAGGATAGCCGCCCCCTTTTGAAGCGGGCTACTTTTATTTTCCATTCATAGCGTCGGCGATCTTGGCGGCGATCAGATCCGCAGCCCGTTTCGCCGGATCGACTGCAACATGCGCATACCGCTGCGTAGTGCTGGTCTGGGTGTGGCCGAGCAGGTTGCCGATGATCGGCAGCCCAAGACCGGAACCGGCTCCGACGCTTGCGAACGAGTGCCGCATGTCATGGATTCGGACATCTTCAATGCCGGCGCGCTTGCGTACAGCCCGCCATGGGCGGTTCAGATCGGCGCGCGGCTTCTCGTCCTTCGTACCCGCCGTCTCACTGGCAACCACGTAGGCGCCGACGCGGGGTAGGACGTCGAGTATCGCAATGGCCGGCGCAGAGAGCACGACGGTCTTTCTCCCGGTCTTAGAGTCGGGCAAGAATAGCAGGCCGCGCCCAGCGTCATACTCTGCCCACCGCAGATTGAGGACTTCCATCAGGCGACATCCAGTGAAGAGTAAGAGCCGGATCGCCGCTGCGGCATGCTGATCAATCTTCGTTAGCCGGTTCTCAGGCTTGGGCGCGTGCTTCACCTTCTTTGTCGGATCTGGCTGCCACGGAATTCCCGTTGTTTCTGCCTCACGGATCGCATTGCCCAATCGCTCTAGCTCCTCCACGGTTAGATAGCGTTGCCGTTGCTGCTCTTTGTTGGGCTTGATGCCGGCTGCTGGATTCTCCGTGCCTTTCGGGAGGATCTTCTCCATGAGCCCGAATCCCCAGATGGTGCCGATCAGTGTTACAACCCGGTTGGCCGCTACCGGGTGCGTCTCGCCTATTTTGTTCTGCAGGCGGCTAACGTCGGAATGCGTGACGGCAGTTGCCTTCTTGCGACCGAGCGCCGGACGAATATGGTTTTTTATGTACCCGCTGTTCAGACGGATGGTTCCAGCCTTCAGCTTTGGTTCCACCAGGTGCCTCTTGGTGAAGGCATCGAGCAACTCATCGACCGTTTCGGCCTTCCTCGCAGCACCTCGCTCAGTGGCCGGGTCCGCGCCTAGCTTCACGCTCGCCAACAGCTTCTCAGCGGCGTCACGGGCCTTCTCAGGCGCGAGCGTTGCCGGCGTACCAATCACCATACGGCGCTTCGCGACGCGCCTACCGCCTTCGCCCGGGCGGTATTCAACGATCCATGATTGCGCGCCAGTCGGCGTGACCTTGACGCCGAAACCGGTCAGTTCGGAGTCGTAAAAAATCGTTGCTTTCGTAACAGAGGGCAGGCCGGTGACGGCCCGTCGCCCCAACTTCAATATCGGCATTGCTTCCCCCAGAGTCGCCACCGAGTAGCCACCGGATCATCTATTGAACGGAAACGACGGGAAAGCAACGGAAACGGTATGGCGTATATATTCTTGGAAAGTCAATATATTAGGCAAGTAATGGAAATCAGCGACACCCAGCGGCATCCAGCGGAAAATGGCCTACAAAGTTTTGGGTACTGCAGGTCGTTGGTTCGAATCCAGCTGCCCCGACCAGTCCCGAGGTTGAAGCTCCTTCAATTCTCTCGATATTGCGCCGCGCTCATCCCGTTGCCGCTGCCGATCGTCAGGTCAGCGGGCGATCCCCGCGAAATTACGTCCGCTGCAGCTTTTGCGTGCATCGGCGTCCCGGCGGCGTTTCAATTTCAGAACAACAGCCAATCGACCAGGCGCCAGGCGATCCAGGCGAGGGCGCAGATCCAGCCCAGCATTGCGATCCCGGCGACGCCAAGCCCGCACAGTGCGAACAGCGAACTTTCAGTCTCCGGCGTGCCCGAGAGCTTCTCGGTCGTATCGATTTGACTCACTGCATCCCCTTGGCTTGCGGCCTGCTGTTCGTTGGTCTCTGCTCGCTCGTGAAAATTCACCGGCCGCGCTCCAACTCACACGGTCGTGAGACGAGATGACCGTCCGTACATCGCGCGGGCATGGATCGCAGCCACGCAGCGTCCCCCGGACAGACGGGAAGAACCTGCAACTCATGGCGCGGCGATTGGTTGCGACCGCAAGGGCGGGAACTGCACGCCGCAGCGACAGACCTACAACGCGCAGGGTACGCTCAGCGCCGGTGCGCAGAGCCCGTCGCGCATCTGAGCGGGCGCGATTGCGGGGGATGGGCAGGCGGGCCTATGGCGACCTGAAGCGCGCGCGAACCTTGCTTGAATCCTTGCTTGAATCCTTGCCTGAAGCCTTGCCTGAAGCCCTGGCGCTTGTTCTTCACCAAACGCCACTTCTGCGCGATTTTTCAAGGCATTGCGCCGGCCGGCCCGACCCAGAATTCGCAAAATTGCTTCGAACCTTTGGCTGTCGCCATAGACATATAGGCATTGGGGATTTCAGCGCCCAATGCCTAAACGGACGCCGCCAAGCGATGATATTCCGCTTGAGCGGCGTCGCGCTATTCCGGGGATCAGTTCGTCGCGTACCAGCCGAGCGGAAACGGCAGGAACGGCCACGCCAGATGATTGTCGTTGGCCGCCTTCGGCGGTTCAGAGACGGATGTCTTGACTGTCTCGATGCACGGCGCAGGCGGCACCGAGCACACCGCCAGGCGCAAACGTCCACATTGCATATTCATTGTGGTGCCCCAGTCAGCAAGTCATTTGAAAAATGAAAATCAGTTCGCAATTGCCACGCGTCCAAAACGGCGCGCTCATTCTCAAATTGTGCACGCATCATAGAAAGATCGGCGCCGGCTTTCAACGGGTCTTGGCGGGTACCCACGAGGGGTAAGGTTGACCGGTTAGGTTAAGGCCGAGTGGTTGTTGCGGCCGCATTCCTGGCTGATATCAGGTCGGCAAGGCTCGCGATGGGCTGCCTGCAATCGGTGGTCACACAGGTCACAGTTCGTCGCGGCGCTCATATCCTGTGAGTTTTGCGTCATGTCTTTCGATCGCAACGTCCGAACCGTCCATCCGCAGTCGAGCTGGACCGAGATCTGGCACCTCTGGACCGTGATCGTGCCGCGCCGCTCGATCAACGGGCAGCTCGTCTATGGAAAGGTCTGGCGCCGCCACGACGGCCGCGACTGGATCTACAAGAAGTTCACCGAGTACGACAGCGAAGCGGCCTGAGCCGGCTCCGCTGCCGCTACTAGAAGCCAGCACCCCGTTCCGATTTCATCGGAACGGAAATGGCTCTAGGCGGCCTTTGCGGGCGAGGCGGCCGCCGCAGGCTTGGGCGGCGGCGGCTTCAACGGCTTGTCCTGCTTTTTCGACCAGGAAATGTAATAGGCCACCGTCGTCATGATCGCGATGCCGGCGATGCTGACGAAGATCTGCGCGAACAGCGAGCCCGAACTCATCGACAGCTCGAAATGGCCGACGAAGGACAGGAACACGCCGACGCAGAACACGGCGAGCGACTGCTGGCCGCAGACGATCAAGGGATCGAACACCTTCCACTCCAGACCAGGCCAGTCCTTCGGCACGAAGCGGATCACCAGGATCACGATCACGACGAAATGGAGGAAGCGGTAGGGCGCGAGATTGGTCTTGTCGTTGGGGTTGAAGGCCGAGAACAGCCATCCCGGGAACATGCCGCCGAGGGTGGGGAAGCGGCCGGCCATGGTCATGACCAGCGCGAAGGCGAGATAGCCGAGGCAAAGCCACAGCGTGATCGGCGAATTGATCACGGCTCCCGAACGCCGGGCGCCGCCCATCGCGCACCAGGCGCCGAACACGAACAGCACCTGCCAGGCATACGGGTTGAAGTACCACTGGCCGGCCGGATAGGCGGTCAGGTTCAGGCCGTAATGGCGGGCGGCGAGCCACAGCACGATGGACAGCGCCATCGTCAGGTCGGGCTTGCGCAGCATGAACCACAGCACCGGCGGAAACAGCCCCATCAGCACGATGTAGAGCGGCAGCACGTCGAGATTGAGCGGCTTGAAGCGCAGGAACAGGCCCTGGCGCAGCGTCTCGGTGGCGTTGTCGACGAGGCCGGCGACGTTGAACTCGTTGATCATGTCGGAATCGCCGAACCGCAGCGCCAGATAGCTGATCGAGGCGATGTAGATCACGAACAGGATGATGTGGGCGACGTAGAGCTGCCAGACCCGCTTGGTCAGCCTCGTGGCGCCGACGATGAAGCCGCGCTCGAGCATCATGCGCGCATAGACGAAGGAAGCGGTGTAGCCGGAGATGAAGACGAACAGGTCGGCGGCGTCGGAAAAGCCGTAGTTGCGGGTGGTGATCCAGTTCACCACGTTGTCGGGGATATGGTCGAGGAAGATCGCCCAGTTCGCGATGCCGCGAAACAGGTCGAGCCTGAGGTCACGGCCCTTTTCGGGAAGCGTGGCGTTGATGTTCAGGAAGGCCATGCGACGGAAGCTTTCGGAGGGGGCGGATACGCTGGTGTCGGCGAGACAGGGCCGCCGGGCGGGATCCCGGCGCGGAAGGCGGGTACGCAATTGTCACGGTGCAGCATAATGACTATACCCGTCGGCAAGGCACCCCCGGGGGGACCGGAATCACCGATCAGTTCCCAAAAGGTGTCTCTATACTATGCCCGCGGTTTCCACCAACTGCTACCGTGACGCATCGAAATCGAACGAAAAGACCAAGAGGCCCGGACCACCCATGACCGCACGCATTTTCAAGCCCGCCAAGAACGCGATGCAATCCGGCCGGTCCAAGACCAAGGAATGGCAGCTGGATTACGAGCCGGAGCAGCCGCGTTCGGTCGAGCCGCTGATGGGATGGACCTCGTCCGGCGACATGAAGCAGCAGATCACGCTGCGCTTCCACAGCAAGGAAGAGGCGGTCGCCTATTGCGAGCGCAAGGGCATCGCCTACCAGGTGGTCGAGCCGCAAGAGTCGCGGCACCGGACGGTCGCCTATGCGGACAATTTCTCGTTCCGGCGCGGCGAGCCCTGGACGCATTGAGGGGCGGCTGGCTGCTCCGACTTCATACGACGTGATTTACTCGTCATGCCCGGGCTTGTTCCGGGCATCCACGTCTTTGGGGCGAGTGAGAGCGCGGATGGCCGACAAGCCCCGGCATGACGGTGGGGTACCCCGCCCGCAGACATGGCGTCGCGTCCGATGATCCCGATCGACGGATCGGCTATTGCGCTGGGCTGCGGCCACTTGGCAGCGATTCCGCCGCGTGCTTCGCTGCCTCGCATGACAGGATCATGGCGAGGTGGGGGATGGCCGGGCGTGACCAGCTCGACGGCGTCGATCTGAAGATACTCTCCGAGCTGCAGCAGGACGGGCGGGTGCGCAACAACGAGCTGGCGCTGCGCGTCGGCGTGTCCGCGCCCAATTGCCTGCGACGGCTGAAATTGCTGTTCGGCCGCGGCGTGATCCGGGCGGTTCGCGCCGTCATCGACGAGCGGCTGCTCGGCTATGAGGTGGTGTCGTTCGTCTCGATCCAGCTCGCCAGCCAGGCTCAGCCGGTGCTGGAGGCCTTCGAGAGCTCGATCGCTGCGATTCCGCGCATCCAGCAGTGCTGGCGGATTTCAGGCGACACCGACTACCTGCTGAAATGCGTCGCGCCGAACGTCGAGAGCATGCGCCAGCAGCTGCTGCATTTCGCGGCGATGCCTGACGTGAAGAACGTCCGCAGCTTCCCGGTGCTGGGCGTCGCGAAGGACGTGCCGCTGCCGTTGCAGGAGGTCGTGGCGGCATCCGTCGGATAGGGCGTTCAAGTCTCGCTACTGAAGTTCCGAAGTAGGGGGCGCTTGCGCGCGGTGCAGTCGATTCGGATAGTTATAATAGCTTAGTAACTCACCTAACTGTGACATGTGATTTAGGCAGGACTGCAATGCGCGCAACCGTGATTGTCGGCATCTTTGCGCTGCCTAGATGCAGGGTGTGAACCTCGGTCTGCGTCGCACACCGGGGATGCTTTTGTGGGACCCTAAGCAGGAAAAGACATCATGACATCGACTTCGAAGACGATCGCAGCCTCTGCTGCGACGCTGTTTGCGTCTGCGTTTTTTGTTCTGTCGGCGCCGGCTGCGAAGGCCGACGATTATTGCATCACCAACGGCGCCCAGGCCGCTCACGGCTGCGGCTATCCGACGATGGAAGCCTGCCGTCAGGCGGCCGGTGGCATCGGCGGCACGTGCTCGCAGGCCGGCGGCGCCAAGACTAGCAACGATGCGCTCGCCTTCCAGCCGAAGCAGACGAAGCAGCCCAAGGCTCGCCAGGGCGCGCAGAACTAACGCCTGAGATCGCGACCTGATCCGAGAGATTGCGTCCTCCGAGAGTGATCTCGGAGGACGTCAATTTATGACAAGCAGGTGACGCCGAGCCTCAGCGATAGCGCTCGCGAAATTCGCGCGGGCTAGCGCCGGTCCAGGTGCGGAAGGCGCGCGAAAAGCTCTTCTCGTTGCGGAAGCCGGCGATCTCCGCGATCCGCTTGATGGGGGCGCGGCCGCGCATCAGCTCCTGCTTGGCGAGCTCGAACTTTGCCTCTTCCTTGAGATCGCGCAGCGAGGTCGCTTCTTCGCGCAGGCGCCGATGCATGGTGCGGGTGGAGAGCGCCAGCTCGCTTGCGACATCCTCGGCGCCGAGAATGCGTCCGCGTGCATTGCGCAGCACGCGGCGGACGCGCTCGACCAGCAGCCGGTCGCGCCGGTAGGGCAGCACGGTGAGCCGCAGCGCGCCCTTGAGCATGCTGTCGAGATCGGCGGGGCTGCGGGTCAGCGGCAGAGACAGATAATGTTTGTCGAACACGATGCGGGCGCCGTCCGCATCGAAGCTCAAATGCCTGCAGAAGATCGTCGGATAGACCGAGACGTGGCCCGGCTCGGAATAGGGAAACTCGGCCGCACGCAGCGCGATCGCGGAATCGACGGCCCAGCAGGAAAAGCCGAGGACATAGCGGAGCAGGGTGACCAGGCAGAATTCACGCAACGGGCCAAGGTCGCGCTGCTCGCGAATGGAGATCGTCGCGGTCTCATCACCAAGCGAGAGCTCGAACAGCACGTCCTCGGTCAGCAGGCGATGATGCCGGCACCAGCGTTTTAGCGCGACTTCGAGATTGGGGGCGGTGATCGAGGCGCGGCACAGCATGCCATAGGTTCCCCAAGGCAGCCGGCGCGAGAACCAGCCGAGCGCCTCGTCGTCGAGCTCGCGCATGGCATGGCCGGCCAGCGCCTCGAACTGGGCCGCCGTCACCCGTCCGTCGCGGGATCGAACGAGGTCCGCGGTGACCTGCCCCTTGCCCAAGGCTTCGGCCGGATCCCGCCCGTAAAGGGCATAAGCGGCAACCACGCCGCGGACGAAGGCGGCTGGGGTCATGGCGCGGCGGGGCGTCGCGGTCGCGGCTTGAAAGGGCATGAAAAATCCTCGCCAAACTTGGCGGAAAATGCAACCTTTTCGACCGCTGGGACGCCCGGGCGGGGGTAGGTTCGGACCCGACAAGAATACGGAGGAATCGCCTTGAACATCCCGAGCATCGATTTCGATCTGGGCGAAGACATCAGCATGCTGCGCGACACGCTGCGCGCCTTCGTGGAGGCGGAGATCGCCCCGCGCGCAGCCGAGATCGAGAAGGCCAATCTGTTCCCGGCCGACCTCTGGAAGCGCTTTGGCGACCTCGGCCTGCTCGGCATGACCGCGCCGGAGCAATATGGCGGCTCCAGCATGGGCTATCTCGCCCATATCGTCGCCATGGAGGAGATTTCGCGGGGCTCGGCCGCCGTGGGGCTGTCCTACGGCGCCCATTCCAACCTCTGCGTCAACCAGATCCGCCGCAACGGCAACGACGCGCAGCGCGCGCGCTATCTGCCAAAGCTGATCTCCGGCGAATATGTCGGCGCGCTCGCGATGTCCGAGCCCGGCGCGGGCTCCGACGTCGTCTCGATGAAGCTGCGCGCAGACAAGCGCGGCGACCGCTATGTCCTCAACGGCTCGAAGATGTGGATCACCAATGGCGGCGACGCCGACGTGCTGGTCGTCTACGCCAAGACCGATCCGGAGGCGGGCCCGCGCGGCATGACCGCGTTCCTGGTCGAAAAGGGCTTCAAGGGTTTCACCCACGGCCAGCATCTCGACAAGCTCGGCATGCGCGGCTCCAACACCTATCCCTTGTTCTTCGACGAGTGCGAGGTGCCGGAAGAGAACGTGCTCGGCAAGGTCGGCGAGGGCGTCAAGGTGCTGATGTCCGGCCTCGATTACGAGCGCACGGTGCTGTCGGGCGGCCCGCTCGGCATCATGGCGGCCTGCATGGACGCAGTGGTGCCCTATATGCATGAACGAAAACAGTTCGGCCAGCCGATCGGCGACTTCCAGCTGATGCAGGGCAAGCTCGCCGACATGTATGCGACCTGGCAGTCGGCGCGCGCCTATGTCTATGCGGTCGGGCGCGCCTGCGACCGCGCCGACCACGCCCGCACGCTGCGCAAGGATGCGGCGGCCGCGATCCTCTATTCCGCGGAGAAGGCGACGTGGATGGCCGGCGAGGCGATCCAGGCGCTGGGCGGCGTCGGCTATACCTCCGAGTTTCCAGTCGGACGTCTCTGGCGCGACGCAAAACTCTACGAGATCGGCGCCGGCACCTCGGAAGTGCGTCGCATGCTGATCGGCCGCGAGCTGATGTCCGAGACGGCCTGAAACCTTCACCTCATTGGAATCAACATGCCGCTCCATTCCAGCATCGATACGTCTTCATCGGACTTTGCGCGCAATTCCGAGGCCATGCGCGGGCTTGTCGCGGACTTGCGAGAAAAACTGAGCCAGGTCGCCGGCGGCGGCGGCGAGGTCTCGCGCAACCGCCATACCTCGCGCGGCAAGATGCTGGCGCGCGAGCGCGTCGACCTGCTGGTCGATCCCGGCACCTCGTTCATGGAGCTGTCGCCGCTGGCGGCGTACGGCCTCTATGGCGGTGACGTGCATTCGGCGAGCGTCATCACCGGCGTCGGGCGCATCGCGGGCCGCGAATGCGTGATCGTCGCCAACGACGCCACCATCAAGGGCGGCACTTACTATCCGATGACGGTGAAGAAGCATCTGCGCGCGCAGGACGTGGCGCGGCAGAACAATCTTCCCTGCGTCTACATGGTCGATTCCGGCGGCGCCTTCCTGCCGCTCCAGGATGAGATCTTTCCGGACGAGCGCCATTTCGGCCGCATCTTCTACAACCAGGCCCAGATGTCGTCGCAGGGCATCCCGCAGATCGCGATCGTGATGGGCTCCTGCACCGCCGGCGGCGCCTATGTCCCCGCGATGTCGGACGAGAGCATCATCGTACGTAATCAAGGCACCATCTTCCTCGGCGGACCGCCGCTGGTGAAGGCCGCGACCGGCGAGGTGGTGAGTGCCGAGGAGCTCGGCGGCGCCGACGTGCATTCGCGGCAATCGGGCGTGACCGACCACTACGCCCAGAACGACGCCCATGCGATCGGCATCGCCCGGCGCATCGTCGGCACGCTGAAGCCATCGGTGCGGCCGAACCTCAACATGCACAAGCCGCGCGATCCGCTGTTTGCGGCGGAAGAGATCTACGGCGTGGTGCCGGTCGACGGCCGAAAGCCGTTCGACGTCCGTGACATCATCGCCCGCATCGTCGACGGCTCGGAGTTCGACGAGTTCAAGAAACTCTACGGCACGACGCTGGTCTGCGGCTTCGCCCATGTCTGGGGCTATCCGGTCGGCATCATCGCCAACAACGGCATTCTCTTCAGCGAGAGCTCGCTGAAGGGGGCGCATTTCATCGAGCTGTGCTGCCAGCGCGGCATTCCCTTGGTGTTCCTGCAGAACATCACGGGCTTCATGGTCGGCAAGAAGTACGAGGCCGGCGGCATCGCGCGCGACGGCGCCAAGCTCGTCACGGCGGTGGCGACCGCCTCGGTGCCAAAATTCACCGTCGTGATCGGCGGCTCCTACGGCGCCGGCAATTACGGCATGTGCGGCCGCGCCTACTCGCCGCGCTTCCTGTGGATGTGGCCGAACGCGCGCATCTCGGTGATGGGCGGTGAGCAGGCCTCGATGGTGCTGAGCCAGGTCCGGCGCGACAACATCGAAGCCAAGGGCGATAGCTGGTCGAAGGAAGAGGAAGACAAGTTCCGCGAGCCCATCCGCGCGCAATATGAGAGCCAGGGGCATCCGTATTACGCGACCGCGCGCCTGTGGGACGACGGCGTGATCGACCCGGCCGACACCCGCCTCGTGCTCGGCCTCGGCCTTTCCGCGGCGTCGAATGCGCCGATCGAGCCTACGAAATTCGGCCTGTTCAGGATGTGATGCGATGGACCGTTCAATGCTCTACCGCCGTTTTCGCACGCTCCTGATCGCCAACCGCGGCGAGATCGCCTGCCGCGTCATCCGCACCGCGCGAGCCATGGGCCTGCGCACGGTCGCGGTCTATTCCGAGGCCGACCGCGACGCGATGCATGTCGCGCTCGCGGATGAAGCCGTGCTGCTCGGTCCGGCGCGAGCCCGCGACAGCTACCTCAATGTCGAGCGGCTGATCGAGGCCGCGCGAAAGACCGGTGCGGAAGCCGTCCACCCGGGCTACGGCTTCCTGTCCGAAAATGCCGAGTTCGCGCGCGCCTGCCTGGAGGCGGGCCTGGTGTTCGTCGGCCCCACCGCCGCGATGATGACGGCCATGGGCTCGAAGTCCGGCTCCAAGGCGCTGATGGAGAAGGCCGGCGTGCCGCTGGTGCCCGGCTATCACGGCGAGGCCCAGGACGACGCGACGCTTTCGAAGGCGGCGGACAAGATCGGCTTCCCCATCCTGGTGAAGGCGTCCGCCGGCGGTGGCGGCCGCGGCATGCGCATCGTGCGCTCGGCGGACGAGCTTGGACCGGCGATCGTCAGCGCCAAGCGCGAAGCCAAGGCTGCGTTCGGCGACGACCGCATGCTGATCGAAAAATATGTCGACAATCCCCGCCACATCGAGGTGCAGATCATCGGCGACAGCCACGGCAATCTGCTGTCACTGTTCGAGCGCGAATGCACGCTGCAGCGCCGGCACCAGAAGGTAATCGAGGAGGCACCGTCGCCGACGCTCAATCCGGCCCAGCGCGAGACCGTCTGCGCCGCCGCGCGAAAGGCGGCGGGCGCGGTCAACTATGTCGGCGCCGGCACGATCGAGTTCGTCTCCGACGGCAAGGACGTGTTCTTCATCGAGATGAACACGCGCCTTCAGGTCGAGCATCCCGTGACCGAGCTGATCACCGGCATCGATCTCGTCGAATGGCAGCTGCGCGTCGCCTTCGGCGAGGCGCTGCCGCTGAAACAGGACGAGATCCGGCTCAATGGCCACGCGGTCGAGGCGCGCGTCTACGCCGAAAACCCGACCAAGAACTTCATGCCGTCGGTCGGCAGGATCTCGACCTGGCGCTTGCCGGCGGAAACCGGCGGCCTGCGCATCGACGCCGGCTATCGCGAAGGCGATACGGTCTCGCCCTATTACGATGCGATGCTCGCAAAAATGATCGCGTGGGCGCCGACGCGGGACGTCGCGATCGAACGGCTGAACCGCGGGCTGCAAGACTCCGACGTCCGCGGCATCGTCACCAACATCCCGTTCCTGTCGGCGCTGATGACGCATCCGAAGGTGCGGACCAATGCGATCGATACCGGCTTCATCGAGCGTGAGCTGGCGGGCTTGACGCAGGCCTCGCCGGCGCCCGGCGAGCTCGAGCTGTGCGCTGCAGTCGCCGCTGTTATCAACGACGAGCGGCAGGCCGCGCAAGACGAGGCGAGTTCGCCCTGGCAGACCTTTGGCTGGATGCCGGTCGGTCGCCGCCAGCGCAACTTTGCCTTCCGCGTCGGCCATGGACCTGAACAGAAGATCACGCTGAACTACGGCAGCGGTCCGTCGACGCTGGTGACTGGCGAGCGCGAATTGGCGTTCACGATCGCGCCGCGTGACGGCGGCTTCGATCTGACGCTCGATGGCGTCAAATCGCAGGTCGCAGCAGTGGTCGACGGCCATGAGCTGTATTTGCGCACACGCAACGGCCGCTTCGACCTGCATTGGGTCGATCCGTTCGGCGGCGAGAGCGAAGAGCATGTCGGAGAGGACAAGATCGCGGCGCCCTTGCCGGGCACGGTCGTCGCCGTGCTGGCCGAGGAGGGCGCCAAGCTCGACAAGGGCGCGCCGATCCTCACCCTGGAAGTGATGAAGATGGAGCAGACGCTGCGCGCGCCCTATGCCGGCGTGCTGAAATCGATCAAATGCAAGGTCGGAGACATCGTCCAGGAGGGCGTCGAGCTCGCCGTGGTCGAGCCATCGGGAGAGTGAGATGAGCGATCCCGTCCGCATCATCGAAATGGGGCCGCGCGACGGCCTCCAGAACGAGAAGACGCTCGTCAGCGTCGAGGCCCGCATCGCCTTCATCGAGGCGCTCGTCGCCGCTGGCCTCACCACGGTCGAGGTCGGCGCCTTCGTGTCGCCCAAGGCGATCCCGCAAATGGCGAGCTCGGACGCCGTGCTGCGCGGCGTCAGCCACGTCAAGGGCGCCGAATTCCACGTGCTGGTGCCGAACGAGAAGGGCTATGACGCCGCGCGCGCTGCCGGCGCGCAAGTCGTCTCCGTGTTCGCGGCGGCCTCGGAAGGCTTTTCGCGCGCCAATATCAACTGCACGGTCGCGGAGTCCATCGAGCGCTTCAAGCCGGTGCTGGCGCGCGCCAAGGCTGATGGCGTCAGGGTCCGCGGCTATATCTCCTGCGTGCTGGGCTGCCCGTTCGACGGCGAGATCAAGCCGAAGGCGGTCGCCGATCTCGCCAACACGCTGTGGGAGCTCGGCTGCTACGAGATCTCGCTCGGCGACACCATTGGCGTCGGCACGCCTGATAAGGCCAAGGAGATGCTGCGCGCGGTTAGCGCCAATATCCCGCCGGCCAAACTCGCGATGCATTTCCACGACACCTACGGCCAGGCACTCGCCAATCTCTATGCCGGCCTGGAGGAGGGCGTCCGCGTCATCGATGCCGCCGCCGGCGGCCTTGGCGGCTGCCCCTACGCGCCGGGTGCGACCGGCAACGTCGCGACCGAGGACGTCGTCTACATGCTCGAGGGCATGGGCGTCAGGACCGGCGTCGACATGGACAAGCTGCTGGCGGCCACGAACGAGATGAGCGGCGTGCTGGGCAAGCCGCCTGTGAGCCGCGTAGCCTCCGCGCTGAACGCGAAGAAGAAGCGGGCTGCTTGCTAGCTTCGTAGGGTGGGCAAAGGCGCGTAGCGCCGTGCCCACCATCTCTCCGCGATTTTGATCTCAAATGGTGGGCACGCTTTCGCTTTGCCCACCCTACGAGACCTTCGCCTAGGCCGCCTTCAGCCCGACATCCGGCAGGCGCGGCCGGCTCTTGAGCGCCTTCGCCATCATGGCCTCGACCTCGGCCTTTTCCTGCGGCAGCAGCGCGAGGCGCGGCGGACGGGTCAGCGCGGTGCCGCGGCCCATGATGTTCTCGCACAGCTTGATGCACTGGACGAGGTCCGGGCGCGCATCGAGATGTAGCAGCGGCATGAACCATTCGTAGATCGGCATGGCCTCGGCCAAGCGGCCGGCCTTGGCAAGACGAAACAGCGTCTCGCCCTCGCGCGGGAAGGCGTTCGACATGCCGGAGACCCAGCCCACCGCGCCCATGGCGATGCTCTCGACGATGACGTCGTCGAGCCCTGCGAACAGCACGAAGCGGTCGCCGACCATGTTCCTGGTGTCGATGAAGCGCCGCGTGTCGCCCGAGGAATCCTTGAAGCAGACCACGGTCTCGACGTCGGCGAGCGAGGCCAGGATGTCGGGGGTGACGTCGTTCTTGTAGATCGGCGGGTTGTTGTAGAGCATCACCGGCAGGTCGGTCGCGCTGGCAACCGCGCGGAAATGTGCGGCGGTCTCGTGCGGCTTCGACGAATAGACCAGCGCCGGCATCACCATCACGCCGTCGATGCCGACGCGCGCGGCTTCCTTGGCGGTTTCGACCGCGAAGGCCGTGGTAAACTCGGCGATGCCGCACAGTACCGGCACGCGGCCTTTCGCGACGGATTTCGCCGTCTCCATGATCGCGACCTTCTCCTTGCGCTCCAGCGAGGTGTTCTCGCCGACCGAGCCGCAGACGATCAAGCCGGAGACGCCGTCGCGGATCAGACCGTCCATGACCTTGGCGGTGGCGTCGATGTCGAGCGAGAGATCATTGTGGAATTGCGTGGTGACGGCCGGGAAGACGCCTTCCCAGGAAACGCGGCGGCTCATGAATTGACTCCAAGTGAGTTTGCCGGCGGGGGGCTGGGGCCGCCGGCTGTTGTGAAGAGGATGGCGAATGGGATCAGAGCGTCGCGCCGACCTTGCGCAGCGCGGCGAGAACAGGTGCCTTGGGCAGCCAGATCTTGTCGAACTCGGCGATGACAGCCTCGGTGTCGCCAGGCGGGACCTGGCGGATCGGGATCGGCGCGTTCTTGAAATTCTCGATCAGCGCGGGCTCGTTGGAGGCCAACTCGTCGATCTGCGCGTCCAGCGTCGACTTCACCGTCTTGGCGATCAGATCGCGGTCGGCTGCGGGGAGCGTCTGCCAGACCCGGCCCGAGACCACCGCCGCCATCGGCATGAAGACGGCATTCATCTGCAGGATCACCTTCGAGACCTTGTCGAAGCGCTGGTTCCAGGAGAATTCGAGATCGGCCTCGAGGCCATCGACCTGGCCGTTGGCCATCGCGTCGAACACCTGCGGGGTCGGGATCGGCGTCGGCGCGGCACCGAGGGAGGAATAGAAATCGCGATAGACCGGCGTCGGGTTGATGCGCAGCTTCATGCCCTTGATGTCGGCGAGCGAGTTCAGGTCCTTCGAGGAGAACACCGCGCGCATGCCGGTGATGCCCCAGCCGAGGCCGATGGTGCCGGTCTCCTGCGGCAGCACATCGAACAGCTTCACCGCCGCCGGATGCCGCACGAATTTCGCGACCGCAGGCGTCGAGCGGACGATGTAGGGCGCATTGATCGCGGCGATGTGCGGCACGCGCGAGCCGAGCTCGGCGGCCTGGATGAAGCCCATGTCGAGCGCGCCGGACTGCAATTGCTGCATCATCGCGGGCTCGTTGCCGAGCTGGCCGGAATGGAACACGGTCAGGGTGAGCCGGCCGTTGGTGGCCGCCTTGAGCTCGTCGCCGAACTTGAGCGCCGCCTTGTTCCAGGAATGGCCGTTCGGCGTGATCAGGCCGAGGCGGAATTCCTTGGCCTGGGCAAGCGCCAGCGACGGTGCGAACACCGAGGCGGCGGCACTTGCGGCGAGAAAGCGGCGGCGTGAAAGCGGCATGGTCGGGCTTCCTTTTGAACAGGCCTATTTGATGAGGATCAGCGAGAGCGACGGATAGAGCGAGAGCAGCACCAGCAGGACGCAGGAGATGACGAAGAAGGGCAGCGTCACCATGAACATCTTGCCGGGCTTGGCGCCGGTGACGGCGGCCGCGACGAAGAAGCAGAGCCCGACCGGCGGCGACAGCAGGCCGAGCACGAGGTTGATCACCACCACGACGCCGAAATGCCGGGGATCGATGTGGTAGACGTCGGTCGCGACAGGCAGGAGGATCGGCACCGTCATGATCAGGCCGGGAATGCCGTCGATGACCGTGCCGATGATCAGCAGGATGACGTTGCAGATCAGCATGAAGCTGACCGGGTCCTTGGCGGCGGACTGGATCCAGCCGGCGGTTTCCTGCGGCACCTTGCCGAAGATCAGGACCCAGGAGAACACCGCCGCGGCGGCCACCAGGAACAGCACGATCGCGGAATAGATGGCGCTGCGCAGCATCATCTGCGGCAACTGCGAGAACTCGAACTCCCTGGTCCAGTATTTCCCGACAAGCGCGGCGGCGACCGCGCCGACGGCCGCGGATTCCGTCGCATTGGCGAGGCCGCTGAGGATGGTGCCGACGATGACGATCGGAATCAGCAGGGTGGGTGACGTCCGCAGGATCGTCATGACGCGCTGGCGCGGCGTCTGATAATCCGCGCGGGGATAATTGTAGACGTATCCCATCAGCGCGATGACGAGGCAGAACATCACCGTGAGGATGACGCCCGGCACGATGCCGGCGATCAGCATGTCGCTGACCGAGACCTGCGCCAGCACGCTGTAGACCACGAACATCACCGAGGGCGGAATGATCGGGCCGAGCATGCCGCCATAGGCGGTCAATCCCGCCGCGAAGGTCTTGTCGTAGCCCTTCTTCTCCATCTCCGGGACCATGATCTGCGCCATGATCGCGACCTGCGCGGTGGCGGATCCCAGGATCGAGGAGATGAACATGTTGGCGAGGATGTTGACGTAGGCGAGCCCGCCCTTGAGCGAGCCGACGAAGGCCATCGCCATGTCGATGATGCGCCGCGTGATGCCGCCGCCGTTCATGATCTCTCCGATCAGGATGAACAGCGGAATGGCGATCAGGCCGTAGCTGTCGACGCCGCCGAACAGCTGGAGCGGATAGGACTGGAACAGCACCGGATTGCCGGACGCTGCGATGTAGACGAGGCCGGCGAGGCACAGGCAGAGGCCGATCGGCACGCCGACCAGCATGATCGCGATGAAGGCGGCTGACGTGATCATCAGTTGACCCCGTCGAGTTCGGAGAGCGCAAAGCCTTTCGGCGGCGTGCGCGGGACCAGCTCGAGATCTTCCAGCAGGTTGGCGAGGCCGTGGATGGTCATCGAGACCGCGAAGATCGGCAGCGTCAAATAGAGCACCCAGGTCGGCCAGTTCAGCGTCTGGGTGTGCTCGGTATAGAGAAAGTTGAAGGTCTCGGCCGCGAGCTTGCGCCCGTCGAAGCCGGCACGCGCGAGGCCAATCGGGTCCATCCAGAGCATGCAGGTCACGATCAGTGCGATTCCGAACGCGACGACCATGCCGGTCGAGATCACCTTTGCGATCTTCTGGTGCCGTGGCGAAAGACGCTCCGTCAGCATGGTGACCGCGAAATCGAGCCGCAGCCGCGTCATCGCGGAGGCGCCGACAAAGGTCAGCCAGACCACGCAATAGACCGCGGATTCATCGATCCAGTAGATCGGGAAGCGCGCGTAACGGGTGACGACGTTCACCAGGATCAGGCCGGTGAGCAGGTACATCAGGCCCATCAGCGCGACGCGCTCGACGGCGAGCAGGGCACTGGACGCGCGGACGACCATGTGTCGAACGCTGAATGCGCGCGTGGCCGGCATCGTCTGCTCGATCATGAAAGAGGCCCCGACCCCTGAGAAATCTCGTGCTATCGACAAATGTATAATTTATACATTTTGCGTGTCAAACGGAGATTGCGGTCATTTCGGCGGCAGGACGCGCTTTTGCTGGGCACTGGCTTTTGCCGGGCCCCACACTTTTGTTGGGCCCCTCAACATGCAAGAGAGAGACCGCTTCGGCCGGATGAGTCGGGAAGGACAACAGAAGGTCAGATGAAACAGCCTCTGAAGCATCGCACCCTGTCGGCCGCGATCGTCGACCAGCTCAGGCAGGCGATCCTCGACGGCACCTATCCGGCCGGATCGCAGCTACGGCAGGACGCACTTGGCGAGGCCTATGGCGTCAGCCGCATCCCGGTGCGCGAAGCGCTGTTCCAGCTCGAAGCCGAAGGCCTGGTGCGCATCGTCCCGCAGAAGGGCGCGATCGTCTCGGAGCTGTCGCTGGACGAGATCAACGATGTGTTCGACCTGCGCGGAATCCTGGAGCCACGCCTCCTGGCGCAATCGGCGCCGCGTTTCACCGCCGATGATTTTAGCGGGCTCGATGACATCCACAAGAGCTTCGAGAAGGCGATCAAGGCGCGTAACGTCAGCGAATGGGGCCAGCTCAACGCCGATTTTCACATGGCACTCTACGTTCACGCCCCGCAGCCGCGTACGCGCGCGATCGTGCTGTCGCTGCTCCAGACCAGCGACCGCTACACGCGCCTCCAGCTCTCCAACACCAAGGCGATGGGGACAGCCGAGAAGGAGCACGCCCATCTGATCGCGCTCTGCCGTGCACAGAAGGTCGAGGAGGCCTGCCGGTTCCTGGAGCGGCACATCGAGGCCGTGCGCAAGGATCTGTTGCAGGTGGTGGCCGGCAGCACGATCGCGCCGAAGTTACGGCGGAAGGATAAATCGTAGAGATCTTAGGGTTAGCTCGTAGGGTGGGCAAAGCGAAGCGTGCCCACCACTTTTATCGGGATCGAGGAGAGATGGTGGGCACGGCGCTGCGCGCCTTTGCCCACCCTACGGCACTTGCGATTGCCTCTACCTGCTCCCGTCCGGCCCCATCACCAGGTCCGGCAGCCCGGTCGAGATTCCCGGGAAGAAGCACAGCAGCAGCACCGCGAGCATCATCAGCAGCACGAAGGGCAGGGTGCCCCAGATCACCTCGCGCAAGGGAATGTCCGGCGCGACGTTGCGGATGACGAAGATGTTGAGGCCGACCGGCGGATGGATCAGCCCCATCTCCATCACGATGGTCATGACTACGCCGAACCAGATGATGTCGAAATTGGCGGCGCGGAGCGGCGGCAGGATGATCGGCGCGGTCATGAGAATAATGGAGACCGGCGGCAGGAAGAAGCCGAGCACGACGACCATGACGAGGATCGCGAACAGCAGCTCCCAGCGCGGCAGGTGCATCGCGACGATGGATTCGGCGACCGATTGCGAGATGTGCAGATAGCTCATCACGTAGGAATAGAGCAGCGACATGCCGATGATCATCATCAGCATGGTCGATTCCCGGATCGTCGACTTCAAGATCGGGGCGAGGTCGCTCGGCCGCCACACGCTGTAGATCGCCGCGATCAGCGCCAGCGCGAGCAGGCCGCCGAGGCCGGCGGTTTCCGACGGCGTCGCGTAGCCGCCATAGAGCGCGATCATGACGCCGGTGAGCAGCAGCACGAACGGGATCACGCGCGGCAGCACGCTGAAGCGTTCGGCGAGCGTGTATTCGTCGCGGGCCAGGATCGCCGCCTCAGGCCCGCCTTTCTCAAAGATCGCCTGCGCCGCGGCATATTCCTGGCGGAAGCGGATCACCGCATAGGCGCCGAACAGGGACACCAGCAGCAGGCCGGGCCCGATGCCGGCGAGGAAGAGACGGCCGAGCGATTTTTCAGCGGCGACCGCGAACAGGATCATCGTGATCGAGGGCGGCAGCAGAATGCCGAGCGTGCCGCCGGCCGCGATGATGCCGGCGGCAAAGCCGCCGGAATAGCCGCGCTTACGCATCTCGGGGATGCCGGCCGATCCGATCGCCGAGCAGGTCGCAGGGCTGGAGCCCGCCATCGCCGCAAACAGCGCGCAGGCGAACACGTTGGCGACGCCGAGGCCGCCGGGGACGCGATGCAGCCAGGCATGCAGGGCCGAATAGAGATCCTGGCCGGCGCGCGATTTACCGATGGCGGCGCCCTTCAGGATGAAGAGCGGGATCGACAGCAGCGTGATCGAGGCCATTTCCTCGTAGACGTTCTGCGTCACCGTATCCAGGGACGCGGCCGGCATGTAGATGCCCATGAACACGACCGCGACCGCGCCGAGCGCGAACGCGATCGGCATGCCTGAGAACATCACGACCAGCGTCGCGATACCGTAGGCGAGGCCGATACCGAAAACGCTCATGGACGCCTGGCTCCTGCGAAAGGCAGCGCAAGCTGCACGAGGATCTGGATGCAGAGCAGGCTCATCCCGAGCGCCATCAGCGAATAGGGAATGGCGAGCGGCGGCGACCACATCGAGTTTGAGACCTGACCGTCGACATAGGCTTCATGGGTCAGCGTCCAGGACTTCCAGGCGAAAAAGGCGCAGAACAGGAACGTCGCGGCATCGACCAGCCAGAGCCTGATCCGGTTCGCGAGCGGTGACAGCAGGCCGACAAAGGCCTCGATGCCGATATGGCCGCGGTTCTGCTGCACATAGGCCGCCGTCATGAAGGTGGCGCCGACCAAGAGGAATACGGCGGCCTCGTCCTGCCAGTAATTGGCGGCCTTGAACAGGGCGCGGCTGAGCACGCTGTAGCTCAGGATGGCGCAGGCCGCGATCAGCGCGATCGCTGCGAACACGACGATGATGGTGTTGAGGACGGCGAGACCGCGATCGATCGCCGCCGCAAGGCCGGTCCCTGCGGCAGCGTTCGCCTGGTCATCACGATCCGGAAGCGGACCGTGGCTCATGCGCCGACGTCGGAGGCGAGCTTGAGCAGGTTGGCGGCGGTCGCGGTCTTGGCGCCGTAATCCTTCCACGCGGTGTCGCGGGCGATGTCGCGCCATTTGCCGACGGTGGCGGCATCGAGCGCACTGACCTTGGCGCCGGCCTTCTCGTAGACCTTGGCGACCTCGACGTCGTCGTCCTGCGCGCCCTTGCGGCCGAAGGCTTCGAGCTCGGTGCCGACCGCGAGCAGGACGTCCTGCTGGTTCTTCGGCAGCTTGTCGAAGATCGCCTTCGACATCATCAGCGGCTCGAGCATGAACCAGTAGGAGGCACCCGCACCCGAGGTCAGCGACTTCGCGACCTCTTCGAGCCGGAACGAGATCAGGCTGGTCGAGGAGGTGATGCCGGCATCGCAGGCACCGGTCTGCATCGCCGCGTAGATTTCGTTCGACGGCACCGAGAGCACCGAGGCGCCGGCGGTCTGGAGCACCATGTCCATCTCGCGCGAGCCGCCGCGCACCTTCATGCCCTTGGCATCTTCAGGGGCGACGATCGGTTTGGAGCGGCTGGCGACGCCGCCGGCCTGCCACACCCAGGTGAGCAGGATGATGCCCTTGTCGGCGAGGAAGTCAGTCAGCGCCTTGCCGACCGGCGCCTTCTTCCAGCGCATGCCCTGGTCGTAGGTGGTCACGAGGCCCGGCATCAGGCCGATATTGGTCTCCGGTAGCTCACCACCGGCGTAAGGCATCGGATAGAGGCTGATGTCGAGCGCGCCCTTGCGCATCGCGGAGAACTGCGCGTTGGTCTTGATCAGCGAGGAGTTCGGATAGATTTCTGCAGCGATGTCGCCTTTGCTGCGCTTGGCGACTTCAGCCGCGAACATGCGGCAGAGCCGGTCGCGGAAGTCGCCCTTGTCGATGGTCCCTCCCGGGAATTGATGCGAGATCTTTAGCGTGGTCGCGGCATGCGCGGTACCAGTGCCGAAGCGAAGAATGGCGGGTGCGGCGACGGCGGTCGCGATCAGATGACGGCGCGTGAGCATGGTGTATCCCCTTGGACGGCCCTTGGCCGGTTCTTGTTTGGTGTGAGGTGGGCTGGGTCCTTGAGACCAGCGCATAGGTCCATCCTAGCCGGTCTCTCACCCAATATTCTCTCATCTGATAGTTCGAGACCGAATGCCGGGGCAAGTGCCGGCCTTGCTGCAGTGCACACGGAACATCCTCGCAGCCGGCCCGCAGAAATTTTGTCAGTGGGCGCGTAACAACGCCAGCGGGCAATCCGTCGAGATCAGATAGCGGCGTCCGTCGCTGACAAACACCATCTCGAAGGGAAATCACTCATGACCATTCGCACCCGCATCGTGCTCGGCGTCTCGGCTGCCGCTCTGTCGCTTGGCCTCGCGCTGTCGCCGGCCGCTTTTGCCCAGGACAAGATGGGCAAGGACGACGGCATGATGAAGAAGGACACGATGTCCAAGGACGGCATGAAGAAGGACACCATGTCCAAGGACGACGGCATGAAGAAGGACCACATGTCGAAGGACGGGATGAAGAAAGACGACGGGACGATGAAGAAGAACTGATCTTCCGCCGTCGTCGCGGCGTCTGCGAAGGCAGACGCGCGCTTGGAAGTCCGAGGGCGGTCACATGGACCGCCCCCAGCGATGTTTCAGTTCAACTTCACTTGAACGCGACGTGAGTTGAACGTGACTTGCGAACGTTACTTCCGCTTAGCCTTTCGGGCAGCGTAGCGGGCGTCGCGCTTGGCCTTTTGCTCGGCCTCGACTTCAGCCTGCTTGGCGATCGCTTCTTCCGCTTCGCGGGCGATACGCGCGGCTTCGGCCGCTGCAGCTTCTTCCGCAATACGCTTCTGCTCGGCCTTCTCGACTTCGCGCGCGGCCTTTGCCTCTGCGCGCTTGGCCGCGAGCGCCTCGCGCTCAGCACGACGTGCCGCCACCGCCGGATCATCCAGCCCGGGCTGCGACTTGAATTTGTTCAAAAGATTTTTGCGCGCTTCCTGCGCCGCCTTTTGCCGGTCTGAAAACCCGGGTTCCCTAAATCCACTCACGGGCCTTGCCTTCCTCGCTTTCAATCCTACATCGGTGACTGTTGGTACGTCGGCTGGGCATAGCAGGCACCACGCGACGCAGAAGCGTGTACATCGGCGCGCGTCGCGAAGCCACCCATAATCGCAGCCGATCAGGTAGACGAAAAATCGCCACCCCCGACGATCTCTCGTAGCCCCGAAAAACTGCCGAATTGTGATGTCCTTCATAGAGGACCACACGGAGCGGCGCCTAGCGTCCGCCCGGTACGAGACGGAGCACGGGCATGATGATCTCAAGACTGAGCCCGAAGGCGCTCGCAATCGCCGTCGCGGTGGTCGCCTTGGCTGGCGTCGCACTGTTGCTTGCCCGCCCGAAGCCGATCGAAAGTGCCGTCCTCGGCGCGGATTGGGAATGCACCCAGACCGCATTCTTGCTGACGACCTGCGCACCGCGGGCCACACCGGCGGTCGAAACCTCGCGCAAGGATGCGATCCGGCAGACCCGGGGCTGAACGATCGACCGGGATGTGACGCGACGTCGCAGAGGTGGTAAAGCCGGCTCACCCCTGCGATCGGCCAGTCATGTCCAAGTCTGAGTCCAAGCCCGAACCGGGCAAAAAGCCCAAATCCCTCGCAAAACCTCAATCCGGCGACAACCGTCGCGGCGCGATTGCCGGATTGATCATCGCGCTCGTGATCCTCGGTGTCGGCTGGTGGCTCGCCCGCGATCTCACCGCGGCCAGCAAGATGCAGGACTGCCTGATGTCGGGGCGGACCAACTGCAATGTGATCGAGCCGGCGCGCTAGAACGGTTCCGCCGCGCCCCCCAGGGCCGAAAATTGCCGTGATCTTAATCATTTGTAACGGGACTTAGCCGACCAAAGCAGGTCAGTTATGTCCGCCGGCATCAGCCAGGCGCGAGGCGAATCGTCTATCGCGCTAGGCACCACGGCAATCGCGAGAGTAGGGGGTTAAGCACGCATGAGTGCGTCCAGCCGCATGAAGATCATTATTCCCTTGGTTTCGGCCATGTCCCTTGTCGCGCTTTCGGCGCAGGCACAGGACTCATTGCCGCCAAGACCCCAGGCCCAGACGCCTGCGGGGCCCGGCGCGGGCGCGCCGCCCCAGAACAATCAGAACATGCGCAAGGGCCCCCCGCCGCAGCAGGCGGCCCGGCCCGCGCAACAGCCCGGCGGCCAGCCCCACGCCGGCGGCCCCGGTCCCGGCCCACACGGAGCAGGTGGCCCGCCGCCCGGACGCAATTACGCCAGGGGCCCCGCACCGGAGCGCGACTGGGGCGGACACGCCTATCGCGGCAATCGCGCCTGGGATGGCGGGCGCTGGCGCCACGAGGTCCGCAACGGCCGCTCCGGCTGGTGGTGGGACGTCGGCGGCGTCTGGTACTATTATCCGCAGCGGATGGCCGGCCCGCCGGCCTACATCTCCGAGGATTACTTCGACGACATGCCGGTGGCCTATGCCCCGGCGCCGCCTCCCGTCGCCTACGAACCGCCGCCGCCTCCGCCACCGGCTGATCCCGGCGCAAGCGCGCTTGGCGGCGCTATCGTCGGCGGCGTGCTGGGCGGCCTGATCTCGGGCAACGCCTCGGGCGCGGCCGCGGGTGCCGTGATCGGCGGCGCCACCGGCGCGATCGCCGGCGCCACGGCTGCCTCGCGGCCCGGCTATTATTTCGCCCAGGGCAATTGCTACTACCGCTATCCGAGCGGCCAGTATGTGCAGGCCGATCCTCGCGCGTGTTACTGAGGCTTCAGGCAAGGTCTGAAACAAGGAGGCGGGCGCAGGCCCGCCTCTTTTTGTCTGGGCAACGTATTGCTTGCTGAAGCGATACTGATCGCTTCGCGCGTCACACCAGCCAGTTGAAGAACGCGATCGCGGCCCAGACCAGGCCTGCGATCCAGGCCAGCATCACGATACCGATGGTGGCAAGAAACGTGGCGCCGAACAGGTCGGGCCTTGCGCGTCGCGTTGGGACGTGAGCCTCGGCTGCTGCTTCCTGTGTCATGATGGACCACCCATGCCCTCTCGCGGTGGTGCGAGCGGTTGAGTTCTGTTTAGCCGAGACGCCGGTTGCAGGCTGTGACGCACTTCACAGATGCGTCAGGGTGGGTTCGGACGACGCGAAGCCACCCCGCATTCATACGGACGAAATTGCCATCGGTCCGTCCATATCGGTCGGTTAGGTTCGGCCTCATGTGCCCCAAGTACGACCCACAGCACGAAGCCGAGGCGGCGATGAAGCGGGCCGCGGCGTCCGCCGACGGCGCCGACCGGCAGAGACTGATCCAACTGGCTCTGGCCTGGCATCAGCTCGCCCGCGACCGGCGCGACGAGCAGACGGACTAATCGCATCCTCGGCGAGATCTCGCGTCAATGGCCGGCCGAGGTCGGGACGCTGGTTGGCCTGCATGAGAAAGCCCCGTGCTCGGGGGGACAAGCACGGGGCCCTTCAAAGCCGACCGGGGCTGGCGGGTCGGCACCACTCCATTTCGTTGCAGCCAACGTGCTGGTCGTGATCTCGTTCGCGGCGCTACGCATTTCGTCGCGCCGTGGTTCGCTGCGACTGACGTTGCGCGGTTAGGAACATCCGTTCCCCGTCGACGTTGGCCGGCTATGACAGACCCCGAATTGCGCGCGCAGTCTTTCGAGATCGCCTGGAAATATCTCGACCAATCCGGCCTGCTCACCGGTGAGCCCAATGATTCAGCCCGCTTCATCCTGAACAGGATCGACCGGTTGATGCTGCGCGGCGAGCGGCGCAGGCTGCTGCTGTCGAACGCCGCGATCGATGCGTACCGATTGCGGCCCGTGCTCGTGACCTCGGATGCATGAACGAACCGAGCCAGCGAAACGCGGCATTAATGAATGCGCGCTGCCGATTTTTGCGATGACGATTCGTGCTTTTGGAACGAAGCGGAGTCGGACCGTGAACAAAAGAAAGGCCGCTTAGGCGTCGGCTGATCTGGTGCTGCGCCTGACTCAATCGATCGCCAGGCAGTGCTCCAAATGTGGCTCCGAGTCCGCCTTCTGGCGGCTTGGACGCGCCCAGGCCTGGATAGCGAAGGCGAGTTGATGCTGACTGGCCGCCGCGTCCGCAATGGAAGCCCGCGCCGTCTCGATGCGCCGTGTGATCACGCTGGAGTTCACGACGCCTGCGTCGATTGCCAAATACGACATCGCGATCACGGCAACCGCAGATGCGATAGCCATTCTCGTCCACTCGGTTGGCAGCATCGAATTCCCTATCGGGCGCACGTCGCCCGGCGCATAGATAGGGTTCGTCTGCCCGGTTCAAAGACCGGGGCGAGGGTACCCACGTATTCGTGAAGTAATGAGGATAGGTAACTGTGCGTCCGTCACGTCGATCAAGCGGCACCGAAATTCCGGCAGCGCGAATCGAAATCGTCCAAGGGATCGACGAGAACAGCGAGGCTCTTGAAGACGTCACCGGTGAGCGGGCGGCCGATACCGCAAGTCGGCTCCGTCGGCCTCGTCAATCCAGTAATGAATGGCGATCCCAGCAGGACTCGAACCTGCAACCCGCGGAGTAGAAATCCGCTACTCTATCCAGTTGAGCTATGGGACCGTCTTGATGCCGGCCTCGGCTACCACCTTGCCGGTCTTCTATCACGCCAAATATGAAAAATCCGCAGCTTCGCCAAGTCTGAACCGAACCGTTTTCCTCAACGCCGCGACTAAGCGGAACGGTGGGGTGTCAGGGTGCCGGGTTGAGCGGCAGCGGACTGGACGATGGATTACATCGCCGGGAACGCTGGCCAGCTTCCGGGACACGGCCGCCGGTCGATCGGTCAGGTATGGCTGCGCCATCAGGACGGCGTGCGCGGTGATATCTCGATCGGTCTCCTCAGGGCTTGCCTTGTCATGGCGAATGCGACGATTTGCACCTTTGGTTCCATCGCCTTGAGTCCGTCACCTTTCCGCGCATTTCATGCTCACGCGGCGTTCGCCGCGATTTCCGGGAGTCCATTATGATCGGTCTTGTTCGCGCCGTCACACTCTGCGCCACGCTGGCGCTCGGCCTTAGCGCAGCGCTGGCCGCCGACAAGGCGTTCAAGCGCGACGACCTCGCCGATTCCGCGATCAAGCTGGAGGCCCAGATCAAGAGCGAAGCGGGGCCGGTCGCCAAGACCAGCGCGACGCTGCGCACCGACGCCGACGCCGCCTTCCGGCGCAATGATTTCCGCACCGGGCTGTCGGTGCTCGGCCAGATCGCCGCGACCACGCCGGAGGATACCGGCAACTGGCTGCGGCTCGCCAAGGTGATCTTCCAGATCTCGCCGAAAAGCTCGAGCGAGCAGACGTTCCTGCTGGAGCGGGCCTCGACCGCCGCCTACATCGCCTACCAGCGCGCCGGCAATCCGGGCGAGGAGGCGGATGCGCTCGCCGTGCTCGGCAAGTCGCTGGCCGAACGCAAGCTGTGGCGGCCGGCGCTGGATGCGCTGCGGCTGTCGCTCGACATGCGCGAGGTCGCTGACGTCCGCGGCCAATACGAGAAGATGCGCGATGAGCACGGCTTCCGGCTGCTCGACTATACCGTGGACTCGGATTCGGCGAGCCCGCGCGCCTGCTTCCAGTTCTCGGAGGAACTGGCCAAGCGCACCGATTTCGCGCCGTACCTCGCGCTGGCAGGCCAGGACAAGCCGGCGCTGTCGGCCGAAGGCAAGCAGCTCTGCGTCGACGGGCTGAAGCACGGCGAACGCTACAACATCAATCTGCGCGCCGGCCTGCCGTCCACCGTGAAGGAGGGCCTGCCGAAATCGGCCGAGTTCAACGTCTATGTGCGCGACCGCAAGCCCTTCGTGCGCTTCACCAGCCGTGCCTATGTGCTGCCGCGGACCGGCCAACGCGGCATTCCCGTGGTCAGCGTCAACACGCCCGCCGTCAACGTCAACGTCTTCCGGATCGGCGACCGCAACCTGATCAACACGGTGGTCGACAGCGATTTCCAGAAGACGCTGTCGCGCTACCAGCTCGCCGATCTCGGCGGCGAGCGTGGCGTCAAGGTCTGGACCGGCGAGCTCGCGACCGCGATGACGCTGAACCAGGACGTCACCACCGCATTCCCGGTCGACCAGGCGCTCGGCGAGCTCCAGCCCGGCGTCTACGTGATGACCGCCGCGGCCAAGGGGCCGGGCTCGGATGACGACTACCAGCTCGCAACGCAATGGTTCATCGTCTCCGACCTCGGGGTCACCGCCTATTCCGGCAATGACGGCATCCACGTCTTCGTCAATTCGCTGGCCTCGACCGACCCGGTCGGCAAGGCCGAGGTCCGGCTGGTTGCCCGCAACAATGAGATTTTGGCGACCCGCAAGACCGACGACAGCGGCCATGTGCTGTTCGAGGCGGGCCTTGCGCGCGGCGAAGGCGGCCTGTCGCCGGCGATGCTCACGGTCACGGGCGAGAAGGCCGATTACGCCTTCCTGAGCCTTAAGACCTCGGCATTCGACCTGTCCGACCGCGGCGTTTCGGGCCGGGCGGTGCCATCGGGCGCCGATGCCTTCGTCTATGCCGAGCGCGGCGTCTATCGCTCCAGCGAGACCGTCTATCTCACCGCGCTCTTGCGCGACGGGCAGGGCAATGCCGTTGCCGGCGGGCCGCTGACGCTGGTGATCGAGCGCCCCGACGGCGTCGAATTCCGCCGCGCGGTGCTGGCCGACCAGGGCGCCGGCGGCCGTACGCTGTCAGTGCCGCTCAATTCGGCGGTCCCGACCGGGACCTGGCGGGTCCGTGCGTTCACCGATCCGAAGGGCTCGTCGGTCGGCGAAACCACCTTCATGGTTGAGGACTACGTCCCTGATCGGATCGAATTCGACTTGTCCGCCAAGGACAAGCTGATCAAAGCTAACGCTCCGGTGGAACTCAAGGCGGATGGCCATTTCCTCTATGGCGCGCCGGCCTCCGGTCTCCAGCTCGAAGGCGACATGCTGGTCGCGCCCGCGAGCGAGCGCCCGGGCTTTGCCGGCTACCAGTTCGGCGTCGCCGACGAGGAGACCACCTCGAACGAGCGCACACCGCTGGAGAATTTGCCGGAAGCCGACGCCAATGGCGTTGCCACCTTCCCGGTGACGCTGGACAAGCAGCTTGCCTCGACGCGCCCGCAGGAGGCGCAGATCTTCGTTCGCATGGTCGAGACCGGCGGCCGCGCCGTCGAGCGCAAGATCGTGCTGCCGGTCGCGCCCGCCAACGCCATGATCGGCATCAAGCCGCTGTTCGGCGACAAGAACGTCGCCGAAGGCGACAAGGCGGAGTTCGATGTCGTGTTCGTCTCGCCCGAGGGTGAGAGACTGCGCCGCGACGGCCTGCGCTACGAGCTCCTGAAGATGGAGTCGCGCTACCAGTGGTATCGCCAGAACAATTACTGGGAGTACGAGCCGGTCAAATCGACCTCGCGCGTTTCCGACGGCGACGTGACGGTCGCGGCCGACAAGCCGTCGCGGATCTCGCTCAGCCCGCAGCCCGGCCGCTACCGGCTCGATGTGAAGTCGAACGATGCCGACGGTCCGGTGACCTCGGTGCAGTTCGACGTCGGCTGGTATTCCGACGGCAGCGCCGACACGCCGGACCTGCTGGAGACCTCGATCGACAAGCCGCAATACGCCTCCGGCGACACCATGACGGTGTCGGTGAACGTCCGCAGCGCCGGCAAGCTCACCGTCAACGTGCTCGGCGACCGCCTGCTGACGACGCAGACCATCGACGTCAAGGAAGGTACCGCACAGGTGCGGCTGCCGGTCGGCAAGGACTGGGGCACCGGCGCCTATGTGGTGGCGACGCTGCGCCGCCCGCTCGATGCGGCTGCGCAACGCATGCCGGGCCGGGCGATCGGCCTGAAATGGTTCGGCATCGACAAGCAGACCCGCACGCTCCAGGTGAGGCTGACGCCGCCGGCACTGGTCCGCCCGAATGCGACGTTGAAGATCCCGGTCAAGCTCGACGGGCTCAATCCGGGTGAGGACGCCAAGGTCGTGATCGCCGCGGTCGATGTCGGCATCCTCAACCTCACCAATTACAAGCCGCCGGCGCCTGACGATTATTATCTCGGCCAGCGCCGCCTGAGCGCGGAGATCCGCGATCTCTATGGGCAACTGATCGACGGCATGTCGGGCACGCGCGGACAGATCAAGTCCGGCGGCGATGCCGGTGCGGGCGAATTGCAGGGCTCTCCGCCCGCGCAAAAGCCGCTCGCGCTCTACTCGGGCATCGTCACGGTCGCCGCCGACGGCACCGCCGAAGTGAGCTTCGACATCCCCGAGTTCGCCGGCACCGCGCGCGTCATGGCGGTGGCGTGGACCGCGACCAAGCTCGGCCGTGCCAACACGGATGTCGTGATCCGCGATCCCGTGGTGCTGACCACGACCTTGCCGCGCTTCCTGCTCAATGGCGACCACGGCACGGTCAACCTCGAGATCGACAATGTCGAGGGCCAGGCCGGCGACTACGTCATCAACGTGAAGACCGGCGGCCCGGTGAAGATGACCGGCAATCCCGCAACCACGGTCAAGCTCGCCGCCAAGCAGCGCAACGCGTTTACGCTCGCGATCGACGCGACGGCAGCAGGGCAGGCGACGCTCGACGTGGACATCAAGGGACCGAACGGCCTTGCTCTGGCGCGTCACTATGCGCTCGACGTCAAGGCGGCGACGCAGGTGCTGGCGCGGCGTTCGATCCGGACGCTGGCAAAGGGTGAAAGCCTGACGCTGACCTCGGACATGTTCTCCGATCTCGTCCCGGGCACCGGCAGCGTCTCGGTGTCGGCCAGCCTGTCGACGGCGCTCGACGCCGCAACGATCCTGAAGGCGCTCGACCGCTACCCCTATGGCTGCTCCGAACAGATCACGAGCCGTGCCTTGCCGTTGCTCTATGTCAACGAGCTCGCCGTCGGCGCGCATCTGGCCATGGACACCGAGGTCGACCAGCGCATCCGCGATGCGATCGAGCGGCTGCTGGCGCGCCAGGGTTCCAACGGCTCGTTCGGCCTGTGGTCGGCCGGAGGCGACGACGCCTGGCTCGACGCCTACGTGACGGACTTCCTCACCCGCGCCCGCGAAAAAGGCTTTGCGGTGCCGGACGTGCTGTTCAAGAACGCGCTCGACCGTATCCGCAACTCGGTCGTGAACGGGAACGAGCCTGAGAAGGACGGCGGGCGCGATCTCGCCTATGGCCTCTACGTGCTCGCGCGTAACGGCGCTGCTCCGATCGGCGATCTGCGCTACCTCGCCGACACCAAGCTCGCCAACCTCGCGACCCCGATCGCGAAGTCACAGCTTGCGGCGGCGCTCGCGCTGGTCGGCGACCGCAACCGCGCGGAACGCGTCTACGGCGCCGCGCTCGACAGCCTCGCGCCGAAGCCGGTGCTGGAGTTCGGCCGCACCGACTACGGCTCGCAGCTGCGCGATGCCGCAGCGCTGGTCTCGCTTGCCAGCGAAGGCAACGCGCCGAAGGCGACGCTGACGCAGGCGGTGTCGCGGGTCGAGACCGCGCGCGGCCTGACGCCCTACACCTCGACGCAGGAGAATGCGTGGCTGGTGCTGGCGGCGCGCGCGCTGGCCAAGGAGAACCTGTCGATGGAAGTCGACGGCCAGCCGGTGAAGACCGCGCTGTACCGCAGCTACAAGGCCGTGACGCTGGAGGGCAAGCCGCTGAAGATCACCAACACCGGCGATGCGCCGGTGCAGGCGGTGGTCTCGGTGTCGGGCTCGCCGGTCACGCCGGAGCCGGCTGCATCGAACGGCTTCAAGATCGAGCGGAATTATTTCACGCTCGACGGCAAGCCCGCCGACATCAGCAAGGTCAAGCAGAACCAGCGTTTCGCCGTGGTGCTGAAGATCACCGAGGCGAAGCCCGAGTACGGCCACATCATGGTGTCCGACTATCTGCCCGCGGGCCTCGAGATTGACAATCCGAAGCTGGTGTCGTCGGGCGACAGTGGCACGCTGGACTGGATCGAGGACGGCGAGGAGCCTGAAGATACCGAGTTCCGCGACGACCGCTTCACGGCGGCGGTCGATCGTGCCTCGGACTCCAAGTCGGTCTTCACCGTCGCCTACGTCGTGCGCGCGGTCTCGCCCGGCAAATACGTGCTGCCGCAGGCCTATGTCGAGGACATGTACAATCCCTCGCGCTACGGCCGGACCGGGACGGGTAACGTCGAGGTGCGGGCGGCGAAGTGATGAGCGAGGTGACGCCTCATACTCAGTCGTCATGCCCGGGCTTGTCCCGGGCATCCACGGACTTTCGTGCCGAAGAAAAGAACGTGGATGGCCGGGACAAGCCCGGCCATGACGGAGTGCGAAGCTGGGGTCTTCGTGTCCTCTCGGCTGCCACCTTCGCCTTCATCCTCGCCATCTGCGGCTTCGTCGCATGGGTTTACTCGCTCGGCCCGCTGCCGCTCGACGAGGCGCGCCAGGTCTCCACTACCGTCGTCGATCGCAACGGAAAGCTGCTGCGCGCTTATGCCATGGCCGACGGCCGCTGGCGGCTGCCGGTCGAGACAAGAGCGAACGTCGATCCGACCTATCTGAAACTGCTGCTCGCCTATGAGGACCAGCGCTTCTACGCGCATAACGGCCTCGATCCGCTCGCGCTGGGGCGCGCCGCGCTACAGCTCACCACGCGCGGCCACATCGTCTCGGGCGGCTCGACCATCTCGATGCAGCTGGCGCGGCTGATGGAGCCGCGGCGGCAACGCTCGCTCTATGCAAAGCTGCGGCAGATCGTGCGGGCGATCGAGATCGAGCGCAGCATGAGCAAGGCCGAGATCCTCGACCTCTATCTCGCGCTCGCGCCCTATGGCGGCAATCTCGAAGGCACCCGCTCAGCCTCGATCGCCTATCTCGGCAAGGAGCCGAAGCGCTTGTCGCTGGCGGAAGCCGCGCTGCTGGTGGCGCTGCCGCAATCGCCGGAGACGCGCCGGCTCGATCGCTATCCCGAGGCCGCACGCAAGGCGCGCGACCGCGTGCTGGACCGCATGGTCGAGGAGCATGTGGTCAGCCTTGAGGACGCGAAGCAGGCCAAGGCCGTGCCCGTGCCAAAACTGCGCAAGCCGATGCCGATCCTCGCGCCGCATGCCTCCGACACGGCGCTTTCGACGGTCAAGGATACGCCGGTCATCAAGCTGACGCTCGATGCCAATCTTCAGAAGGTGCTGGAGCCGCTGGCGCGCGACCGCGCCATTGCGCTCGGGCCCAACATCTCGGTCGGCATCATCGTGGTCGACAATGAGAGCGGCGACGTGCTCGCCCGCGTCGGTTCGGCCGATTATTTCGACGAGAGCCGGGCGGGGCAGGTCGACATGACCCGCGCCGTCCGTTCGCCGGGTTCGACGCTAAAACCCTTCATCTATGGGCTCGCGTTCGAGGACGGCTTCGTCCACCCCGACAGTCTGATCGACGACCGGCCCGTCCGCTTCGGCTCCTACGCGCCGGAAAATTTCGACATGACGTTTCAGGGCACGGTGCCGGTGAAGAAGGCGCTGCAATTGTCGCTGAACGTGCCGGCGATCGTGCTGCTCGACCGCGTCGGCGCGAGCCGGCTGTCGTCGCGGCTGCGGCAGGCCGGTGGCAATCTGGTCCTGCCCAAGGACGAGGCACCGGGGCTCGCGATGGGACTCGGCGGCGTTGGTGTGACACTGCAGGACCTCACCCAGCTCTATACGGGTTTCGCCCGGCTCGGCACCACCATGCCGTTGCGCGACCTCATGACCGGCCGGGACGATCGGGAACCGCTGCGGCTGCTGGACCAGGTCGCGGCCTGGCAGGTCGGCAACGTGCTCCTGGGCACGCCGCCGCCCGAAAACGCCGCCCACAACCGCATCGCGTTCAAGACCGGCACCTCGTACGGCTATCGCGACGCCTGGTCGGTCGGCTTCGACGGCCGCATGACCATCGGCGTCTGGGTCGGCCGGCCCGACGGCGCGCCGGTTCCCGGCCTGATCGGCCGCGTGGCCGCAGCCCCGATCCTGTTCGATGCCTTCGCCCGCACCGGCAAGACGCTGGCCCCGTTGCCCAAGCCGCCGAAGGGAACCCTGGTCGCCAGCAACGCCAAGTTGCCATTGCCGCTGAAGCGGTTCCGCCCGGTCGGGGAACTAGTGCGGACCGGCAGCGAGCAGGCGCTGCACATCCAGTTCCCGCTGAACGGCTCGCGGATCGATGTCGACCGTTCCGGCGGCGAGGGGAGCGCAGCCATGCCGGTGAAGGTCGCCGGCGGCGTCCTTCCCATGACCGTCATGGTTAATGGAACATCACTCGGCGAGATCGACGGGCGCCGCCAGCGCCTGATCGATCCGCCCGGTCCGGGCTTTGCGCGGCTGACCGTGATCGACGCCACTGGCGCCGCGGACACAGTTGTCATTCGAATTCAATGACCCCGCCTTAACCGGTTGTCGGAATGACGGTTTCAGCGTAAGCGGAACCAATGGCCGAGACCTATCCCAGCCCCCGTTTTGGAGCACCCCGCGAGCCGAAAGTGCCCGTAAATCCGGGCAGCCGCCTCGTGTCCATGCTCGACGTCGCCACGGCCAGCCACGCCCGCGCGGTCGGCTTCCTGCTGCTCTGTGCGCTGCTGCTATTCCTGCCGGGCTTCTTCACGATTCCGCCCGTTGACCGCGACGAGGCGCGCTTTGCGCAGGCGACCAAGCAGATGGTCGAGAGCGGCGATTATGTCGACATCCGCTTCCAGGAAGACGTCCGCTACAAGAAGCCAGTCGGCATCTACTGGTTGCAGTCGGCCGCGGTTGAAGCCGCATCCGCGCTCAAGCTGCCGAAGGCCGAATTGCGGATCTGGGTGTACCGGCTGCCGTCGCTGATCGGCGCAATCGGCGCCGTGCTCATGACCTATTGGGCCGCGCTCGGCTTCGTCACGCGGCGCGCCGCGGTGCTCGCCGCGCTCCTGATGTGCGCCTCCGTGCTGCTCGGCGTCGAAGCACGCCTCGCGAAGACCGATGCGATGCTGCTGTTCTGCGTGACCGCCGCAATGGGCGCGATGGCGCGCGCCTATCTGTCGTGGCAGCGCGCCGAGGACGAGACGCATCCGCCATGGAGCTGGCCCGCGATCTTCTGGACCGCGCTCGCGGTCGGCATCCTCATCAAGGGTCCGCTGATCCTGATGTTCGCGGGCCTGACCATCGTCGCGCTCGCGATCCAGGACCGTGATGCCTCGTGGCTGTGGAAGCTGCGTCCGCTCTGGGGCCTGATGTGGATGCTGGTGCTGGTGCTGCCCTGGTTCGTCGCGATCTTCTGGCGCGCGGGCGATGCCTTCTTCGCCGATTCCGTCGGCGGCGACATGCTGAGCAAAATCGGCGCCCAGGAATCCCATGGTGCGCCGCCCGGACTGTATCTGGCGCTATTCTGGATCACATTCTGGCCCGGCGCGCCGCTTGCGGCGATGGCGGCGCCGGCGGTGTGGCGGGCGCGGCGCGAGCCCGGCGCGCAGTTCCTGCTGGCCTGGCTGATCCCGTCCTGGATCGTGTTCGAGGCAGTGCTGACCAAGCTGCCGCATTACGTGCTGCCGCTGTATCCGGCGATCGCGATCCTCACCGTCGGTGCGCTGGAGCGCAACGTGCTGTCGCGCTCGTGGCTCGCGCGCGGCTCGGCCTGGTGGTTCGCGATTCCCGCTGCCGCCTCGATCATCGCCGTGGTCGGCGCGGTCATGCTGACGCGGCAACCGGCGTTCGTGGCCTGGCCGTTCATTGCGGCCTCGCTCATCTTCGGTCTGTTCGCCTGGTGGCTGTTCGACACCAACCGCGCCGAGCGCTCGCTGCTCAACGCGCTGGTCGCAGCGCTGATGCTCGCGGTCGTGGTCTACGGCATCGTGCTGCCGTCGCTGACCCCGCTGTTTCCGAGCATCGAGATCGCACGCGCGCTTCGCAACGTCACCTGCGTCGGGCCGAAGGCAGCCGCTGCCGGATATCACGAGCCGAGCCTCGTGTTCCTGACGGGCACGCAGACGCTGCTGACCGACGGCTCTGGCGCGGCGGATTTCCTGCGGCAGGGGAGCTGTCGCTTCGCGCTGATCGAGCAGCGCTCGGAGCGCAGCTTCGTGCAGCGCGCCGAGGCGATCGGGTTGCGCTACAAGGTCGGTACGCGCATCGACGGCTATAATTTCTCGCAAGGGCGCGCGATCTCGATCTCGATCTTCCGCTCGGAAGGCACTGAGTAGATGCCGGCGCCAGCCGACATCACGCCGCGCCCGGGCTATCCCGCGCAATTGCTCGCGGTGTCGGGCCGTGCCCTGGCGCAACTCGTCCGTACGCCTTCGCATTCATGCCGCGCCGAAGCCGCGCGAAAGCTGGCGCGGCATTCGCTGTGGCTCAGCGCGGCCGGTGCGGCCTTGATTATCGTGCTGATGCTCGCGTTCGATCAGACCGAAATCCAGCTGATGCCGGTGCGTGGCACGCCGAGCCTGTGGCCGATCCGCATCCTCACCGATTTCGGCAAGGACGAGTATGTGCTCTCGGTGCTCGGGGGGACGCTGGTGCTCCTGGCGCTCGTTGCAGCGGGATTGCACGGCACCCGTCGTGGGTTGCTGCTCGGCCTCGGTACGCGGCTGCAGTTCATGTTTCTGTCTGTCGCCCTGTCCGTGTTCGTTGCCGAGATCCTGAAATATCTCATCGGTCGCGGACGTCCGTTCGTGAGCGGCAAGGCCGATCCGTTCAACTTCATCCCGTTAGAGGGAACGGGGGCTTATGCCAGCCTGCCGTCGGGTCATGCGGTGACGGCGTTTGCGCTGGCGTTTGCGGTCTCGGCACTGTGGCCGCGCCTGCGCGTGTTCATGTTCACTTACGCAATCGTGATCCTGCTGACCCGGCTGGTGCTGCTCGCGCATCATCCGAGCGACGTCGTCGCCGGCGCTCTGGTCGGCATGGTCGGCGCCATGGCAGTGCGCTACTGGTTCGCGGCCCGGAGGCTCGGCTTTGCCATCCGCGCCGACGGCACCATTGTGCCTCTTGCAGGGGCGGTCTCGGGCCGCCTCAAAAGGGTTGCCCACGGGGCATCCGCCCCATAAAAGCGGCTGCCTGCCGGGACCGCCGGTTCCCCGGGGCAGGCCAATTCCAACCACGAGCTTTCGATTTGTCGTCGTCCCAGCCTTCGGTTTCCATCGTCGTTCCCGTGCGCAACGAAGCCGACAACATCGCGCCGCTGATCGAGGAGATCGGCGCGGCGCTCGACGGCCGCTGGGCCTATGAAATCATCTACGTCAATGACGGCTCGACGGACGCGACCGGCGAACGGCTCGGCGCGATCATGCAGCAGCGGGACAATCTCCGGCAGCTTCGCCATGCCAGATCAGGCGGCCAGTCGGCAGCAGTGCGCAGTGGCGTGCGCGCGGCGCGCGGCACGATCGTAGCGACGCTCGACGGCGACGGGCAGAACAATCCCGCCTTCCTGCCCGACCTGATCGCGGCGGTCGAGAAGGGGGCGGGGCGCGTCGGTCTCGCTGCCGGTCAGCGTGTCGGACGCAAGGATACCGGCTTCAAGAAATTCCAGTCGCGCGTGGCGAACGGCGTCCGCAATGCGATCCTGAAGGATGGAACGCGCGATACCGGTTGCGGCCTGAAGGCGTTCCGACGCGACGTGTTCCTGATGATGCCCTATTTCGACGGGCTGCATCGCTTCCTGCCGGCGCTGGTGCGCCGCGAGGGCTACGAGATCGCCTATGTCGACGTGATCGACCGGCCGCGCCGTTCCGGCGTGTCAAACTATGGTTTCTTCGACCGGCTATGGATCGGCATCATGGATCTCGTCGGCGTGTGGTGGCTGATCCGCCGCAAGAAGCCGACACCAGATGTGACTGAGGTGAAGGCATGATCATCCAATACGGTCAGGCGTTGAACAACTATCTCTACGACGTCTTCGTCGCCAAGTTCGATTTCTGGCTTGCGTTCGGCCTTGTCGCGCAGCTGTTCTTCACCGCGCGCTTCCTGGTGCAGTGGATCGCGAGCGAGCGGGCCGGCAACAGCGTGGTGCCGATGGCGTTCTGGTTCTGCTCGATGGGCGGCGGGCTGATGACGCTGGTCTATGGCGTCGTGAAGCGCGAACCCGTCATCATCCTCGGACAGGCGCTTGCGACCATCATCTATGTCCGCAACATCATGCTGATCATCAAGAACCGCGGCCGCGCCTCAAGAACGCTGGAACGCTGAGATGCGCCGCTAGCGCGGTAACGCCGAGGCCGCGCCGGAGGCGGGCAGGGCGGCATCCGCCTCGCTCCTGCGATAAGGCTCGCCGGCGGCTTCGAGCACGGGATAGGCGACCGAGCAGATATGCGAGTGGATGCGGCGCAGGTCGCGCAGCACGTCCAGATGCAGCGAGGTGGTCTCGATGGTCTCGGGGCGGCCCTCGCGCAGGCGGTCCAGATGGCGCTCGACGGCGGCGAGCTCGTTGTTCTTCAGCGTGGTCTTCTCCACCAGCAGCTTGCGCGCTTCGTTGGCGTCGCCCGACATGAAGACGCCGAAGGCGATCCGCAGCGAGTCCATCGTGCGCTTGTGGAAGGCGGCGAGCTCCTCGGCGCCCTCGGCCGAGAACTGGAAGCGCCGCTTGATTTTTTTGGTCGCGAGCTCGCTCAGGCTCTTGTCGATGATATCGCCGATATGCTCGAGGTTGATGGCGAAGGAGATGATCTCCATCGCGCGCCGCCCCTCGCTCTCGTCGAGGCTGCCCCGCATCAGCTTCGTCACATAGAGCTTGATGGCTTCGTCGAGGCTGTCGACGACATTGTCCATCTTCGTGACCTGGTCGACCAGCGCGCGGTCGCCGGTCATCATCGCCGCCATCACCTTGCGCAGCATGACCTCGACGAGATCGCCCATGCGCAAGGTCTCGCGCGCGGCGTCGGCGAGCGCCAGTGACGGCGTCTCCAGCGCGCTCTCGTCGAGATAGCGCGGCCGGGCCGGATCGTCTTCCCGGACGCGATCAGGCAGCAGCCGGGTCAGGAGCCGGGACATGATGTCGAGCAGGCCGATGAAGATGACGGCCGTGCCCACATTGAAGGCGATGTGGAAGGCCGCCGTCATCCTGGCGAGATCGGGCTGCCAGGCGTGCATGTGCTCGGCGATCCCACTCAGGAAGGGCAGCACCAGCGCGATCCCGATCACGCGGTTGGCGAGATTGCCGAGCGGCAGGCGGTAGCTCGCGGGATCGTCGCGCCGGGCGCCTTCGAATACGGGATTGATGGCGCTGCCGAGATTGGCCCCCAACACCAGCGCGAGGGCTGCGTAAGGCGTGATGAACTGCGAATAGGCCAGCGACATGATCAGCAGCACGCTGGCGACGCTCGAATGCACCGCCCAGGTGACGAGCGCGGCGATGACGATGCAGAGCACGGGATCGCCCGTGATTGCCGACATCATGACACGAACACCCGGCGCGTTCTCCGCCGGAGCCAGCGTGTCGAGCAGGATGTGCAGCGACAGCAGCATCAAGCCGAGGCCGATGAAGACGCGGCCGATATCCTTGATCCGCGACCGTGGGCCGGAGCGGAAGGCGACGAGCCCGAGCACGAACAGGACAGGCGCAACGGCTGCGATGTTGAACGACAGCACCTGCACGATCAGCGTCGTGCCGACATTGGCTCCCAGCATGATGGCGAGCGCGGCGGCCAGGCTGACGAGGCCTTCTGCCGCGAATGAGCTGGTGATCAGCGCCGTCGCCGTGCTGCTCTGGAGCAGCGCGGTGAGGCCTAGCCCGGCGGCGAACGTGTTGAATCGGTTGCCGAGCGCCTTGCCGAGCAGCCGCCGCAGGTCCGGGCCGAAGGCGCGCAGAATCCCGCTGTGGACCATGTGCAGGCCCCACAGCAACAGCGCCACGCCGCCCATCAGATCGAGCAGAACCAACGTTCCCATGCTCCGCGTCCGGATTGGAGTCGATTGGTGAGGCTAGCGCCAAACGTCAGCGGTTCAAACCCTTTGTTGGCGCATCCGCGTTAACGTTTGCGGCGGTTGCGCGTTCCCGCGGCGCGCGTTTTGCGCGTCCGCCGGCGCGCGATTGCCGCGTCCCGAGGCGCGATGCCTTGTGAGCAGGCTCACATTGCCGCCTTGAGGGCAGCGAAGCCGCGATCGAGATCGGACTTGAGATCGTCGACGCTTTCGAGGCCGATGTGCAGTCGCAGGGTCGGGCCGCCCGGCGACCACTTCGTGGCGGTGCGATAGGCGTCGCAATCGAAGGGAATCACGAGGCTCTCGAAGCCGCCCCAGGAGAAGCCCATGCCGAACAGCTTGAGCGTGTCGAGCATGGTGTCGACGGCCTTCTGCGGCGCCGGCTTCAACACGATGCTGAACAGGCCCGACGCGCCGGTGAAATCGCGCTTCCAGATGGCATGGCCGGGATCGGTCTCGAGCGCCGGATGCAGCACGCGCGCGACCTCGGGGCGGGCCGCTAGCCAGCGCGCCATGTCGAGCCCCGAGCGGTGATGCTGCGCCAATCGTACCGACAGCGTGCGCAGGCCGCGCAGCGCCAGGAAGACGTCGTCAGGGCCGGCGCAGACGCCGAGCAGGCGGATGCCTTCGGCAATCTGCGGCCACGCCTTGGCGTTGGCCGAGATGGTGCCGAACATGATGTCGGAATGGCCGCCGATATACTTCGTGGCGGCCTGCATGCTGATGTCGACACCCTGGTCGAGCGAGCGATGATAGAGCGGCGTCGCCCAGGTGTTGTCGTCGATGACGAGCGCATCGCGCGCATGCGCGACCTCGGCGATGGCGCGGATATCAGGCATCTCGAACGACTGCGAGCCCGGCGCCTCCACCAGCACCGCGCGGGTGTTGGGCTTGAACAGCTTGTCGATGCCCGCGCCGATCAGCGGATCGAAATAGGTGGTCTCGATGCCAAGGCGCGCGAGCATGCCGTTGCAGAAATTGCGCGAGGGCCGATAGACGTTGTCGCAGACGAGCAGATGGTCGCCGGTCTTCAGCACCGAGAGCAGGGTGGTGGAGATCGCCGACAGGCCAGACGGCACGATGCCGACGCCGGCGCATTGCGGCCCCTCCAGTGCCATCAGCGTCTCCTGGAACGCCCTGGTGGTGGGGGTGCCGTGGCGGCCGTACTGGAACTCGCCGCGATGGGCGTGCAGGTCCTCGGCGGTCGGATAGAGCACGGTCGAACCGTGAAACACCGGCGGATTGACGAACCCCTTCTGCGCCTTGGTGTCGCGGCCGGAGGTCACCAGCCGGGTTTCGGCGTGCTGTCGGGAGGGGTGCGAGGAATCCATGCGTCTGCTTTCAAAACCGCGTTTCCACCGGGCGCGCCGCGCCCGCGGGCCGGCCGAAGGCCGCTGCCGTTAATAACAGAACACAGAAGAGTCCCGTCAACCCCTTGACCCGGCTCGCCAGTCGTTCTGAGATGCGCGGGTGCTATTCAGTCGCCGCATGTTGAGGGGCTGCCGCGACCTTCGATCCATCGTCTGACCGGACCTTGCGTCACAGCCATAACGGCGGGCGCCTGCGGCGGGGATTAAGGTATGGCCTCCCGGGATGGGCGAGTGTTCGGCAAGGTTTTCCAGCATGACTCTTGCAAGGCTAGTCTTGATGCGGCTAGCCCTGGCGGAGACGATCCCAAAGACGCCATTCCTGACATTGAGACGACTTTGAAAGGCCTTCAGCCCATGAAACGCGTAACCCTGGCTCTCACTCTCGCTCTCGCCGCCGGCCTCTCCGCCCAGGCCGCCGATGCGCAAACGCTCAAGACCATCAAGGACCGGGGCATGCTGTCCTGCGGCGTCAGCCAGGGCCTGCCCGGCTTCTCCTCGCCCGACGACAAGGGCAACTGGACCGGGCTTGACGTCGACCTCTGCCGCGCGATCGCCGGGGCGATCTTCAACGATCCGACCAAGGTCAAGTACGTGCCGTTGTCCGCCAAGGATCGTTTCACGGCGCTGCAATCCGGCGAAATCGACGTGCTCTCGCGCAACACCACCTGGACCATCTCGCGCGACACCTCGCTCGGCGCCAACTTCACCGGCGTCACCTATTATGACGGGCAGGGCTTCATGGTGAAGAAGTCGCTCAAGGTGAACTCGGCGCTCGAGCTCAACAGCGCCTCGGTCTGCGTCCAGACCGGCACCACCACCGAGCAGAACCTCGCCGACTACTTCAAGGCCAACAACATGAAGTACGAGGTGATCGCGTTCGGCACCAACGACGAGACCGTCAAGGCCTATGAAGCCGGGCGCTGCGACGTCTTCACCACCGACCAGTCGGGCCTGTACGCCAACCGCCTCAAGCTTGCCAATCCCAACGACCATATGGTGCTCCCCGAAATCATCTCGAAGGAGCCGCTCGGGCCGATGGTGCGTCACGGCGACGACCAGTGGTTCGACATCGTGAAATGGACGCTGTTCGCCATGGTTACCGCCGAAGAGCTGGGCGTGACCTCGAAGAACGTCGACGAGAAGGCGAAACTGGAAAATCCGGAGCTGAAGCGCGTGCTCGGCAGCGACGGCAATTTCGGCGAACAGCTCGGCCTGACCAAGGACTGGGTGGTGCGGATCGTGAAGGCCACCGGCAATTACGGCGAGGTGTTCGATCGCAACGTCGGCGCCGGTTCGCCGCTCGGCATCAGCCGTGGCCTCAACAATCTCTGGAATAAGGGCGGTCTTCAGTACGCGCCGCCGATCCGCTGATCCCGCCTGATCCGCGGCGATGAGCACCGAGGCTCGAAAACCGCCGGCCCAGATCGCGCTGAAGATCAGGCGCGTTCTGGGCGGCAAGGCAGGCTGGAACGGCGTCGCCGTCCAGTTTGCCTTCGCGGCGATCCTGGGTTGGATTGGCTATGAGATCGTCTCCAACGCCCGGACGAACCTCGAAAACCAGCACATTGCCGCCGGCTTCGGCTTCCTCCGGAACAATGCCGGCTTCGACGTCAACCAGACCCTGATCTCCTACACCGGCTCGGACACGTTCCTGCGCGTGTTCGTGGTCGGGCTTTTGAACACGCTCGTGGTCTCGGTGGTAGGCATCTTCTTCGCCACCGTGATCGGCTTCATCGTCGCGCTGTGCCGGCTGTCGCCCAACTGGCTGCTGTCACGCGTCGGCGAGATCTATGTCGAGATCTGCCGAAATCTGCCGGTGCTGTTCCAGATCCTGTTCTGGTACCTGGCGGTTCTCGCGGCCTTGCCCAATCCGCGGCAGAGCATTTCGCTGCTGGGCATCGCCTTCATCAGCAACCGTGGGCTCGTCATTCCGCGCCCGATCGGTGAGGGCGGCTTCGAGCCATTCCTGGCGATGCTGGTCCTCGGCATCGTCGCTTCGCTGGTTTTGCGCTTCTATGCGCGGCGGGCGCTATTTCAGCGCGGTCAGATGATCCGGATCTGGCCCTATGTGCTGGGCCTGCTGTTCGGGCTGCCGCTCGCGGCCGTGCTGGTGTTCGGCCTGCCCTTCACCTTCGAGCTGCCGCAGCTCAAGGGGTTCAATTTTGCCGGCGGCTCAAGAGTCATCCCGGAATTCGTGGCGCTGACGCTGGCGCTGTCGACCTATACCGCGGCCTTCATCGCCGAGATCGTGCGCGCCGGCATCCTGTCCGTCCACTCCGGTCAGATGGAAGCGGGATCCTCGCTCGGCCTGAGCCGCGGCACCACGCTCCGCCTGATCGTCGTGCCGCAGGCGATGCGCGTCATCGTTCCACCGCTGACCAACCAGTACCTCAACCTCACCAAGAATTCCTCGCTCGCGGTCGCGATCGGCTATCCTGACCTGGTGTCGGTGTTCGCCGGCACGTCGCTGAGCCAAACCGGGCAGGCGATCGAGATCATTGCCATGACGATGGGCGTCTACCTCCTGATCTCGCTGCTCACGAGCGCCGTCATGAGCGTCTACGGTTGGCGCGTCAGCCGGAGCCTGGGCGCATGAGCGACATCATCTCGTCCGCCTACGTCCGCCAGGACCTGCTCACTGAGCGGCCTGCGCCGGTGAAGAGCACGGGCTTCATTGGCCTCGTGCGGACCCGCCTGTTCAATTCGCCGACCAACATTTTGCTCACGATCGTGGGCGCGTTGCTGCTCTGGTTCACCATCATTCCCTCCGTCAAGTTCCTGATGGTCGATGCGGTCTGGACCGGCAAGGATCGCACGGCGTGCCTGACCGAGAATGCCGGCTTTACGGTCGGCGCCTGCTGGCCCTTCATCCAGGCCAAGCTGCCGCAACTGATCTACGGCTTCTATCCCGAGGCCGAGCGCTGGCGGGTCAACCTCTCGCTGATCCTGGCGGCGGCTCTGCTGCTGCCGCTGCTCATTCCGCGCCTGCCGGCGAAAGGACTGAACGCAAGTCTCTTCTTCTTCGCCTTTCCCGTGGTGGCGTTCTTTCTGCTGCACGGCGGCGGCATCACCGGGTTCGGCCTGAGCTGGACGGCCGGCCTGCTGCAATTGTTCGACGACAGCATCATCGGCGCCGGGCAGGCTCTGCTCAGTCTCGCCAAGACCTCAGCCATCGCACCGCTCTTCTGGCTGGCCGGCAATCTCATCGTGCTGGTCGGCACCGCGATCTACTGGCTGATCTTTCCGCTGACCTGGCTGCGCGACCAACTCCAGGGAACGGGCCAGTCGGTCTGGGCCGATTTCGCCATCACGGCGGCGGTCGTCTCCCTGATCGCCTTCGTCGTCGGTGGCGGCGTTCGCACCGGCGGCCGGGCGCTGACATCCAGCATCGGCACCTTCATCGCGATCGCGGTCGTGATCAAGCTGATGGGGCTCGATCACGGCGGCCTGCCGATCGTGGGCACAAATCTGTGGGGCGGGCTTCTGGTGACGCTGGTGGTCTCCGTGACCGGCATCGTCACCTCGCTGCCGATCGGCATCGCGCTGGCGCTCGGCCGCCGCTCGACCATTCCGCTGATCCGGATCTTCTCGATCGCCTTCATCGAGTTCTGGCGCGGCGTGCCGCTGATCACCGTGCTGTTCTTCGCAACCTACATGCTGCCTTTGTTCCTGCCGGGCAATTTCACGGTCGACGGTCTGGTGCGCGCGCTGATCGGCATTTCGCTGTTCACGGGCGCCTATCAGGCCGAGAACGTCCGCGGCGGGTTGGCCGCGATCCCGCGCGGGCAGGGCGAAGCGGCGGCCGCTCTGGGCCTGTCCTGGTGGAAGACGACCTCGCTGATCGTGCTGCCGCAGGCGCTGCGCCACGTCATTCCGAACCTCGTCAACAGCTTCATCTCGCTGTTCAAGGACACGTCGCTGGTCTCGATCGTGGCGCTGTTCGACCTGCTGGGCTCGCTCCGGGCGTCGTTCTCGGATCCGAAATGGTCGACGCCGTCGACCGCGTTCACCGGCTTTGCCTTCGCCGGGATCATCTACTTCGTCTTCTGCTTTGGAATGTCGCGCTACTCGCTCTTCGTCGAGCACCGCCTCAACGCTCACCGTCGCAACTGATCGAGGTCATCATGTCCGACCCCATCGTCAAGATTTCCGGCCTCAACAAATGGTACGGCGAGTTCCACGTGCTGCGCGACATCGACCTCGAGGTCAAGAAGGGCGAGCGCATCGTGATCTGCGGCCCCTCAGGCTCCGGCAAGTCGACGTTGATCCGCTGCATCAACGCGCTCGAGGAATTCCAGGAGGGCGAGATCGTCGTCGACGGCATCGAGCTCGGGCCGAACCTGAAGCACGTCGATGCGGTCCGCCGCGAGGTCGGCATGGTGTTCCAGAGCTTCAACCTGTTTCCGCATCTGACCGTCCTGGAGAACTGCACTCTGGCGCCGATCTGGGTGCGCAACATCCCGAAGAGGGACGCCGAGGTCAACGCGATGAAATTCCTGGAGCGGGTCAAGATCCCGCATCAGGCCAACAAGTTTCCCGGACAGATGTCCGGCGGCCAGCAGCAGCGCGTCGCGATCGCACGCGCGCTGACGATGAACCCCAAGGTGATGCTGTTCGACGAGCCGACCTCGGCGCTCGACCCCGAAATGGTCAAGGAAGTGCTCGACACCATGGTCGACCTCGCCGAGGAGGGCATGACCATGCTGGTCGTCACCCACGAAATGGGCTTCGCCCGCGAGGTCGCCAACCGCGTCGTGTTCATGGATGCCGGCCAGATCATCGAGGCCAACACGCCGAACGAGTTCTTCGCCGCTCCCCAGCACGCCCGCACGAAGCTGTTTTTGAGCCAGATCTTGCGGTGAAGCGAGCTGCCGTAGGGTGGGCAAAGGCGCGTCGCGCCGTGCTCACCGTCCCTCGGCGATCGTGGCAAGCATGGTGGGCACGCTGACGCTTTGCCCACCCTACGGCTACGGCACCGCGGCTTAGCTCAACTTGAGCCGGACTTCGTAATCCGGCCGGCCGCAACCCTCCCGGCCTAGACGAACGGCGGCTTGATGTTGCTGCGCTTCTCCAGCCATTCCGGCACCGGCAGGTTCTTGGCGCGCATGAAGTCGGCATTGAACAGCTTCGACTGATAGCGGCTGCCGGAATCGCAGAGCACGGTGACGATGGTCTTGCCGGGCCCGAGCTGTTTCGCGAGTCGTATCGCGCCGGCGATGTTGATGCCGGTGGAACCGCCGAGGCACAGGCCTTCGTGCTGGAGCAGCTCGTAGATCACCGTGACGGCTTCCGCGTCGGGAACGAGATAGGCGTCATCGACCTTCGCGCTCTCGACGATTGCGGTCGCACGGTTGAGGCCGATACCTTCCGTGATCGAGCCGCCCGGCGTCGCCTTGGCGTCGCCGCTCCGGAAATATTCGAACATGCCGGCACCATGCGGATCGGCGCAGGCGATCCGGACGTCCTTGTTCTTCTCTTTCAGATAGCGGCTGACGCCGGCGAGCGTGCCGCCGCTGCCGACCGAGCAGACGAAGCCGTCGACCTTGCCGCCGGTCTGCTCCCAGATCTCGGGGCCCGTCGACTCGTAATGCGCCTTCGCATTGTCGAGGTTGTTCCACTGGTCTGCGAACAGCACGCCATTGGGCTCGGTCTTGCGCAGCTCGTCGGCGAGCCGGCGGCCGACATGCTGATAATTGTTGGGATTGGCATAGGGCAGGGCCGGCACCTCGATCAGCTCGGCGCCGCACAGCTTCAGAAAGTCCTTCTTCTCCTGGCTCTGCGTCTCCGGGATCACGATCAGCGTGCGGTAGCCGCGCGCGCTCGCCACGACCGCGAGGCCGATTCCGGTGTTGCCGGCGGTCGCCTCCACCACGAGACCGCCCGGCTTGAGCTCGCCGCGCTTCTCGGCCTCCAGGATCATCCATTTGCCGGCGCGGTCCTTCACCGACTGGCCTGGATTCATGAACTCGGCCTTGCCCAGAATGGTGCAGCCGGTCAGTTCGGAGGCGCGCTTGAGCTTGATGAGCGGGGTGTTGCCGATGGCTTCGACAACGTCATTTTTGATGGTCATGTCAGGCAATTACCGGCTGGATCATAGGGTGGGCGCGACCCTAAAGTAGGGTGGCGGGCCTTACAAGCGACCCTTGCAAGCCGAGCCCGCAAAGCCTTATTGCTGCTTTGCGAAGATGACTTGCCGGACGTCGATATTCCCGGACAGGAATCCGGCCTCGCAATAGGACAGGTAATACTCCCACAGCCGCCGGAACCGGTCGTCGAAGCCGAGCGGCACGAGGCCCGGCCAGGCCGTCTGGAAGTTATTCCGCCAAGTGGCCAGCGTCTTGGCATAATCCTGCCCGAAGATGCGCTCGCGAATGACGGGCAGGCCGAACCTGTCACCGAGCGACTTGAGCACGGCGGGCGAGGGCAGCATGCCGCCGGGAAAGACGTAGCGCTGGATGAAGTCCACCTCGCGCCGGTAGCTCTGGAACAGCCTGTCCTGGATGGTGATCGCCTGGATGCCGGCGAGGCCGCCGGGCAGCAGCCGGTCCCGCAACTGGGCGAAATATTTCGGCCAGAACTGCTCGCCGACGGCCTCGATCATCTCGATCGAGGCGATGCGGTCGTAGCGGTCGCATTCGTCGCGATAATCCTGAAGACGGATCTCGACCTTGTCGGCAAGGCCCGCCTCGTGAATGCGCTTTTGCGCAAAATCGCGCTGCTCGGTCGAGATCGTGAGGCCCACCACGCGCGTGCCGAAGGTCTTTGCGGCGAACTCGGCGAAGCCGCCCCAACCGCAGCCGATCTCGAGCAGCGTCTGGTCCGGCTTCAGGTCGAGCGCCTCGGCGAGCCGGCGGTATTTGTTGGTCTGGGCTGCCGTGAGATCGGAGGTACTCTCCTCGAACAGCGCCGAGGAATAGGTCATGCCGGGATCGAGCCAGGCCGAATAGAACGCGTTGCCGATGTCGTAATGGGCATGGATGTTGCGCCGCGCCTGACGGCGGGTGTTGCGGTTGAACCAGTGCTGCAGCAGCTGGACGAACCGCATCAGCGGCTTGTCGTTCAGCATGGCCTGGATCAGATCGTGATTGACGCAGAACAGGTAGAGGAATTGCGTCAGGTCCGGCGTATCCCAGTCGCCGGCGAGATAGGCCTCCGCGATGCCGATGTCGCCGCCGTTGATGAGGCGCGACGCGAAGCCGTAATTGTGCAGCCGCATCGCCGCATTCGGGCCCGGCTCCTGGCCGCCGAGGCGGATCACGCGTCCGTCGGGCAGGGTGACGTCGAGCGTTCCTCGCCGCAGCCGCGCGCCAAAACTGAGTGCGAGCCGAACGATGCGCGGCAGATCGGCGAGCACCGTGTCTATGGTGTCTGACGTCACCGAGATGGTATGCGACATCGGCAGATCCATCACCTGAACGGATACTGTCCGACCGCGAGCCAGGCGCCCCCATACGCCTCATATCGCTGGACCCGAGGGCGCCCCGCAAACGGTCAGCGTCGAATCATGCGCATGATATAGGTGCGCGCTGCGCCGGTCGCCAAGGGGCTGGCGGGGTACCTCCGGCAGTCCACCGCCGTGTGCACAGCGCAATTGCGGGCCAGCCCCCGATCATAGCGCGCCGTGCGCTCAGCCAAGGCCGGGGAAGCTGCGGTGCGCCGCGGTGCAGGTTTCGGTGGAGCGCCTGGCGGGACCGGTAGCCCTGGCGTCGGCGTGGCGGCAATATCACATGAAATCTTGGTAAGCTTGAATGCGCCCCGGGCCGAGGTTGGAATACAAAATAGCCCTGTGACACAGGCATATTTTGTATTTGCGTGAGTTCGGCATCGACGCATTCGAGGCCGCATTTCGCAGGTGCGGGACTGTCCCCCTGTTCCGCGCCCCGCTAGTATGAACTTCAGGTTCCGCAGAAAGCATCACGGCTGTGAACGAGTTACATAAACGCCCCCGGCCGTCCCGCCACGAATCGGTTAATCCGGCTCTGCGGTGGCGGATCTATCTGCCCGGCGGGGGGTGGATGTGACACAGGATGGTCCTGCGGTCGCCATGAGGCGATCTCCCGGCCTTACGTTCCGGACGTCGCGCGCGGCGCGATGGGCTGCCGTGGCGTGCCTTGCCGCCAGTTCAGGCGCCTGCGTGCTGACGCAGGATTTGCCTGATCCCGCACTCGATGTTCCCGCGCAGTACAAATACGCGGCCAAGCCGGATGCGCCGCCGTCGCTGGATTGGTGGCGCGGCTTTCGCTCCGCGGAGCTGACGCAACTGGTGGAGGAGGCGCAGACCGTCAATCTCGACATCGCCGCCGCCGTCTCGCGCATCGTCCAGGCCGACGCCCAGGCGCGGCAGGCGGGCGCTGCGCTGCTGCCGAGCCTGTCGGGCGGCGGATCGGAAACCTATTCACGCACCTCGGGTTCGAGCGCCTCGGGCCTGTCCATCGGCGGCCGCGAGGTCGTCAACTATTCGGCGTCGCTCAGCGCGAGCTACCAGCTCGACTTCTGGGGCCAGAACCGCGATGCGCTGCAATCGGCGGAAGAGACGGCGAATGCCAACCGGTTCGATCGCGACGTCGTCGCGCTGACGACGCTGGCAGGCGTTGCCAACGCCTATTTCCAGGTGCTGGCCTCGCAGGACCGGCTGCGCACCGCCCAGAGCAACATCGCCAGCGCGCAGCGGATCCTTGATGCCATTCGCGAGCGCCGCAAGGCCGGCACCGGGACCGATCTCGACGTCGCCCAGCAGGAGAGCGTGGTCGCCAACCAGAAGGCGCTGGTGCCGCCGCTGCGCCAGACGCTCGACCAGAACGTCAACGCGCTCGCCGTGCTGGTGTCGCGGCCGCCGGAGAGCGTGCGCGTGCTCGGCGGCTCGCTGAACAAGATCGCGATCCCGCGCGTCACGCCCGGCCTGCCGTCGGAGCTTTTGACGCAGCGGCCCGACATCCGCCGCCAGGAGGCACAGCTCGCCTCGGCGACCGCGAACATCGGCAATGCCCGCGCGCAGTTCTTTCCGACGATCCAGCTCACCGGCAATGGCGGCTATCAGAGCTCGGCGCTGGTCTCGCTGTTCCAGCCGCATGCGGCCTTCTTCCAGCTCGTCGGCAGCGCCACGCAGCCGATCTTCGACGGCGGCAAGATCCTCGGCAATTTCGAATTCGCCAAGGCGCGGCAGGACGAGTTGCTCCAGACCTACCGCAAGACCATCATCCAGTCGTTTGCGGACGTCGACAACGCGCTGTATTCGATCAAGCAGACCACGATCAAGCTACAATTGCAGCGCGATGTCGTTACCTCGTCGAAGCGCGCCTTCGATCTCGCCGAGCAGCAATTGCGCGCCGGCACGGCCGACATCGTGACTGTGCTGAACGTCCAGCAGACACTATTTCAGGCCGAAGATGCGTTGTGGCAGGCCCAACTCGCACGGCTTCTCGCCATCGTCAGCCTGTATCAGGCGCTCGGCGGCGGCTGGGAGCCGCGAATGGAGAAACCGGTCAATGCTCTTTAAGCCGGATACGAAGGAAGGCGCGAAAGAAGGGACGGCGAAGAAATCGCGCGGCCGCGGCTTCGTCATGACCCTGATCACGCTCGCCATCCTTGGCGGGCTCGGCTATTTCGGCTGGACCGTCTGGCATCAGCAGCCGCAGCAGGCGAATGGCCGCAACCAGCGGCCCGACCTGCCGGTGCCGGTGCTGGCGGCGACGCCCCGCATCCAGGACGTGCCGGTCTATCTCGACGGCGTGGGTGCGATCCGCGCGCTCAACACCGTGACCGTGCGCTCGCAGGTCGACGGCAAGCTGATCGCCGTGAAATTCACCGAGGGCCAGGACGTCAAGAAGGGCGACGTGCTCGGCGAGATCGACCCCGCGCTCTACCAGGCGACGTATGATCAGGCCGTCGCCAAGAAAGCGCAGGACGAGGCCCAGCTCGCCAACCAGCGCATCGACCTCACCCGCTACGAGCAGCTAGCTGCCTCCAACGCGGGCTCCAAACAACAGGCCGACACCCAGCGCGCCGCGGTCGCGCAGACCGAGGCGCTGGTCAAAGCCGACCAGGCCGCGATCGACAATGCGGCGGCGACGTTGAGCTACACCAAGATCGTGGCGCCGCTCTCCGGCCGCGCCGGCCTGCGCCAGGTCGACCAGGGCAACATCATCCACGCCGCCGACGCCACGGGCCTCCTGGTGATCACGCAATTGCAGCCGATCGCGGTGTGGTTCAGCCTGCCGCAGCAGCAGATCATGCGCGTCAACGCGGCGGCGTCGAAGGGCACGCTCGCCGTCGACGTGTTCGGCAATGACGGCATCACCGTGATCGACACCGGCAAGCTCACCGGCATCGACAACCAGGTCGACCAGACCACCGGCACGCTCAAGCTCAAGGCGGAATTCCCCAACGCCAATTACCAGCTCTGGCCGGGCCAGTTCGTCAATGTCCGCCTCAAGGTCGAGACCTTGATGCAGGCGCTGGTGGTGCCGACATCGGCGGTGCAGCGCGGACCGATCGGCACCTTCAGCTACGTCATCGGCGAGGACAATGTCGTCTCGGCCAAGCCGGTCACGGTGACCCAGCAGAACGAGCATGACGCCGTCATTGCCAGCGGCTTGTCGCCGACCGACAAGGTCGTCACGACGGGCTTTGCCAATCTGTCCGACGGCTCCAAGGTGGTCGTCGGCCGCGATGACCAGACACCGTCGGCCGATCTCGCACCGCGCAAGCGCACGCGCGGCCCGGACGGCCAGAAGAAGGATGGGCAGGCCAAGGATGGGCAAAAGGACGGACAGGGCAAGGACGGCGAGCACCGCGCCAAGCGGAGCAGCAGTGAAGGCGACCAGAAGGGGCAGACCGGACCGGCATCGGGGCCGGGGGCATCGGGACCTGGAGCCAAGCAGCCATGATCCCGACAACAGCCGCCTGAGCGGCAGGCATATCCCATGGGCGTCTCCGAACCCTTCATCCGCCGCCCGATCGCGACCTCGCTGCTCGGCATCGCCCTGCTGATCGGGGGCGCGCTCGGCTATTTCTCGCTGCCGGTCTCGGCGCTGCCGCAGGTCGATTTCCCGACCGTGCAGGTGTCGACGCAGCTTCCGGGCGCCAGCCCCGACGTGATCGCCTCGCTGATCACCGCGCCGCTGGAACGGCAGCTCGGCCAGATCCCGTCGCTGACGGCGATGAACTCGACGAGCTCGTTCGGCGTCAGCCAGATCTCGCTCCAGTTCGATCTCAACCGCGACATCGACGGCGCGACCCAGGACGTGCAGGCCGCGATCAACGCGGCGGCCGGCGTGCTGCCCAAGACGCTGCCTTATCCGCCGACCTACGCCAAGGTGAACCCGGCGGACGCGCCGGTGATGACGCTGGCGCTTCGCTCCGACACGATCTCGCTGCGGGCGATGAGCGACATCGCCGACACGCTTCTGGCGCAGCGGCTGAGCCAGATCTCCGGCGTCGGCCGGGTCTCGGTGCTAGGTGGGCTGAAGCCGGCCGTGCGCATCCAGGCGGATCTGGCGCGCCTTGCCGCCTATGGCATCGCCATGGAGGATCTGCGCACCGCGATCTCCAATGCCAACGTCTCCGGGCCAAAAGGCTCGCTCGACGGGGCGCAGCAATCCTACATCATCGCCGCCAACGACCAGATCGCCGCTGCCGACGCCTACAAGCCTGTTATCATCGCCTACCGCAACGGCTCGCCGGTCACGATCGGCGACGTCGCGCAGATCGTGGATGGCCTCGAGAACGACCGCACCGGCGGCTGGTACCAGGGCACGCCGGCGGTCATCATCGACATCCAGCGCCAGCCCGGCGCCAACGTCATCGATGTCGTCAGCCAGATCCGGGCGGAAATCCCAAAGGTCCAGCGCGCCATTCCGGCCGGCGTGAACCTCACCATCGTCTCCGACCGTACCGTCACCATCCGCGCCTCGGTCCGCGACGTGCAGTTCACCCTGATCCTCAGCGTCGTCTTGGTGACGCTGGTGGTGCTGCTGTTCCTGCGCTCCCTGCGGGCCACGCTGATCGCGGGCGTCGCGCTGCCGCTGTCGCTGATCACCAGCTTCGGCATCATGTATTTCGCCGGCTTCAGCCTCGACAATCTGTCGCTGATGGCGCTCACCATCGGCACCGGCTTCGTCGTCGACGACGCCATCGTCATGATCGAGAACATCGTCCGCCACATGGAGAACGGCGATAGCGCGATGGAGGCCTCGCTGAAGGGGGCCAGCGAAATCGGCTTCACCGTGATCTCGCTGACCGTGTCGTTGATCGCGGTGTTCATCCCGCTGCTGTTCATGTCCGGCCTCGTCGGGCGCATGTTCCGCGAATTCGCGCTGACGCTGACGATCGCGGTCGTGACCTCGGCCGTGGTCTCGCTGACGCTGACGCCGATGATGTGCTCGCGCCTGCTCAAGCACGCCCATGAGGAACTGGCGGTGCCGGGATTGGCCGCGATCAGCCGCTTCATCGATAGCACCGTCGAGTTCTATCACCGGACGCTGCTCTGGGTCCTGGAACGCCAGCGCGCCACGCTGCTCGTGACATTTGCGACCCTGGTCGCGACCCTTGTCCTCTACGTCGTCGCGCCAAAGGGCTTTCTGCCGCTTCAGGACACCGCCTCGATCACGGCGGTGACGGAGGCGGGACCCGACGTGTCGTTCACCGAGATGCAGAAGCGTCAGGCCGAGGCGGCCGATGCCATCAAGGCCGACCCTGACGTGGTCGGCGTGGTCTCGGTGATCGGGGCGGGCTCGGTCAACCCGACCACCAATGTCGGGCGCCTGGTCATGACCTTGAAGCCGCGCGGCGAGCGGCGCGACGACGTCAGCGCGGTTGTGACCCGGCTGAAGGAACGGGTGTCGGCTATCCCGGGCATGACCGTCTATTTCCAGCCGGTGCAGGACGTGCAGATCTCGACCCAGTCGAGCCGTTCGCAGTACCAGTACACGCTGACCGGGACCGACGCGACGCTGGTGTCGGAATGGGCGCGCAAGCTCGTCGCCGAGATGCGGCGCGATCCGCTGTTCCGCGACGTCTCCTCGGAGGCGCAGGAGGGCGGCCTGCGGGCGCAGCTCGACGTGGACCGGACCCGGGCCGGACAGCTCGGCGTGAGCCTGCAAGGAATCACCGACACGCTCAACGACGCGTTCGCGCAGCGGCAGATCTCGACCATCTACGGCCAGGCCAACCAGTACCGCGTGGTGCTGGAGGCGCTGCCGATGTACCAGCGCGATCCCTCGATCCTGTCGAAGCTGTATCTGCCGGGCGCGGCGAGCAGCATCGTGGGCGCGCCCAACGCCCAGGTGCCGCTCTCGGCCGTGGCGACGCTGAAGCGCACCACGGCGCCGCTCGCGATCTCGCACCAGGCGCAATTCCCGTCGATCTCGCTCAGCTTCAACCTCGCCCCGGGCGCCGCGCTCGGCGATGCCGTCGAGGCGGTGAAGACCATCGAGACCCGGATCGAGATGCCCAACAGCATCGTCGGCGTCTATGCCGGCGACGCCGCCGAATTCGCCAAGGCGCTCGCCGGCCAGCCCTGGCTGCTGCTTGCCGCCGTGATCACGATCTACATCGTGCTGGGCGTGCTCTATGAGAGCTACATCCACCCGATCACCATCCTGTCGACGCTGCCTTCGGCCGGCGTCGGCGCGATCCTGGCGCTGATGCTGTGCGGGCAGGACCTCTCGGTGATCGGCCTGATCGGCATTATCCTGCTGATGGGCATCGTCAAGAAGAACGCGATCATGATGATCGACTTCGCGCTCGAGGCCGAGCGCCGGCAGGGGATGTCGCCGAACGAGGCGATCGTGCAGGCCTGTCTCCTGCGCTTCCGTCCGATCATGATGACGACGCTGGCGGCGCTGTTCGGCGCGCTGCCGCTCGCGATCGAGAGCGGCACCGGCGCCGAGCTGCGCTTTCCGCTCGGCATCTCCATCATTGGCGGCCTGCTGCTGAGCCAGCTTTTGACGCTCTACACCACGCCCGTGATCTACCTCGCGCTCGACCGCATCAACCGCCGCCTCGAGCAGGCGCTGCCGCCGGCTGAATCCGGCGGCCCGCCGGTCGCGGGCGCGACCGAGGGGATGCAGTGATGGCATCGATCTCGGAGCCCTTCATCCGCCGGCCGGTCGCGACCACGCTGCTGTCGATCGGGTTGTTCCTGCTGGGTGTCGTCGCCTACGAGTTCCTGCCTGTCGCCTCGGTCCCGAACGTCGACTTCCCCGCCATCTTCGTGTCGGCCAGCCGTCCGGGCGCCGACCCGTCCGTCATGGCGGCGACGGTGGCCTCGCCATTGGAGCGTCGGCTCGGCGAGATCGCGGGCATCAACCAGATCACCTCGACGTCGTCGCTCGGCACGACCAGCATCCAGCTCCAGTTCGACATCGGCCGCAACATCGACAAGGCCGCGCGCGACGTGCAGGCGGCGATCAACGCGGCGCTGATCGACCTGCCGAGCGACCTGCCGACGCTGCCGCGCTTCCGCAAGGCGAACACGGCCGGCGCGCCCGTTTTCGTGCTGGCGCTGACCTCGAAGACGCTGTCCGCCAGCGCGATCTACGACGTCGCCGATACCGTGCTCGCGCAGCGCATCTCGCAGGTGCCGGGTGTCGGCGACGTGACGGTGAGCGGCGCCGACCAGCCGGCGGTGCGCGTGCAGCTCAACCCCGTCGCACTGTCCAACGCCGGCATCGCCACCGACGACGTCAGGACTGCGATCATCAATGCCAATCCGCTTGGTCCCGTCGGTATCTTCAACGGCGAGCGCCAGAGCGAGACGCTCTCCCTCAACAAGCAGATGCGGACAGCGAAAGAGTTCCGCGACATCATCATCAAGAGCTCGAACGGCAATTTCGTCCGGCTGTCCGACGTCGCCGACATCGAGGACTCCGTCCGCAACGCTCGCTCCATCGCCTGGTTCAACAAGCAGCCGGCGGTGCTGATCCAGATCACCAAGCAGGGCGACGCCAACGTCATCGACACCGTCGACCGGGTGAAGGCGCTGATCCCGGCCCTGAAGCAATGGATCCCGGCGGGTGTCGATATTTCCACGCTGGTCGACCGCACCAGCACGATCCGCGCCAGCGTGCTCGACATGCAGTGGACGCTGCTGGCAACCGCTGTCCTCGTGATGGTCGTGGTGTTCGTGTTCCTGCGGCGGCTGACGCCGACGATCGCGGCTGGCATCTCGGTGCCGCTGGCGCTGGCCGGGACCTGTGCCGGGATGTGGGTCGCGGGCTTCTCGATCGACAATCTGTCGCTGATGGCGCTGGCGATCTCGGTCGGCTTCGTGGTCGACGACGCCATCGTCATGATCGAGAACATGTACCGCAATCTCGAACATGGCATGCGGCCGCTCCAGGCCGCGCTCGTAGGCGCCCGGCAGATCGGGTTCACCGTGGTCTCGATCAGCCTGTCGCTGATCGCGGCTTTCACGCCGTTGATCTTCATGGACGGCATCGTCGGCCGCCTGCTGCGCGAGTTCTCGCTGACGCTGACCTTCGCGATCCTGGTCTCGACGCTGGTGTCGCTGACGGTCACACCGATGATCTGCGCTCATTACATCCGGCAGACCACGTCCGGCACCGCGACGCTGTTCGATCGGCTGATCGAAGGCTCGCTGTCGCGCGTCGTCACGTTTTACGCCCGCAGCTTGCGCACCGTGCTGCAATATCCGCTGCTGACGCTGCTGGTGTTCTTCGCCACCATCGGCCTCACGGTGACGCTCTACATCAAGGTCCCCAAGGGCTATTTCCCGACCGACGATTCCGGCTTCGTCATCGGCGCGACGCGCGCCTCGGCCGACATCTCGTTCCAGTCCATGCTCGGCCTGCAGCAGCGGCTCGCCGACATCGTGATGCAGGATCCGGCCGTGGCCGGCATCGGCTCGACGGTCGGCAGCGGAGGCGGGCCGGGGGGAGCGACCTCGAACCGCGGCACCATGTTCATCAGCCTGAAGCCGCCGGAGGAGCGCGACCACGTCTCGACGCAGGTCGTGATCGACCGTCTCAGGCGCGCCCTGTACCCGGTGCCCGGCATCCGCCTGTTCATGTTCGCCGCCCAGGACGTCCGCGCCGGCGGACGGCAGAGCGATTCCGACTACCAGTACACACTGACCAGCACCGACCTCAGCCTGCTCCAGAAGTGGGCGCCGATCGTGGCCAAGCGCATGGAGAGCGTCGAGGGCATCACCGATATTTCCAGCGACCGCGATCCCGGCGGGCTTCAGCTCACGCTCTCGATCGACCGCCAGAAGGCCTCGGCGCTCGGCGTCAAGGTCCAGGACATCGACAACGCGCTCAACAACGCATTTTCGCAGCGGCAGATCGGGATCATCTACACCCAGCGCAACCAGTATATGACCGTGCTGGAGATCGACCCGAAATTCCAGGTCGACCCATCCAACCTCGATCGCATCTATGTCGCCGGTGCCAATGACGCGCAGGTGCCGCTGTCGGCCGTGGTACACGCGACGCGCGGGCTCGCTGCGCTGGCGGTCTATCATTCGCAGGGGTTTCCCTCGACCACGGTGTCGTTCAACCTGATGCCGGACGTGCCGCTCCAGACCGCGACCCAGAACGTGCAGCGCGCGGTCGAGGAGCTGCACATGCCCGAAGGCATTCGCGGCAGTTTTGACGGCAACGCGGGCGATTTCGCCAGGACCAGCGGCCGCCAGCCGCTGCTGATCCTCGGCGCGCTGGTGGCGATGTATATCGTGCTCGGCGTGCTCTATGAGAGCCTCGCCCATCCGCTGACGATCATCTCGACGCTGCCATCCGCCGGGCTCGGCGCGCTGCTCGCCTTGCAGCTCACCAACACGCCGCTGACGGTGATCGCCTTCGTCGGCATCATCCTGTTGATCGGCATCGTCAAGAAGAACGGCATCATGATGGTGGACTTCGCGCTCGATGCCGAGCGCCAGCGCGGCCTGTCCTCGGCGGAGGCGATCTTCGAGGCCTGCCAGGCGCGCTTCCGCCCCATCCTGATGACGACGATGGCGGCGCTGTTCGCCGGCATTCCGCTGGTCATCGCGACCGGTCCGGGCACGGAGCTGCGCCGTCCGCTCGGCATCACCATCATCGGCGGCCTGTTCGTCTCGCAGATCCTGACGCTCTACACGACGCCCGTGATCTACCTGCTGATCGACCGCCTGCGCCGCCGTTCCGAGCCGCGTCCGCTCGCCATGCCCGCGGAATAGGCGAAGTATCGCGCACGTTCCGACACCGTCAGTCGGCTCGATCCCCTAACATTTGATGTTATCAAATTAACATCTGTATTCATAAAAGCTGCTAGTTCTCATTTCTGTCAACAAAGCTCGTTACAGAACGGAGACGGGCGCAGCCTTCGCTCGTCGCGCCGCCCGAAGCTGTTGCATTCGAACGGGATCCCGCCCCGAGAACGTGTGACGTGCTTGGGAAACCTTGTGGGCGAGCGGAAATCGGCTGGCTCGTGTTGCTTTGGAGTGATTGGCCAAATGGCTAATACCGTCGGATCGCACTTTTTCCCAGAGATTGCGGCGGGTGGTTTCTCTCGGGTCGATGGCACGATTCAGTTCTGGCAGCGGGTCGGGGCCTTGGTTGGACCGGATTCCGTCGTGCTGGACTTTGGCGCCGGGCGAGGCGCCGGCCAGAGCGAGGATTCGGTCGCCTACCGGCGCAGTCTGCGGTCGTTGAAGGGACGGGTGCGCGAGCTCGTCGGGGTGGATGTCGACCCGGCTGTCACGACCAACAAGGCGCTGGATCGGGCGTTCGTGATCACACCCGACGGAGAGCTTCCGATCGCCGATCACTCCATCGACGTGATCGTATCGGATTTCGTGTTCGAGCATCTCCAGGATCCTGCCAGAGCCGCCCGTGAACTCGATCGCGTGCTCAAGCCGGGCGGCTGGATCTGCGCGCGAACGCCCAACCGCTATGGATACATCGCACTCGCCAACCGGATGATCCCCGACCAGCTGCATGCCCGCATCATCCAGTCGGCCCAGGACGACCGCAAGGGCGAGGATGTCTTCCCGGCCGTCTATCGGCTGAACACTGCCGGCGCGTTCAAACGGCATTTTCCCGCCTCCCGATACGATCTGTATGTGATCCCGTGGGACGCGGAGCCGGCCTATTATTTCGGATCGAAGCTGCTCTATTCGCTGTTGCTTGCGGTTCAGCACTGCACGCCGGCTCCGTTCAAGACAGTGTTGACGGCGTTCATGCGCAAACGCCCCGTGCCGTGAGCCCGACAGCCAAGTCACGTCGGGCTCAAGCCGCCGTACACCTCATTGCGAAGACGAAAGAGCGCACGGGACGAAAGGCCTTCGAGCGCGGAACGTCACGCAACGCAGGCGCCTTGTAGAAAGATCGTACCCTCCAAGACGTCACCAAGTCCGAGCGATAACGTCATTCGGAGATCAACTGGGGCGTGTATTACGGCCTGACCACCACACTTCATGACCATCGCCTCCCAATCCCCGCCCCAAAGCCCATGTCGACGTAGGTGCTCAGTTCTACGACACCGACCTCAGCAAGCCGATTTGGGTCGCCAACGTGGCCGCGAATGGTACTGTGGATTGGAGAGACGCTGCCGGAACGCCGGTCTAGCAGAGCGGTCGACGCATTCGACATACCGGCGCAACGAGACCGCCTTCGGGCGGTCTTTTTGTCGTGTGCCGAGGTTCGGGGTTATGGCGGCGCCACTCCCGGCAAGAGAGTTGTTGAACCGCCGCTTCAAGCGTATAGCGGCGACCATGTCGAACCCCACAGCCGCCGCGCCGGCCGATCCGATCCCCGAATGCCCGCACTGCCAGAAGCCGATGCCGCTGTGCATCTGCGACAGTGTCACGCCCATCAAGAACCGGCTCTCGCTCCTGATCCTCCAGCATCCGCAGGAGCAGGACAGGGCGCTCGGCACCGCCCGGCTGCTTGCGAAGCACTTTGCCGATGCCACGGTGCGGGTCGGCCTGTCCTGGCCGAGCCTGTCCAAGGCGCTCGCGCGGCCGATCGAGAACGCCTCGCACTGGGCCGTGCTCTATCTTGGCTCGGCGCGCGCGGCCGATCTGGAGGCCGAGGGCGAGATCCTGGCGCTCAACCGCAAGGGCGAAGTCGCGGAGAACCAGCGCTCGATCCTCGGCAAGCTCGAAGGCGTGGTGCTGCTCGACGGCACCTGGAGCCAGGCCAAGGCGCTGTGGTGGCGCAATCCCTGGATGCTCAAATGCCAGCGCGTGATCCTCAACCCGGCGCATCCCTCCCGATACGGACGCCTGCGCAAGGAGCCGCGGAAAGACGGGCTGTCGACCATCGAGGCGGCCGCGACCATCCTGGCCAGTCTTGAGAAGCGCCCCGATATCGCCGAGACGCTCAATGCCAGTTTTGAACGGATGTTGACGCGCTACCGCGAGGTTCAGGCCGAAATGCCGGAATTGGCGCCAAAACCGCCGGTCAAGGACCGCCGGCGCGGTGTCCGGCGCAGCAAGCGCAGCTGACTCGCGCTTAAATCCTCCGTACGGTTGATTGCCCCGCGCGAGACGGGCGGGTAGAGACGATCGGCCGATGGGCCGCGAACTGTTATCTTCGCAGCATCGAAAAGCCGGAAGCGGAAGGGGCAGTCGAATTCAGGCCGCGGCGAAGGAAATCCTTGCACAGGCGGCGCGGCCCGATCGGTGGGGCACGCTCGCGCTGATGGACATCTCGCTGCGTTACCGGCGCACCGTGATCGGCCCGCTCTGGATCACGCTGACGCTGGCAGCAACAATCGCAAGTGTCGGCACGGTCTACGCCGCACTGTTCAAGCAGGACATCGCCGGTTTCCTGCCGCCCTTCGCCGTCGGCCTGATCGTCTGGACCCTGATCGCGACGACGCTCCAGGAAGGCTCAAGCATCTTCGTGGCGTCGGGCCACCTGATCAAGGCCGTGCCGGCGCGGCTGATCGTGCATGTGCTCCAGATGATCGCGCGCAACGTGCTCATCTTCGCGCATCATCTGGTGATCGTGGTGCTGCTCTACATCGTGATGCCCTGGCCGCTGCATGGGAGCATGCTGCTCGCGGTACCCGGCTTTGCGATCCTGCTCATCGTTCTGCTCGGCGGTTCGGTCGCACTCGGCATGCTCTGCGCGCGCTTTCGCGATATCGGCACGGCGATCGTCAGCGGCCTGCAATTCATCTTCTTCCTGACGCCGATCATCTGGACCGAGGACGCCCTGCGCGGCACTGCGTTCTACTGGCTGATCCGCGCCAATCCGTTCGCGACGCTGCTCGACCTCGTGCGCAGGCCGCTGCTGTCGCAGCCGACCGATCCTGTCCAATGGCTGCTCGGGGCGATCTATGCGATCGTCGTAGCCGTCATCGCCTTCGGCTGCTACGCGAAATACCGCCACCGCGTGGCGTATTGGCTGTGAGGCGCGCATGAGCCTTGTTGCCCACATCGTGCTTCGCAACGTTTCGGTCAAATTTCCGGTGCTGTCGTTCCGCGACCGTTCGCTACGCAGCCGGTTCGTCAGCGCGGTGACGCTGCGCCGGACGCCGGCGGTGCCGCACATCGTCTCCGCGCTCAACGACGTCAGTCTCGACATCCGCGCCGGCGACCGCGTCGCCATCATCGGCGCCAACGGCGCAGGCAAGACCACGCTGCTGCGGGTTCTCGCCGGCATCTATCATCCGACCGCTGGCAGCGTGGACGTGCTCGGCCGTTGCCTGTCGTTGTTCGACCTGTCGGCCGGCTTCGACGAGGAAGCGACAGGTTATGAGAACATCATACGCCGCGGGCTCGTGATCGGCGCGCGGCGCTCCGAGATCGATGCGCGGCGGGCGGAGATCGCCGAGTTCACCGAGCTCGGTGACAGGCTCGACCTGCCGCTGCGGACCTATTCCAGCGGCATGATGCTGCGGCTGATCTTCGCGGTCGCAACCGCCGTGGAAGGCGAGATCGTGCTGCTGGACGAATGGATCGGCGTCGGCGACCAGCAATTCCGCCGGAAGGCGCGGCAGCGGCTCGACGAGATCGTGGCCCGTGCCGGCATCCTGGTGCTGGCCTCCCACGACATCGAGCTGATCCAGAGCACCTGTAACCGCGCGATCCTGCTCGAGGAGGGGCGGATCACCGCGGCCGGCCCGACCGATGCGATTCTTGCGAAATATCTCGCCGGCCCGGGCGGGTGCAAGGCGTAAACGCCCGGCCGGGGTTGCCTAAGACATTGATCCCCTATATTGCTCCGCCCTTACGGGGCCACGTGGCGGAGTGGTTACGCAACGGTCTGCAAAACCGTGTACACCAGTTCAATTCTGGTCGTGGCCTCCATAACAACCTCCTGATATTTCATCATGAATTTGGCTCACCGCGCGTTCCGCGGAGCACGCGGTTGAGGCCTGCTAGGCCGTGCACACCGGGTTTGCCCGGGGCTTGGCGGACACCAGCGATTCAGGCCCGATGGCATAGACTTCGCATCTGCGAAGTGATGCGTCACGAACCCCTGGAGCTGGAGAGCACGTGAGCGACGTCGTCCGATTTATCCCGAAATCCGAGCTGGAACGGGCTCGCCTCATTCGCGAGGCCCGTGCGATCTATGACAGCATCTTTCCGCCGGCCGCACCCGACCGGGCGCCGCAGGACGGCGAGGAGCGGGTCAAGACCTGATCGATCCCGCGCCATTCCGGCGCATGGCCGATAGCAAAACGCCCGCGGGAGCGGGCGCATCGGTTGACGTTGAAAGTGGTCTCAACAGGCCGCGTACCAGCCGTCCGGAAACGGCAGAAGGGGCCAGGCGCCCTCATTGTCATTGGCGGCTTTGGGCGTTGCGACGTACGACCACGAGCGGGGCACGAATTCCTCCTCCGGCTCGGGCGCGAAATCTTGATAGACCATGGCGTCCCGGACGGCATCCAGCAGCAAGTTGAATTCGGCTTCGCTCATCGCACCCTCGCAGAACGCGGATGGCGCAATGTCGCAAAGCCGGTTTGTTACCCGATTGAGCCGATCGTTCGCATTTTAGCGACCCGGCGATCGGGCTCCGATTGGTTAGCGATTCCTTAAAATCCCCGCGGAACCGTACGTTCCTCCCGTCCGGCCTCAGTGTGAAAGAGATCACATCCCCCGCGATTTATTTCTCCTACCCCTTGGCACGACACCGGCCAGCGAAGGCCGGGGGCGGGCAAGGCAGACGGGAGACTTGGTCATGAGGGCAAGGTTCTTACGGTTTGCGGGGGCGAAGAGCCGGGCGCGCCGCGCCTCGACGGTCGGGCTGTTCCTGGCGCTGTTCGCCTCCGCCGCCAATGCGCAGCAGGGAACGCCGGAGCAGCGCCGGGCCTGCACCCCCGACGTCTATCGGCTCTGCGCTGGCGAGATCCCCAACGTCCGCGCCATCACGGCCTGTCTGCGCCGTAACCGCTCAAGCTTGAGCGAGGCTTGCCGCACCGTCTTCGACCAGGCCGGCGGCTGACATAGCCGCCCTGTGGGTTTGTGCGCAGCAAGTGGCTCGTGCGGTCTCGCGAATCCGGCATAGTCGGCCTGTGGATATGCTGCGGACAGGCTGTGGAAAGCGGTGAGATGCTGTGGATGTCGTCCACAGATGCGTCTGCCGGCACCTCATTTCCGTTAGCAAACGTCATATCTCTGTCAAATATCCTGACTGATTGATTCTCCGACCGTGCAGATCATTGCGTCGCGCGAGATCATTTGGTTCTCCCGAATTCGGAATTGCGTGCCGCAGGACACCTGACGCACGAACAGTTTTTGTGCAGGGGGCTGCCCAATTCGCGGGCCCCATTCATCCAATTTTTTGTACGCCCGCGGACAAGCTTTCCCGTCCGCACTCCACCTAGGCTCGTTCCCGAGATCTGGAACATGGCCAGTGCCATGACAATTCGAAGGAGCTGGAGATGGAGACACGGGTATTGCCCCATGCACGGGGGATCGCACGCGCATCATTGCCATGGCGCAAGATCGCGCTCGGCGCCACCATCGCTTTCGGCTTCGCCGCCGCGGCACCGTTGAGCGCACAGGCCGCCGCGCCCGCCGCCTGCGCCGCGCTCCAGGAGAAATATCCGGACTGGAAGGGCAAAACGCTCGTCAACGCCATCAACCCGCACACGCCGGGCTATGAGACGATCGATCCGAAGGATCCCAGCAAATATATCGGATTCGACATCGATCTTGGCGAGGCCATCGGCGAATGCCTCGGCTTCAAGCTGACCTACAAGCCGGTGACGTTCGCAGCGCTCCTGACCACGCTGGCCGCGGGTCAGGCCGACATCGTCATCTCCGACATCTACGCCACCAAGGAGCGCGCCAAGGCGGCCGACTTCATCACCTACTCGAAGGTGTTCGACGGCGTGCTGGTCGCCAAGGGCAACCCGAAGGGCATCAACGGCATCAACATGTCGATGTGTGGTGCTGCTGCCGCCGAAAACACCGGCTATGTCGAGGTGCCCCTGATCCAGGCACTGATCCCGGAATGCAAGAAGGCCGGCAAGGCCGAGCCGACCATCCAGCTCTACGACAACAACGCCAACTGCATCCAGGCCATCCTCGCCGGTCGCGCCGACACCTATGTCAACGACGTCAACACCGTCGACAGCGCCGTCAAAGCCTATCCGGACAAGCTGGAAAAGGCGATCGCGGTGACGATCCCGTATTCGGTCGGCATCGCCGTGCCCAAGGACAAGCCGAAATTCCGCGACGCCGTGCTCGCCGCGCTGATCGAGGTGCAGAAGGCCGGCACGCATATGGAGCTTCTGAAGAAGCACGGGCTCGACGTGAACAACTTCAAGGAGCCGGACATTCTGACGGCTGACTGATGTCGCTGTTTCTCCATTACCTGAGCATGCCGTATCTGCTCGAGGGCATCGAGCTCACCCTCGAGGTGACTGCCCTCGGGCTCGGTGGCGGATTGATCCTCGGATTGATCCTCGCCGGCATGCAGCTCTCGCGCTTCTGGCCCCTGGCGGCGATCGCCAGGGCCTATACCGTGATCTTCCGCGGCACGCCGCTGATCCTTCAGATGGTGTTCGCCTACGACGCGCTGCCGCATATCGGCATCAAGCTGCCGGCGGTGCTGGCGGCCGGCCTCGCGCTCGCCTGCAACGAGGCGCCGTTCATCGCGGAGATGCTGCGCGCCGGCGTGCTCGGCGTCGACCGCGGGCAGGTGACGGCCGGCCAGGCGCTCGGCATGACGCCGCGGATCCTGATGTGGCGGGTGATCGCGCCGCAGGCGATCCGCACCATGATCCCGGCCTTCGGCAACGAGGCCGTCAGCGCGCTGAAGAATTCCTCGCTGGCGTCCGTCGTCGCAGTCCAGGAGCTGACCTTGCGCTCGACGCAGCTTGCGTCCTCGACCTTCGACTTCTTCTCGATCTTCTTCGCCTCTGGCCTCTTGTACCTCGTGCTGACCTTCGCCATCAGCGTCATCCAGTTGTTCGTCGAATGGCTGCTCGATCTCGACCGCGCCAAGGGACGGAAGCGCAAGCTCGCCGATTACCTGCCCTGGCGTCGCGTCGATCTCGGCGCCAAGCTGGAGCTTGCGGAGGCGACCGTCGCCGATCCCGAACCCGTGCAGGCAGAGCTGACCGACACGCCGCCGCTTGCTCTGACCAGAGAGGAGCGCACGCGGCGTTCCGCGACGATCGCGCGCAACAACATCGCAGTCGAGACCAAGGACCTCACCAAGAGCTACGGCACGCAAAAGGTGCTCGACGGCCTCGATCTGACCGTTCGCGTCGGCGAAGTGGTCGCGCTGCTCGGCCCCAGCGGCTCGGGCAAGAGCACGCTGCTCCGCTGCATCAACCATCTCGAAAGCTGGGACGGAGGCACCGTGCGCGTCGGCGGCCGCCGTCTCGGCTTTGACGACGACGGCAAATTGCTGTCACCCCGGGCCATCGCCAACGAGCGGGCAACCGTCGGTGTCGGCATGGTGTTCCAGCAGTTCAATTTGTTCGCCCATCTGTCGGCGCGCGAAAACATCGCCGGGCCTTTGCGCTGGGTCCACGGTATGACCCGCATCGACGCCGACCGTCGCGCCACCGAACTGCTCGACCGCGTCGGTCTCTCGCATCGCGCCGACGCGTTGCCGCGACATCTCTCCGGCGGCCAGCAGCAGCGCGTCGCCATCGCCCGCGCGCTGGCGCCCAATCCAAGCGTGCTGCTTTTGGACGAGCCGACCTCGGCGCTCGATCCCGAGCTCGTCAACGAGGTACTGGAAGTGATCCGGCGGCTCGCCATCGACGACGGCCTCACCATGATCATCTCGACGCACCAGATCCGCTTTGCCGATGAAGTCGCCGACCGCGTCGCATTCTTGAGCGGCGGCGCGATCATCGAGGAGGGGCCGGCGCACGAGGTGCTCACCAATCCCCGCAATCCGCTGACGGCGCGTTTCCTCAGCGTGATGGAAGCCGACAAGACTCCGGAGGCGGTGCGATGAGCGCTGCCTTCGTAAGGTTCAAGACTCCCGAAGAGGCCATCTCATGAAGCATTTCACGCTGCCGGTTTCGCCGAAGACCGTCCACTGGGGCTATTTCTCCAAGAAGGTGACGCCGGCCCTGACATTGCGCTCCGGGGATCGCGCCACCATCGAGACGCTGACCCATCATGCCAATGACGATTACGAGCGCATGATCCAGGGCGATCCCGGCGCCGAGAGCGTGTTCCAGTGGACGCGCGAGCACAAGGCGGTCGCGCGCCGCGGCTCCGGGCCGGTCGAAGGTCCGTTTATCCGCGGCGCAGGCGAGGGGGTTGGCGTGCATCTTCTCACCGGACCGGTCGCGATCGAAGGCGCCGAGCCCGGTGACATCCTGGAAGTGCACATCCTCGATATCAGGCCGCGGCCGAGCTGCAGCGCCTGCCATGCCGGCCGCTGCTTCGGGTCCAACGTCGCGGCCAATTGGGGCTTTCACTATCACGATTTGATCGAAGAGCCGAAGCCGCGGGAGGTCGTCACCATCTTCGAGCTCGACACCTCGGGCGAGCCTTATGCGAAAGCGGTCTACAACTACGTCTGGACGCCGCAGACCGACCCCGACGGCATCGTGCATCCGACCATCGACTATCCCGGCGTGCGCGTCGATCACGCCACCATCAAGAAGCGCGAGAACGTCCTCGCAAGTGTGAAGGTGCCGGCGCGTCTGCATTTTGGCACCATGGGCCTCGCGCCCTCGGAAGCTGATTTCGTCAGCTCGATCCCGCCGAGCTACACCGGCGGCAACATCGACGACTGGCGCATCGGCAAGGGCGCGCGGATGTTCTATCCGGTCGCAGTCCCCGGCGCCTATTTCTCGGTCGGCGATCCCCACGCCGCGCAAGGCGACAGCGAGCTCGGCGGCACCGCAATCGAGACCTCGCTCACGGGCGATTTCGAGTTCATCCTGCACAAGAAGGCTGATCTGGCCGGCACCAGTCTGGAGGGCCTCGACCATCCGATGTTGGAGACCGATCACGCCTGGTCGTTCTACGGCTTCACCTATCCGAACTATCTGGCCGCACTCGGCGCCGACGCACAAACCGAGATTGCCAATCACTCGAGCCTCGACCGTGCGATGCGCGATGCGTTCAGAAAACTCCGGCGGTTCCTGATGACCGTGCACGGTCTCAGCGAGGACGAGGCGATCTCTCTGCTGTCGGTCGGCGCCGATTTCGGCGTCACTCAGGTCGTCGACGCCAATTGGGGCGTCCACGGCACGATCCGCAAGAACATCTTTCGCTGCGACTAATGCATTGAGACACAGCGAGTTTTCGGGATGAGGAGATGAGCAGCGAACGTCATTTGCTGCCCGTTGCTGCGACGGATGACCGCGTTCGTCTGGCACAGAGGTTGCTTCGATCAACTGCAATCTGGGTTGATCCGATGAGCTTCCGGCCGTTCACGAGCGAGTCCTACGCGCAAGACGACCGCCCCGAGGCCTGGCGGGACGTGCTGGCGGCGGTCGGCCTGCAGCCGGCGACCGGCCATTCCTTCTTTGACGGACACGCAACCGCATCGCATCGCCACACCGCAGGTGTTGCGCTGACGCGCATGGCGGCTGGCGCGCAAAGCGTCGCGCCGCTATCGCAAGCGAATGAGGACCTTCCGATCGCGCTGATCCCGGTCGAGGACGGCATGGTGCTCAGAAGCGCCGGCGGCCACCGCATCGTTCCGGTCGGCCATCTCGTGCTGCTGCCGCGGAGCGGTGACTGGAGCATCGTGTTCCAGCGTGACATGCGGGCCATCGTGCTGTCGGTGACCTCGGAAGCGCTGCACGGACGCCTCTCGGGCAGGCCGCGGCTCGGCGAGCCCCGCGTGGTTCCACCCAGCGGCTTTGCCGATGTGTTCTCGCGTCTGCTGGATGCGACCGCGCGCACGCTCGACACGCTGAGCGATGCCGAATGGAATTCGGTCGCGCAGTCGCTCGTTGATCTGCTCCTGACGCTCGCGCATCAACTGGCGGCCTCGACGTCCGATGCCGGATCGAGTGCGACGCAGGCCGCGCTGCTGCATCGGATCTGCCAGACCATCGAGCGGCGGCTCGACGATCCCGAACTGGCGCCGGCGCGCGTCGCGCAGGCCCAGGGGATTTCCGAGCGCTACCTGCAAAAACTGTTCGAGACGGTCGGCGACAATTTCACCCATTACGTCCGGGAGCGCCGCCTCCAGCGTGCCTGGGCCGATCTGTCCAATCCGACCGAGGCGCTTCGTTCGATCTCGGAGATCGCCTACGCCTACGGCTTTGGCGATTCCGCACATTTCAGCCGCGCCTTCCGTCATCGCTTCGGCCTGCCGCCCCGCGAGTTTCGCCAGCAGGAGGCGGAGCGGGCGACCTTGCAGCACGGCATTGCCGGCCAGCGCGGCTGGCCGCAGGAGGCGCTGGCGCAGCTCCGCGTGCATTCGAGCGTCGAAGCACGCAGCACCGTTGCGTGTGCCGGCACCGAAGAGCGGACGACCACGGAACGCAGGCATCACCATCTCCCGGTCGAGGCCAGCCGCGTCCATTGGGGTTATTTCAGCCGCTCGCTATCGCCGCAAATCGAGATCGCCTCGGGCGACACCATCACCATCGAGACGCTGACGCAGCACGCCTCCGATGCGCCCGAGATGATGATCGCGGGCGATGCCGGTGCTGAAAGCGTGTTCGGCTGGACACGGGACAAGAAGAACGTCGATCGTCGCGGCGCTGGCCCGATGGATGCCAGCGTGTTCGGCCGTGGCGCCGGCGAAGGATTTGGCGTGCACATCTGCACGGGGCCGGTCGCGGTGAAGGATGCCCAGCCCGGCGACGTGCTGGAGGTGCGCATCCTCGACATCGTGCCGCGCGCGAGCCGCAATCCGAACCATGCCGGCCGCGTGTTCGGCTCCTCGGTCGCGGCTTGGTGGGGCTATCACTACAACGAGTTTCTCGGCGGTCCCATGCCGCGCGAGGTCGTCACCATCTACCAGATCTTCGACGATCCAGAGGAGCCGCACGCCCGGGCGCTTTATTCCTATCGCTGGGAGCCGCAGACCGACCCCTTCGGCGTCGTGCACGCCACCTACGACTATCCCGGCGTCCCCGTCGCGCCCGCCACGGTGAAGCGCCGGCATGCCGTACTCGATGGCATCCGCATTCCCCTGAGGCCGCATTTCGGCGTGATCGCGGTGGCGCCGCGCGAGGTCGATTTCGTCGACTCCGTGCCGCCGTCCTATTTCGGCGGCAATCTCGACAATTGGCGGCTGGGGAAGGGGGCTACCGTCTATCTTCCGGTTTCGGTGCCCGGCGCGCTGCTCTCGGTCGGCGATTCCCATGCCACGCAGGGCGACGGCGAGCTCAGCGGCACCGCGATCGAATGTTCGATGACAGGGACGTTCGAGGTGATCCTGCACAAGAAGGCCGAACTGGCCGGCCAGCCCTTTGCCGATCTCTCTTATCCCCTGATTGAGACTGAGACCGACTGGGTGCTGACCGGCTTCAGCCATCCCAACTATCTCGCCGAGTTCGGCGCGCAGGGCCAAAGCGAAGTCTACACAAAATCCTCGCTCGACCTCGCCATGAAGGATGCGTTCCGGAAAATGCGGCGCTTTCTGATGAACGTCAAAGGGCTCAGCGAGGACGAGGCGATCGCCTTGATGTCGGCCGCCGTCGATTTCGGCGTCACCCAGGTCGTTGACGGCAATTGGGGCGTGCACGCCATCCTCAGCAAGCGCCTGTTCCGGGACTTGCCTCAACAAGGACACCTCAAGTGAAATTCCACATGATCAGCGGCGGACCGAAGCCGGTCGCGCCCTTCAGCCACGCCGTCGAGACCGACGGGTTTGTCTTCGTCACCGGCCAGATGCCGGACACGCCGCAGGCGCCGGGTGTGCTGCCAGAAGGTATCGTCGCGCAGACCCGCGCGGTGATGGAGAACTTGAAGGTCGTGCTCGCCGGGCTCGATCTCGGCCTCGAGCACGTCGTGATGACGCGGATCTATCTGACGCGTTTCAAGGAAGACTACGCCTCGATGAACGAGACCTATCGCACGTACTTCGCGCCGGATCGTTTGCCGGCTCGCACGTGTGTCGGCGTCACCGGGCTCGCCTATGATGCGCTGATCGAGATCGACCTGGTGTGCCGGCGGCCGTGAGCTCGGCTTTCGCAGCCCGGACGCTGCGGCACGAACTGATGCGCAGCAGAGCCGGGGCCCATGCCACAGCTACGGTGCGGCTTTCCGGGTCCCGGCTTGGCGCCGTAACGTTCCACGTTGCAACGCGGCCGGGACACGCGAGCGGCAGTCGCCAAACGCTCCCTCCACTTCGTCTTAAATTGCAACCCGCGCGTGCAAGAAGTCTTGATCGGCCGTGATCTAGGGATGATCAACCGCCTTGAACGCGTCGCCTGCGGCCGACGACTAACCCACAGAGTGCATGAGGGTCAGGGGAACGTGATCGTACTTCCTCTTCCTAAAGCACCAAAATGGTGCTTTAGTGCTTTCCATGAGCCCGTCGCCCCGAAACGCGCCGTCCGCGCTGCGCTACAGGCTTGCCCCTGACCCGGCCGCCAAGGCCGCGCTTGAGGCGACGTTCCAAGCCTATGACCGCATGATGGAGATCCTGGACGAGGTCGCGCGGAGCCATAACGTCGGCTCGAACGTCGTCCTGCTCCATGCCCATGCCTATGAGTCGATCCGGAAACAGACCGCGCTGCCCTCGCGCCTGGTGACGCTGGGCCTGCGCGACCGCGCCGATTATCGCGCCGCGCAGGGCCGCCGCCTGCCGCTCGACGACAAGCTCGCCAAGATCAAGGGCCCCGCCACCATTTCGATTGCAACCGTGGAAGGGCGCTTCAGCGTGCCCTTCGACTATGCCGGCTATGCCGAGGGTTGGGGGCAGAGCGCTCCCGCGCACCTGATCCGCACCGACGACGGTTTCGAAGTTCACTACGGCGTCACGCCGAACAATCTGCCAGAGGAGGAGAACGCCATGGATACCATCGCTGCCGCCCCCGACAACTTCCTGTCCCGGGTCGGGCGTCTGATCGCCGGGATCGCCTATGACGCGATCGAGCAGGCGGAGGGGAAGAACAAGCTGAACGTGGTTGGCCAAGCCATCCGCGAGATCGAGCGCGCGGAGAGCGAAGCGCGCGATGCGCTCGCGGCCGCGCGCGCCGAGGAATACCGTCTCAACGCGCGCCGCACCGAGATCGAACGCGAGATGACCGATCTTGCGCCCAAGATCGAAGGTGCGATTGCTGATTGCCGGGACGATCTCGCCCGCGCCGGCATCGCGCGGCAGATGGACCTCGAGGCGCAGTTCGAGGTGCTCTCCCGCGCCATCGACGAGAACAACGAGAAGATCGAGCAGTGCGTGACGTCGCTGCGCGCCGTGCTGTCAGCGCTCCAGGATGCCGAGCAACGCCGCGCCGATCTCGAAAAGAGCGAGGCTCAGGCAAGCCATCAGGCCTCGACGTCGCCCCGGAAGTCCGGCGGTGCCTCGGCGGCGGCGAAGGCATTGCGTGCGGGCAGGGCGGTGGCGCGCGCCACCGGCGTTCCGGCCTCCATCCCGTACTCAAGCGACATCGACGAGCTCAGCACGTTGCATCGCGAGAAGGAGATTGCAGCGCGGCTGGCGCGGTTGAAGTCGCGCTCCTGAGTAATGTGTCATGAGCGCTCTGCTCGAACACGTGATGTCGCCGGAGGTCAGGCCGTTCGCGATCGCGGCGGCCATGATCCTCATCGTCGGCTCGATCGAGGTGGTCTCGATGCTGGTCGGGGCCTCGCTGAGCGAGATGCTCGGCACCAACATCGATTTTGGTCACCCCAGCGACAATGGCGTGATCAACGCCATCTCCTGGATCAATGTCGGCGGCGTGCCGCTCTTGATCTTCCTGCTGTTGCTGCTCGGCGCGTTCTCCATCTCCGGCTTCCTGATCCAGGACATCGCGCGGATGGTGGCGGGTCCCTTGCCGGCAACGCTCGCGTCGGTCGGAGCGGTCGCCGTCTCGATTCCGCTGGTCCGCGCCGCAAGCAGGGGCATCGCGCGGGTCATTCCCAAGGATGAAAGCTATGCCGTCGGCCTCGGCGATCTCGTCGGCCGCGTCGGCGAGGTCGTGATCGGCCCGCTCGATCAGGGGCCGCCCGGCCGCGTCAGCGTCGCCGACATCCACGGCAACCGCCATTTCGTGTGGGCGGTCGCCGCACCGTCATCATTGCCCCTGCCGCAGGGAACCATGGTCCTGCTGGTCGATCGCGCCGGCACCCGCTTCGTGGCGGTGAAGGCCGACGATGAACTGAAACCTTCCAAACCGCCTCTAAGCAGCTGACCAGTCATTTATCGGAGAAAGTCATGTTCGACATTGCAGTCCCGGCCATGATCGGCGTCGCGCTGATCGTCGTCCTCGGGATCGTCTTCACCATCCTCTACAAGCGCGCCACCCGCGACGAGGCCTTCGTGCGCACCGGCCTCGGCGGCAAGAAGGTCGTGCTCGACGGCGGCGCCATGATCCTGCCGATCTTCCACTCCTATGCCAGCGTCAATTTGAAGACGCTGCGGCTCACCGTCGAGCGCAAGGAGCGGGAGTCCCTGATCACCAAGGACCGCCTGCGCGTCGACATCGTCGCCGAGTTCTACGTGCGCGTCCGTCCTGACGATGAGAGCATTGCGCTCGCGAGCCAGACGCTGGGCGCGCTGACCAATGACGCCGAAGCCCTGCGCAACCAGGTCGAGGCAAAATTCGTCGACGGCCTGCGTTCGGTGGCAGCCACCATGTCCATCCTGGAGTTGCAGGAGAAGCGCAGCGACTTCGTCAAGCATGTGCAGGCGACCGTGGAATCGGACGTGAAATCCAACGGTCTCGAGCTTGAATCGGTGTCGCTGACCAAGCTCGACCAGACCGACGTCAAATTCTTCAACCCGGAGAACTTCTTCGACGCCGAAGGTCTGACCCAGCTGAAGACCGTTACCGAGACGCGCCGGCGCGACCGCAACTCGATCGTGCGCGACAACGAGGTGGCGATTGCGCAAAAGGACCTCGAGGCGCGGCAGCAGACCCTGACCATCGAGCGCACCAAGAAGGAGGCCGAGCTCTCCCAGGAGCGCGACATCGCCAACAAGACCGCGAGCACCCGCGCCGAGGTGGCGACTGCGACGCAGACGGCGCGCCTGACCGAGGAGAACGCCCGCATCGATACCGACCGCGCCGTGGCCGAGAAGGAGGCCGGCGCCAAGCAGGTCAAGGAAACCGCGGTCATCGAGTCGGATCTCGCCATCAACAAGCGCAAGACCGACGCGCAGCGCGAAATCCAGATCGCCACGCAGGAGAACGAGATCCAGATCGCGGCCAAGAGCAAGCAGACCTCGGAAGCCGTCGCCGAGGCCAAGACCGCGGAAGCGGTCGCCGTCTCCGCGGAGGAAAAGGTGGTGACCGCCCGCGCGGTCGAGGTCGCCGACCGTGCCCGTCTCACCCAGGTGCTCGCCGCGCGCACCGAGGCCGAGCGCAAGTCGACCGAGCTGATCGTCGCCGCCGAAGCCGAGAAGAGGGCTTCGCTCGATCGCGCCGAGGCCGTCAAGACGCTGGCCACCGCGGAAGCCGAGTCCAACAAGATCAAGGCTGTCGGCGTCAGGAATATCGGCGAGGCCGAAGCCGCAATCATCACGCTCAAGAACGAGGCGCAGAACAAGCTCGGTGCCAACGTCATCGACTTCGAGCTCGCCAAGAAGCGGATCGAGACCATGCCCTCGGCGCTAGCCGAGATGGTGAAGCCGATCGGAAATCTCAAGGACGTCCGCATCCTGCACACCGGCGGCGCGTTCGGCGGCAATGGCACCGGCGGCGGCAATGTCGGCTTCGGCGAAGGGCTTGCGGGCGAGCTCCTCAAGGTGCACGCGCTGCGTCCGATGATCGACGAGATCCTGCGCCAGAGCGGGTTTGCGCCGGGCGAGGATCCCGTGAAAGCGCTGGTCGGCGCCGTGACGGGAAAGAGCAACGGCGCCGCAGTGCCGGCGCCCGTGCCGGAGAAAACAAACACCGCCGATCTATGAACGCCGGTTCATTGCTGCGGAGAATTCGAATCGATATGAACTGCCCGTGCGCGTCTCGCGTCGCGCACGCTCCGGAGCGTCGATCGATCGCGTGTTGAACCACTCGATCGCGCTCCGGGTGAATTCTTCGAGGCAACGCCATTTGTTGCCGCGGTGCCTGCGCGGATCGACGTCAGGCACCGGAGCCTCTTTCGATCGGGGGAATTTCACATGAAGTATTTTCTGTCCGGACTGATCGCGATCGGTCTTGCGATCGCCGCTACGCCGTCGTTCGCGGCCGACGCCCGCAACGTCACCGTCGTCAACGAGACCGGCTATGCCATCAAATTCCTGGGCTTCAACGCGCCGGACGACGGCCTGGACGAATGGGAGAACGAGCTCGAAAAGGTTTTGCAGAACCAGGCGAGCACCTATGTCGAGTTCGAAGAGGACGACGAGGGATGTGTCTGGAACACTGGACGGCGGAAAATGTCTTAACAAAAACAACGGTCGTCAGTTATGTGTCAGTCATTGCCCGGTTTCGGTTTGTTCCGGGCCTCAA
>NZ_JADPIU010000044.1:0-168838 GCF_023073075.1 Bradyrhizobium sp. 61 | reverse complement strand
CCGCCTACAACAACATCCCGCGCAAATGCCTTGACTTCCGAACCCCCGCAGAGGCCTTCTCACGAGTGTTGCACTTCGAGTGTGAATCCACCTCCCCGCATTCGCGGGGACGACAGCCAGGGTGTGGCGCCAGCGTTGCCCCCTTGCGCCTCGCTACTTCGTCAGCGGGCAGCCGCTGTCCTTGGCGGCGAAGAACGCCTTGTCGCCGGGGACGGTTGCGAGCAGCTTGTAATAGTCCCACGGCTTCTTCGATTCCGACGGCTTCTTGACCTCGAACAGATACATGTCGTGGACCATGCGGCCGTTCTCGAGTACCTTGCCGCCCTGCGCGAAGTCGTCGTCGACCGGCAGCTCCTTCAGCTTCTTGGCGACCGCGTCGGGGTCCTTGGTGCCTGCGGCCTTGACCGCCTTGAGATAGCTCAGCGTCGCCGAATAGGTGCCGGCCTGGATCATGTTCGGCATCCGGCTGGTGCGCTTGAAGAAGCGTTCGCCGAAATGGCGGGTGCGGTCGTTGAGGTCCCAGTAGTAGCCCTCGGTCAGCACCAGGCCTTGCGCGGCCTGCAAGCCGAGACCATTCACCTCGGCGAGCGTCATCAGGAGGCCGGCAAGCTTCTGGCCGCCGGAGACGATACCGAACTCGGCCGCCTGCTTGATCGAGTTGGTGGTGTCGAGGCCGGCATTGGCGAGGCCGACGATCTTCGCCTTCGAGCTCTGCGCCTGGAGCAGGAAGGAGGAGAAGTCCGACGAGTTGAGCGGCACGCGGACCGAGCCGGCCACCTTGCCGCCATTGGCGGTGACGATCTCGCTGGTGTCCTTTTCCAGCGCATAGCCGAAGGCATAGTCGGCAGTGAGGAAGAACCACGTGTCGCCGCCCGCTTTCGTCAGCGCACCGCCGGTGCCGACGCCGAGCGCGCGGGTGTCATAGGCCCAGTGGAAGCCGTAGGGCTGGCAGGCATCGCCGGTGAGGCGCGAGGTCGCGGCGCCGACGACGATGTCGATCTTCTTCTTTTCCTTGGAGAGCTCGTGGATCGCGAGCGCGACCGAGGAGGTCGTCAGCTCCGTGATCATGTCCACGTTCTCGACGTCGTACCAGCGCCGCGCGATCGACGTGGCGAGATCCGGCTTGTTCTGGTGATCGGCGGTGACCATCTCGATCTTCTGGCCAAGCACTTCACCGCCGAAATCCTCGATCGCCATCTTGGCGGCTTCGACCGAGTACTTGCCGCCGTAGTCGGCATAGACGCCGGACTGATCGTTGAGAATGCCGATCTTGACGCCTTGTGCGGAGGCCGGCGCAGCGAGCAACAGAGCAGACGTTGCGACAGCGGCCAAAAGTGCTGATTTCATATGTTGGCTCCCAGCAGTTTTCTGTTTTGAAATCGCGCGGATACTAGTGAAGAACCCCGCGTCTGCCCATCCATTTCGGCGTAGGCCGTTAGTATGGGATTCTGCGCGCCAACCACCGCTGTCGTCCCGGGGCGCGCGTAGCGCGAGCCCGGGACCCATAACCACAGGGAGAGATTTGGCGAAGGCTCGTGGTTACCTGTCTCGCGCCGCAACTTCCCCCTGGGGGTATGGATCCCCGCTTACGCGGGGACGACAGCGAGGGTGTGGATACGCCAGTGGCCACCCGCAACGACTAAGAAGCAGCCACCTCCGGCTTCTTCCCCTCGTTCCGCCCTTCCGCCAGGTTCCGCACCACCACATAGAAGATCGGGGTGAACAGCAGGCCGAACAGGGTGACGCCGATCATGCCGAAGAACACGGCGACGCCGACCGCCTGCCGCATCTCCGAGCCGGAGCCGGACGATATCACCAGCGGCAGCACGCCGAGGATGAAGGCGAAGGAGGTCATCAGGATCGGCCGCAGGCGCAGGCGGCAGGCGTCGATCACCGCCTCCAGCCGCGGCTTGCCTTCTTTCTCGATGTCGCGTGCGAACTCGACGATCAGGATCGCGTTCTTGGCAGCTAACCCCACCAGAACGACGAATCCGATCTGGGTGAGGATGTTGACGTCCTGCCCCATGATGCGCACGCCGATCGTGGCGGCCAACAGGCACATCGGCACGATCAGGATCACCGCGAACGGCAGCGTCCAGCTGCCATATTGCGCGGCGAGCACGAGATAGACGAACAGCACGCAGATCGGGAACACGAGCAGGCCCGCGTTGCCGCCGGTGACCTGCTGGTAGGAGAGATCGGTCCATTCGAAGGTGAAGCCGCTCGGCAAGATGTCGTCCGCGAGCTTCTTGATGGTGTTGAGCGCGGTGGTCGAGCTGGTGCCCGGCGCCGGCTCGCCTTGGAGCTCGGACGCAGCATAGAGATTGTAGCGCGCGACGCGGTCGGGGCCGGAGACGTCCTTGAACTCGACCACGCTGCCCAGCATCACCATGTCGCCGGAGGCGTTACGCGTGCGCAGGCGCGAGAGGTCGCTGGGCTCTTTTCGGAACGGGAAGTCAGCCTGCGCGGTGACGTGATAGGTGCGGCCGAACAGGTTGAAGTCGTTGACATAGGTCGATCCGAAGTAGGTCTGGATCGTGTCGTTGATGCTGGCGATGGGCACGCCGAGCTTCTGCGCCTTGGTGCGGTCGATGTCGACGAAGAGCTGCGGCGTGTTGGCCGAGAACGGGGAGAAAACCGTGGGGCCGAGCAGCAACGGCGATTTGCGCGCCGCGGCGACAAGCTCGTCGGTGGCCGCGGCGAGCAGCTCAGGTCCTCGGCCCTGGCGGTCCTGGACGCGGATGGTGAAGCCGCCGCCGGTGCCGATGCCGGGCACGGCCGGCGGCGGAATCACGATGATGAAGGCGCCCTGGATTGCGGCCAGGCGCTTGCGCAGTTCGACCGTGATGGCGTTCGCAGACAATCCCTTCTTCATCCGCGCCTCGGGCTCGTCGAAAACCGGGAACAGCGCCGCAGCATTGCCCGCCTGCGTGCGGGTGGCGCCCGAGAAGCCGGCGAAGGCGGCGACGCGGACGATGCCGGGCGTGTCCAGCGAGATCCGCTCGATCTCGCGCACGACTTCGGTGGTGCGCGCCAGCGACGCCGCGCCCGGCAATTGCACGGAGATGATGACGTAGCCGCGATCCTGCGCGGGAATGAAGCCCTGCGGCGTGGTCGCGATCAGCCAGCCGGCGCTGCCGATCAGCACGACATAGATCAGGATCATCACCACCGAATGGCGGATCACGAAATTGGCGAGGCCGGCATAACCATGCGAGAGCCGGTCGAACACGCGGTTGAAGACGCCGGTGAACGCATTCCAGCCACGCGCGAGGAGATTCCAGGCGGCAGGCGGTCGCTTCTCTGCGTGCGGCGTGAGGATCATCGAAGCCAGCGCCGGCGACAGCGTCAGCGAGCAGAAGCAGGAGATCGCGGTCGCCACCGCAATGGTGACGGCGAATTGCTGGAAGAACTGCCCGGAGATGCCGCCAATGAATGCGGTCGGCACGAACACGGCGCAGAGCACCAGCGCGATCGAGACCAGCGCGCCGCCGACCTCCTCCATGGTCTTCAGCGCTGCATCGCGCCGACTTAAGCCGTGCTCGAGATGGCGCTCCACATTCTCCACCACCACGATGGCGTCGTCGACCACGATGCCAACGGCGAGCACGAGGCCGAACAAAGTGAGGTTGTTGATGGAGAAGCCGAGCGCCGCCATCACCGCGAAGGTGCCGACCAGTGAGACCGGAATCGCGATGATCGGAATGATCGCCGGCCGCCAGCCCTGCAAGAACACCAGCACCACGATGACCACGAGCAGCATGGCCTCATAGATGGTCTTGATCAGCTCGTGGACGGACTGTGCGATGAACTCGGTCGGGTTGTAGCCGATATTGTAGTCGAGGCCCTTCGGAAAGCTCTCCTTGAGCTTCACCATCGTGTCGGAGATGTTTTTCGCAGTCGCGAGCGCATTCGATCCCGGCCGCTGCGTCACCAGCATGGCAACCGCCGATTTGCGCAGCAGGAAGCTGTTGGTGGAGTAGGCGAGAGCACCGAGCTCGATGCGGGCGACGTCGCGCAGCCGCACCGTGCGGCCGTCGGAGCCGGCCTTGATCAGAATGTCCTCGAACTGCTTCTGGTCCTTGAGGCGCCCGGTGAAAACGAGGTTTGGCTGGAAGGCCCGGTCGGCGATCGGCGGTTCGGCGATCTGGCCGCCCGCGATCTGGACGTTCTGGGCACGGATCGCGGCCAGCACCTCGGTCGAGGTCAGGCCGAGATTGGCGATACGATCAGGGTCGAGCCAGAGCCGCATCGAATAGTCGCGTGCGCCGAAGATCTGGATATCGCCGACGCCGTCGATCCGCAGCAGCTGGTCACGGACCTGGAGCAGCGCGTAATTGGAGATGTAGAGCTGGTCGAACGTATCGTCCGGCGACAGCATGAACACGACCATCAGGATGTCGGGCGAGTTCTTGCGCGTGACGACGCCGTTGCGCTGCACTTCGTCCGGCAGCTGCGGCTGTGCGATCGCGACGCGGTTCTGCACCAGCACCTGCGCCTTGTCGAGGTCGGTCCCGAGCTTGAAGGTGACGGTGATCGTCAATTGCCCGTTCGAGGTCGCCTGGCTGTAGAGATACAGCATGTCCTCGACGCCGTTGATCTGCTGCTCGATCGGAGCTGCGACGGTGTCGGACACGGTCTGCGCCGAGGCGCCCGGATACTGCGTGGTGACAACGACGGTCGGCGGCACCACTTGCGGATATTCGGAGACCGGCAGCGTCGTATAGGCGAGCGCGCCGACGATCAGCAGCACGATCGACAGCACCATCGCCAGGATGGGCTGGTTGATGGAGAGACGGCCAAGGTTCATGACTTGTCACCGGACTTGGCCGGCGCTGGCGCGGGAGACGGAGCGACCTTGGCGCCGACGCGGGCGCGCTGGATGCCGTTGACGATGACGCGGTCCTCCGCCTTCAGCCCCTCGCGGATCACGCGCAGGCCCTCATCGAGCGGACCGAGCACCACGGGTCGCGCCTCGACGGTGTCGTCCGGCTTCACGACGAACACGATCTTGCGGGACTGGTCGGTTGCGACGGCAACGTCGGGAATCAGCAGCGCCTCATAGGGCGCGCTGCCGATCAGGCGGACGCGGCCGAACTGGCCCGGCAGAATCGAGAGATCGGTGTTCTTGATCACGGCGCGGCTGCGCAGCGTGCCGGTGGAAACATCGAGGCGGTTGTCGAGGAAGTTGATGGTGCCCTCATGCGACGGCTTCGTCTCGCCGGCGAGCGTCACCTGCACCGGGTTCGCGGTGTCGCGCGAGCTCGGGCGGCGACCTTCGAACCACAGCTTGCTGTATTTGATGAAGGTCGCCTCATCCATGTCGAAATAGACGTAGATCGGATCGAGTGCGACGATCGAGGTGAGCAGCGTCGAGGTGCCGGTATCGCTGCCCTGCACGAGATTCCCCGGGCTGACGAGATGGCGGCTGACGCGGCCGGTGAGCGGCGCGGTCACATGGGTGAACTCGATATTGAGCCGGGCGGCCTTCAGCGCGCCTGCGGCCTGCGTCTCCGCGGCATGCGCCGCCTGCAAGGCCTGGCGGCGCTGGTCGACGGCCTGCTCGGAGACCGCGCTGGTCTGGACCAGGTTCAGGCCACGGTCGAGCTCGCGCTTGGCAAGCTCCACCTTGGCACGCGCGTCGGACAACTGGCCGTCTGCCTGCTCGGCCACCGCCTCGAACGGGCGCGGGTCGATGACGTAGAGCAGGTCGCCCTGATGCACGATCGCGCCGTCCTGGAACTCGACGGAGTTGACGAAGCCGCCGACGCGGGGGCGCACCTGCACCTCCTCGACCGCCTCGAAGCGGCCGGTGAACTCGTCCCAATCGGTGACGGTGCGCTTGACCGGCTGGGCGACGGTCACCGGCGGGGGCGGTGGGGCGGCGGCCTGCGAGGCCGGTTGTCCGCAACCAGTGAGAGCGAACGTCGCGGCGAGGAGCCCGGCAATTGCGCAAAGTCGAGGTAGGACGAAATCGTGCGTTTTGACAAAATGCTCGTTTCGGTCCGGTCCGCTCATCCCAAGTCCCTCGCACATTTGCCGCAGCAAAAGCAGCGTACTCGCCTACCCGCGGGCGACACAAGATGGGTTTCAATGATGAAATCTTCAAGACGAAAGCACGCGCAACGCTTGGGAGGATGCCCTAGCCGGATGACGGGTTGACAGCGAGACCGCTGGCCCCGGACGTCGCGGTCGGCGGCGCTCTTGCACGACACGGCTGCAGGCGCTCGCCCTGTCGAGTCGTGCCGCCGTCGATCTCGTTTTCATCCTTGAGGAAGGACATCCCCTCGCGGTCAAAGCCCTAGCGGTCGATTGCCGCATCCAGAGCTTCCGACAGGGCTCCGCCCGTAATTTCGATGGCGGCGAAGGCCTGATCGATCTCGCGCCAATCCTTGGCCGTCAGCTCGACGTCAGCCGCCGGCAGATTGTCATCGAGATGATCGAACTTCGTCCCGCCCGGAATCGGTACGATCCACGGCCTCTGCGCAAGCAGCCACGCGAGTGCGATTTGGGCCGGCGTAATGCCCCTGTCTGCCGCCAGACTTTTCAGGAAATCGACCACTTTGAAATTGGCCTCGAGCGCCTCGGGTTTGAAGCGGGGAAAATCCTTGCGCAGGTCGTTCGGATCGTCGAACTTCATATCCTTGGTGATCTTGCCGGTCAGGAAGCCCTGACCGAGCGGTCCCCATGCCACAAGACCGATACCGAGTTCTTCGCAGACCGGAAACTTCGTGCTCTCGGGTTCGCGCATCCACAACGAATAGTGATCCTGGATTGCGGCGACCGGCAGCACCGCATGCGCCTTGCGGATGTTCTGTGGGCTCGCCTCCGACAAGCCGAAGTGCTTTACCTTGCCCTCCGCAACGAGTTCCTTCACCGCGCCGGCCACGTCCTCCATCGGTACCGCCGGATCGACGCGGTGCTGGTACAGGAGGTCGATCCGGTCCGTCCGCAGCCGCTTCAGCGAGGCCTCGACGACCTCGCGGATGTGCCTTGGCCGGCTGTCCAGCCCGAGCATCTCGCCCTTCTCGTTGATCTTGAAGCCGAACTTCGTGCAGATCAGAACCTGATCCCGCACCGGCTCCAACGCTTCGCCAACCAATGTCTCATTGGTGAACGGCCCATAGGCTTCTGCGGTGTCGAACAGCGTCACGCCGCGCTCGACCGCTGCGCGGATCACCGCGATCGCCTCCTTATGGTCGGCTGCAGGGCCGAGACCGAAGCTCAGCCCCATGCAGCCCAGACCGATTGCCGAAACCTCAAGACCGCTCGGGCCAAGCTTGCGCGTTTTCATTGCTGGATGTCCTGCTCAAACAAGTCGACACGCTGCCCGGCAATTGCCCGACGGCTCAAAGCGACGCCGCTTTTTCTCTGATTTCAATCGAAGGGTAGCCCTTTGAGATGCGAGCGATTAGCCGACAGAATGCGCATGAACCTATGCATTTTATTCATGAATTAGGCTTGCGCCCGCTGAACCGCGCGCTTGCTAACGCCTGACCTCGTCACGCTTGTGGGGGTCGGCAATAGGACGGGCAGCGTCTTCGCGCATGACGAATGCCGCCCGCTCGGCTAGATTACCCCCACAAAAACAAGGCGAATTGTCCGGGGAGGACAGGCGTGCACCAGGGACGTGTCGTTTACGGCGCGATCGAGGAGGTCGTGTTCGGCCATCCCGCGGCCGAGGCCGTCGTTGCGCAGATGGACCGGACAGGGACGCGCCGCGCTTTCCTGATGGTCTCGGGCACGCTGAACCGTCAGACCGACGAAATCACGAAGATCAAACAGGCGCTCGGCGCGCGTTGCGCCGGCCTGTTCGACGCTATGCCGGCGCACACGCCGCGCGAGGCGGTGATCGCGGCGACCAATGCGGCGCGCGAAGTGAACGCCGACCTGATCGTCACCGTGGGCGGCGGCTCGATCACCGACGGTGCCAAGGCGGTGCAGCTCTGCCTTGCCAACGGCATCGACGACGTCGACGGGATCGAGCGCATCCGCGTCCACAAGGGCGTCGCGCCCGAGATGACCGCCCCTGACGTGCGGCAGATCAGCGTGCCGACCACGATCGCCGGCGGCGAGTTCAGCGCGATCGCCGGCGTCACCGACCGTGGCACGCATGTGAAGCAGATGCTGCGGCATCCGCTCACGGTGCCGCGTGCGACCATCCTCGATCCCGCCATCACCGTGCACACGCCGGAATGGCTGTTTCTCTCCACCGGCATCCGCGCCGTCGACCATTGCGTCGAGGCGATCTGCTCGCGCGAGACGCACCCTTATGCCGACGCGCAGTCGGTGAAGGGGCTGGCCATGCTCGCCGACGCGCTGCCGCGGGTGAAGGCCGACCCTGCCGATCTCGACGCCCGCATGGATGCGCAGATCGGCACCTGGCTGTCGATGGGCGCGCTCGCCGCCGGCGTGCCGATGGGCGCGAGCCACGGCATCGGCTATGTGCTGGGTGCGGCCTTCGACGTGCCGCACGGCTACACCTCCTGCATCATGCTCCCTGCGGTGATGCGCTGGAATGCGCGCGACAATTCCGAGCGCCAGACGATCGTCGCCGCCGCGATGGGTTTTCCCGGCCACAACGCCGGCGACGTGCTCGACGCCTTCATCCGCTCGCTCGGCATGCCGCGCAGCCTCGCCGACGTCCGCGTCTCGCCTGAGCATTTCGACGCCATCGCCGAACAGGCGATGCGCACCAACTGGATCCCGCGCAACCCGCGCAAGATCGACGGCCCCGCCGACATTCGCGAAATCCTGCTTCTCGCCGCATAATTTCAAGCCGGAGGACTGATGTATCCAGGTCAGCATGCTCGTCTACGCCCGCTCCAGCCCGCCTTCATCATGGCTGCAACCGGCGAGGCCGTCACCTATCGCGAGCTCGATGCGCGCAGCAACCGCCTGGCGCATCTGTTCCGCGAGCACGGCTTGAAGCGGCTCGACCATTATTCGATCTTCATGGAGAACAATTCGCGCTACCTCGAAGCCTGCGGCGCGGGCGAGCGCTCCGGGCTGTACTACACCTGCATCAACTCGTTCCTGACACCGGGCGAGCTCGCCTATCTCCTCGTCAACAGCCAGTCGAAAATCCTGATCACGTCCGTTGCGAAACTCGACATCGCCCGCGAGGCGATCAAGGCCTGTCCGGACATCAAGCTCTGCATCGTCGCCGACGGCCCCGGCGAGAGCGACCGCATCGTCGGCCTCGCCGAGGTGACCGCCGACCTGCCCGAGGCTCCGATCGCCGATGAATGGCTCGGCACCGCCATGCTCTATTCATCCGGCACGACCGGACGGCCGAAAGGCATCCTGCGCCCGCTGCCGGAGGAACCGCCGAAGCACAATCTGCCGCTGTTCGATTTCCTGACAAAGCTTTGGCGCTACCGCGAGGGCATGGTCTATCTCTCGCCTGCCCCCCTCTATCACTCCGCGCCGCAAGCCGCGGTGAACCTCACGATCCGCATGGGCGGCACCGTGATCATCAAGGAGACGTTCGATCCCGAACGTTATCTCCAGCTCGTCCAGCAATGGGGCATCACCCACACCCAGCTGGTGCCGACGATGTTCTCGCGCATGCTGAAGCTGCCGGAGGAGGTGCGCGACCGCTACGACCTGTCGTCGCTGGAGATTGCGATCCACGCCGCAGCGCCCTGCCCGGCATTGGTCAAGGACGACATCATCAAATGGTGGGGGCCGATCATCCACGAATATTACGGCGCGACCGAAGGCCTCGGCTTCACCGCCTGCAACAGCGAGGAATGGCTTAGCCACCGCGGCACCGTCGGCAAGGTGCTGCTCGGCGACCTCCACATTCTCGACGAGAACATGAGGGCGTGCCCGACCGGCACGCCGGGCCAGGTCTGGTTCAAGACGGCATCGTCGTTCGAATATTTCAACGACCCCGAGAAGACCAGGGAGGCGCGCTCGGCCGACGGCAGCATGAGCACGGTCGGCGACGTCGGCTATGTCGACGAGGATCGTTTCCTCTATTTGACCGACCGCGCGACCTTCATGATCATCTCCGGCGGGGTGAACATCTATCCGCAGGAATGCGAGAACCTGCTCATCACCCATCCGAAGGTCGCCGATGCCGCGGTGTTCGGCGTGCCCAATCCCGATCTCGGCGAAGAGGTGAAGGCGGTGGTGCAGCCGATGCCCGGCATCGTGCCGGGCGAGGCGCTGGCCGAAGAACTGATCGCCTTCTGCGGCCAGTCGCTGTCGCGGCAGAAGGTGCCGCGCTCGGTCGATTTCGAGAAGGAACTACCGCGGCTGCCGACGGGCAAGCTGTACAAGCGGCTGCTGCGGGACCGCTATTGGGGGAATAAGACGTCACGGATCGTGTGAGCCCCACTGTCGTCCCGGGGCGCGACGAAGTCGCGCACCCGGGACCCATAACCAACGGCAGGAGTCGTCACGCGAGCAGGTAACTCCGAGTCTTCATCAAACGACTTCCTGTGGTTATGGATCCCGGATCTGCGCTTCGCTTGTCCGGGACGACGGCGGAGTTTGTTGAGGCAGCTGCCCGCAACATCTGCACAGGAACCATCCCTTCGCACCTGCACTCTCACATGAAGAGAGTGTGAACGCCTGCGGCCTTCCGTCATCCGAATTGTCGAGGCGGCGAGCGGCCTTGCCGGTTGCCTCGCTGCACGTGCGTCGCTATCGTCTGACAAACAGGCCGCAAAGGCCCAAAAGACTAATGTCCAGGGAGGATGAGCATGCGGAGCGTGTGGGCGCTCGCCGCAGTGGCGGCGCTATCTGTGCTGACGACCTCGACCACCGCGCTCGCCGGCGGGCCCAAGCAGGGCGGAATCCTGCGGATGTACCACCGCGACAGCCCCGGCAATGCCTCGATCCATGAAGGCGCGACCTATTCGCTCAATGTTCCCTTCATGCCTGTGTTCAACAACCTCGTCATCTACAAGCAGGACGAGGCGCAGAACAGGATGGACAACATCATTCCGGAACTCGCCGAGAGCTGGGCCTGGGTCAACGACAACAAGACGCTCACCTTCAAGCTGCGCCCGGGCGTGAAATGGCATGACGGCAAGCCGTTCACCTCCGCGGACGTCAAATGCACCTTCGACATGCTGATGGGCAAGTCGCAGCAGAAGTTCCGGCAGAATCCGCGCAAGACCTGGTACGAGCAGGTCAATGACGTCTCCACCAACGGCGACCTCGAAGTTTCCTTCAACTTGAAGCGGCCGCAGCCGTCGCTGCTGGCCCTGCTCGCCTCGGGCTACACGCCGGTCTATCCCTGTCACGTCTCGCCCGGCGACATGCGCACGCACCCGATCGGGACCGGCCCGTTCAAATTCGTCGAGTTCAAGGCCAATGAATCGATCAAGCTGACCCGAAATCCCGACTATTGGCGCGAGGGGCGGCCCTATCTCGACGGCATCGAGTTCACCATCATCCCGAACCGTTCGACCGCGATCCTCGCCTTCGTCGCCGGCAAGTTCGACATGGCGTTCCCGACCGAAGTTAGCATTCCGCTGTTGAAGGACGTCAAATCGCAGGCGCCGAACGCGGTCTGCGTGGTCGAGCCCAACAATGTCGCCACCAACATCATCGTCAACTCGTCCGCGCCGCCGTTCGACAATATCGACATCCGCCGCGCCATGGCGCTGACGCTCGACCGCAAGGCCTTCATCTCGATCATGTTCGAGGGCCAGGGCGATGTCGGCGGCACCATGCTGCCGCCGCCGAACGGGCTGTGGGGCATGCCGAAGGAGATGCTCGAGACCATTCCCGGCTATGGCCCCGATGTGAACGCCAACCGCGAGGAAGCCAGGAAGCTGATGCAGAAGGCCGGCTACGGGCCGGACAAGCATCTCGCCGTCAAGGTCTCGACCCGCAACATCCCGGTCTATCGCGATCCCGCGGTGATCCTGATCGACCAGCTCAAGAGCATCTATATCGACGGCGAGCTCGACGTGGTCGAGACCGCGAACTGGTTCCCGAAGATCGCACGCAAGGACTACATGCTCGGGCTCAATCTGACCGGCAACGCCGTCGACGATCCCGACCAGTCGTTCTACGAGAACTATTCCTGCGGCTCCGAGCGCAACTACACCAATTACTGCAACAAGGAGATCGAAAAGCTTTTCGACGTGCAGTCGCAGGAGACCGACGTCAACAAGCGCAAGAAGATGGTGTGGGACATCGACAAGAAGTTGCAGGAGGACGTCGCCCGCCCGATCATCTTCCACGCGCGCACCGGCTCCTGCTGGCAGCCCTATGTCAAGGGCATAACGGTGATGTCGAACAGCTCCTATAATGGGTATCGCTACGAGGACGTCTGGATGGACAAGTAGCGCAGGCGGCTGACGGTTTCGACAGGAGGCGATGCATGTTTGCCTATCTGGTGCGGCGCCTGTTCCTGATGCTCGTGACCCTGTTCGGGATCTCGGTCGTCATCTTCTTCCTGCTGCGCATCGTGCCCGGCAACATCGTCGATATCCTGTTTGCCGCGGCCGGCTACGTCGACCCCGCCGACAAGGCCAATCTGGAGAAGGAGCTCGGCATCGACCAGCCACTGGTCGTGCAGTACTGGCACTGGATCAGCGGCTTTCTGCGCGGCGATTTTGGCTACTCCTATGTTTCCGAGAAGCCCGCGCTTCAGGAGATTTTGCCGCGGATCCCGATCACCGCGCGGCTCGCCGGGCTGGCGCTGTTGTTCTCGGCGTCGATCGGCATTCCGCTCGGCGTCATCAGCGCGGTGAAGCAGGGCACACGGCTCGATTACGCATTGCGCGTCGTCAGCCTCAGCGGCTTGTCGCTGCCCTCGTTCTGGCTCGGCCTGCTGATCCTCACGGCGTCGGTGGCGATGTTCAACCAGATGCCGATCTTCAATCCGAATCCGCAGACCTGGCTCGAGGCGTTCGCGACCTACGCCGTGCCGGCGGCCGCCGTCGGCTTCCGCAGCGCGGCGCTGACCATGCGCATCACGCGATCCTCGATGCTCGAGGTGCTGCGGCAGGACTATATCCGCACCGCGCGCGCCAAGGGCGCCTCCGACGCCGCCGTCAACTATAAGCATGCGCTGAAGAACGCGATCCTGCCCGTCATCACCGTGATCGGCATCGAGGCCGCGTTCCTGATCGGCGGCCTGATCGTGACCGAGACCGTGTTCAACATCCCCGGCGTCGCACGCTTCCTGGTCGAAGCGATCCGCTGGCGCGACTATCCGATCGTGCAAAACCTCGTGATGCTGATCGCGGTCGTGGTGGTGAGCGCGAACTTCATCGTCGACATGCTCTACGCGGTGTTCGATCCGCGCATCCGGTATACGGATTAGCCACATGATTTTTGTTCACGCCGCGAGCGCACTCTCCTTCACCTCTCCCCGCTTGCGGGGAGAGGTCGGATTGCGCAGCAATCCGGGTGAGGGGGAGTCTCCGCGAGTCCAACTCTCACCTCCTCCGCGGAGAGCCCCCCTCACCCCGACCCTCTCCCCGCAAGCAGGGAGAGGGGGAAGATAGAGATCCATGGCCGCAATCGACTATGACGTTGAACTGAGGCGGGCCGGCGCGTATGCGACCGGTGGCTGGCGACGCGTGCTGTATTTGGCGCAGCGTCACGTGCTGGGCGCGGCCGGGCTGATCATCATGACGCTGTTCGTGCTCACGGCGATCTTTGCCGACTTCATCGCGCGCTACGATCCCCTGACCATCGACGCCGCTCGCGCGCTGGCGCGCCCGAGCCTGGCGCATTGGATGGGCACGGATTCCTTCGGCCGCGACGTGTTCAGCCGCATCATCCACGGCGCGCGTATCTCGCTCGCGGTCGGCATCGGCTCGACGGCACTTGGCGGCACGATCGGCGTCATCGTTGGCCTGACCTCCGGCTATCTCTCCGGCTGGGTCGATCTGGTGTTCCAGCGTGTCTCCGACATTCTTCAAGCGCTTCCACTGCTGGTCCTGGCGTTGATCATGACCGCCGCGCTCGGTCCGTCCCTGCCGAACGTCATCATCGCCATCGCTATTCCGCTGATCCCGACGGTGTCGCGCGTCATTCGCGCCAACACGCTGGCGTTGCGCGAACTGCCCTTTATCGAAGCCGCCAAGTCGATCGGCATGAGCGAGGTGCGGATCGCGCTGCGCCACGTGCTGCCGAACACGCTGGCGCCGCTGATCGTGCTCGCGACCGCGCAGCTCGGCTCGACCATCCTCACCGAAGCCTCGCTGTCCTTCCTCGGCCTCGGCATTCCCGAGCCTTATCCGTCATGGGGCCGCATGCTGTCGGAGTCCGCGGCCGAATATGTCCGCACCGCGCCGTGGCTCGTGATCTTCCCGGGTATCGCGATCAGCCTCGCGGTATTCGGAGCCAACTTGTTCGGCGACGCCTTGCGCGACATCCTCGATCCGAGGCAGCGCGGCTGATGAAAGAGGCAACCGATCTCGTGCTCGAAGTGAAGAACCTGAAAACGGTGTTCTTCACCAATTCCGGCCTGTTCAAAGCCGTCGACGACGTCTCCTTCACCGTGAGGCGCAGCGAGACGCTGGCGATCGTCGGCGAATCCGGCTGCGGCAAGAGCGTCACCGCGCTGTCCCTGATGCGGCTGATGCCCGATCCGCCCGGCCGTATCGTCGGCGGGTCGGTCTCGCTCGAAGGCACCGAACTGCTGGCGCTGGATGAAGCCGAGATGCGCGCCGTCAGGGGCAATCGCATCTCCATGATCTTCCAGGAGCCGATGACTTCGCTCAATCCGGTAATGCGGATCGGTGACCAGATCGTCGAGGCGGTGCGGCTGCACCGGGCGATGCCGGCCAGAGAAGCGCGCGACATCGCGGTCGAGATGCTGCGGCTGGTGCGCATCCCCGAGCCGGCGCGGCGCGCGCGGGAATATCCCCATCAGCTTTCCGGCGGCATGCGCCAGCGCGCGATGATCGCGATGGCGCTCGCCTGCAGGCCGGCGCTGCTGATCGCGGACGAGCCGACCACCGCGCTCGACGTCACCATCCAGGCGCAGATCCTGGCGCTGATCCTCGATCTTCAGAAGGAGCTCGGCACCGGGCTCGTGCTGATCACGCATGATCTCGGCGTCGTCGCGCAGACCGCGCAGCGGGTGATCGTGATGTATGCGGGGAAGAAGGTGGAGGAGGCAACGGTGGAAGCGCTGTTCGCGGCGCCAAAGCATCCCTATACGCGCGGGCTGATGGCCTCGATCCCCGCTGTGCCGGCGTCCGGCATGCCGGCGCAGGCTCGACTGAACGAAATTCCCGGCACGGTGCCGTCGCTGGTGCGGTTGCCGAAAGGCTGCGCCTTCGCGCCACGCTGCAAGCTCGCGATCAAACGCTGCGAGGCCGAATATCCGCCGCTGGCGGACTGGGGCGGCGGCCATCTCGCGGCGTGCTGGCGCGCGGCCGAAGTGGCGGAGGTGGCATGACCGAGGCGCTGCTCGAAGTCACCGATCTCAAGAAGCACTATCCGGTGCGCGCCGGCGTGTTGCGGCGGCAGGTCGGCACCGTGCATGCGGTCGACGGCGTCTCGTTCACGGTTCATACCGGCGAGACGCTCGGCCTGGTCGGCGAATCCGGCTGCGGCAAGTCGACGGTGGCGCGCAGCGTGCTGCGGCTGGTCGAGCCGACTTCGGGTCAGATCCGCCTTGATGGCGAGGACATCACCCGTCTCTCCAAAGCCGCGCTGCGGCCGCATCGCCGCTCGATGCAGATCGTGTTCCAGGACCCGTTCGCTTCGCTCAATCCGCGTATGACCGCCGGCGACATCGTCGGCGAGCCGCTCGCCGTGCATGGGCTCGCAAGCGGCAAGGAGCTGGAAGCGCGCACCGCAAAACTGTTCGAGCAGGTGGGCCTGCGGCCCGATCAGATGCGCAACTTCCCGCATCAATTCTCCGGCGGCCAGCGCCAGCGCATCTGCATCGCACGCGCGCTGGCGCTGGGGCCGCGCCTGATCGTCTGCGACGAACCGGTCTCCGCGCTCGACGTTTCAATCCAGGCGCAGGTCATCAATCTCCTGATCGACCTGCAGAAGCAACACGGCTTCTCCTATCTCTTCATCGCGCATGACCTCGCCGTGGTCGCCCATATCAGCCATCGCGTCGCGGTGATGTATCTCGGCCGCATCGTCGAGATCGCCGACAAGGACGAGCTGTTCCGCAATCCGCGCCATCCCTACACGCAGGCCCTGCTCGCGTCAGTGCCGGTTGCGAACCCGTTTGCCAAGAAGCTCGCGCCGCTGGTCGACGGCGACGTGCCGAGCCCGGTCAATCCGCCCTCCGGCTGCGCGTTTCACACCCGCTGCCGGTTTGCGATCGAGCGATGCAAGACGGAGCGGCCGGCGCTGGTGGATGCCGGCGACGGGCATCAGGTGGCGTGTCTGCTCAACGAGGGGACGGGGCGCGGGCAGTAGGCCGCAACGCCCGGATCACCGGCCACGCCGCCAGCGCGGCGGCCAGATGCTTGAGCGTGTGGCCCGAGACAATGTGGCCTGTCGCTTCAAATATGGTCACGTCACCCAGCTCGAAAAGCTTGGCCAGCGCGTAAAAGAAGATCACGCCGCCCAGAGGCACGCCAAGCGCACCGGGCCGGGGCCGTGTCAACACCAGTCCCACGGCCAACGCCATGCCGCCGAACTGCACGACCACCCATGGCGTGAGATTCTCGCGTGCCACCCAGGCCGCGAGCAGGCCCGCAACCGTCACCAGCACCACCACCGCCTGACCGGCACGCACGCTGATGCGCTCGCTGGCCGCGATGCCCAGAAAGCCCGCGAACGCCACCGCCATACCGAGACGATCGGCCACCAGCCGCTGCGGCGCGTCGGGATCCAGATGATAGATGCACGATCCTATGCAAGTGAGGATCAGACCCACGAAGAGGCAACCTGCACCCGCGGGCGCATCAGGGTGGGCACGCAGGCGCAGCAAGCCCCAAGCGCCCATCGCCAGGAAGGCAAGATTGCTCAGCACGTCGCCGGCGTTGGGCACGCCCAGCCAGGTGCGAGTGTCGACGAAATGCGGGATGTGCCAGGCGGAGGCGGGCAACGCCGGCGCGAGGAGCGCCACCAGCGTCAGGACGAAGAGCGCGCCAATCAGATATTTTTCGCGGACTTGCGGCGCGGCGAACGAGAGCCGGCGGGACACTGACGGCAGCAAGGCATCGGTCTCTCGGGCGTGGTGATTTGCGCGCAACATGCAGGCCTCCACATGATTTGACATCGCTCAATATTAGTAGCCTTAAATTGAACAATGTTCAATAAAAATCGTAAGCGAGATCAAACAGGCAGTATCATATTGGAATTATTTGGATTTATTGGGACGCCCGAACGCAGCCACGGCGGCGAGTCGAGTTTGAGACGGCATCTCCCCATCGTCATTGCGAGCGCAGCGAAGCAATCCAGAGTGCTTCTGCGGATGCAGACTGGATTGCTTCGCTGCGCTCGCAATGACGGAGAGAGGCTACCCTGCCCCGATCTCCGCGACGATCCTGCCCGTCGTGACCTGCTCGCCTTCGGCGACGTCGATCGCGGCGACCACGCCGTCGATGCCGGCCTTGTGGACGTGCTCCATCTTCATTGCTTCCAAGGTCATCACCGGTTGACCGGCGGTGACGCGGTCGCCGGGCTTGACCAGCACGGCGACGACGCGGCCGTTCATGGCGGCGCGGACTTTGCCATCGCCGCCATTGCTCGCAGCCGCCTTTGGCGCGGCAAGGGTGAGATCGGTGACCGCAAGCGGGATGCCGCGATGCTGGAGATAGAGCCGATCGCCGTCGCGCAGGAATTTTGCGCTGTCCATCACGCCGTCGTGGCGGAAACGGATGGCGTCGGCATCGAGCTGGTCGATCTCGAACTTGTCCTGACGGCCGTCGGCGGCGACGATGTAGCCGCCATCGCGCTCACGCGTGACTTCGAGCTCGTGGGTGTGGCCGGCGATCTCGACTTTTGCCGGCAGCGGGAATGTTGCCGCCAGGCTTCGGCCACCTTGCCATGACGGCGCGCGCGGATTGGTGACATAGAGCAGCAGGCCAGCCAGCGCCGTATCGAATGCAGCATTCGCCGGCGGCGCCAATAGTTCGTCGCGATGTGCGCCGATGAAGGCTGTCGTCGCCTCGCCCCTGGCAAATCCGGGATGGCGCAGGCAGGACATCAGAAACGCTTGATTGGTGGTCACACCAAACGCAGTGAGTTGCTCCAGGCCGACGATCAGCCGCCCCCTCGCCTCCTCCCGTGTCGCGCCATGGCTGATCACCTTGGCGATCATGGAATCGTAGAACGGCGGGATCTCCGCGCCCGATTGCAGCGCGTGCTCGACGCGGATGCTGTCAGGCACCTGCCAGCGCGCCATGCGGCCAGACTGCGGCATGAAATCCTGCGCGGCATCTTCCGAGCACAGCCGCACCTCGATGGCGTGGCCCGAGAATCGGACGTCCTGCTGCTTCACCGGCAGAGGCTCGCCGCGCGCGACACGCAGCTGCAGCTCGACGAGATCGAGCCCGGTGATCGCCTCGGTGACGGGATGCTCGACCTGGAGGCGCGTGTTCATCTCCATGAAGTAGAATTCGCCGCTGGCGTCGAGCAGGAATTCCAGCGTGCCGGCGCCCTCATAGCGCAGCGCCTTGACTGCGGCGACAGCGACCTCACCCATTTTCGCGCGCAGCTCCGGCGTGACCGCCGGCGATGGCGCCTCCTCGATCAGCTTCTGATGTCGCCGCTGCACCGAGCAGTCGCGCTCGCCGAGATGGATGGCGTTGCCGTGGCTATCGCCGAACACCTGGATTTCGATGTGCCGCGGGTTCTGGATCGCTCGCTCGAGGATGACCGTGGGATCGCCGAACGCGGCGTTTGCCTCCGACCGCGCGCTGCGCAGCGCATCGGGGAAGGATGCGGCATCGGTGACCAGCCGCATGCCGCGGCCGCCGCCGCCCGCAACCGCCTTGATCATCACGGGGAAGCCGATCTTCCTGGCTTCCGTGAGCATGACCTCGTCGCTTTGGTCGGCGCCCTGATAGCCGGGAACGCAGGGCACGCCGGCCTTCTTCATGATCTCCTTGGCGCCAGCCTTGTTGCCCATCGCCTCGATCGCCAGCGGCGAGGGGCCGATGAAGACGAGGCCGGCCTCCTTGCAGGCCTGTGCAAAGTCCTCGTTCTCGGCGAGGAAGCCATAGCCGGGATGCACGGCATCTGCGCCGCTCACCTTGGCCGCGGCGATGATCGCGGGAATGTTGAGATAGGATTGCGCCGGCAGGGCTTCGCCGATGCGCACGGCCTGGTCGGCCTGCCGCACGTGGAGCGCATCGCGATCGGCATCCGAATAGACCGCAACGACGCCGAGGCCGAGTTGCCGCGCACTCCGCATCACCCGCAGCGCGATCTCGCCGCGATTGGCAACCAAAACCCTGAAAAACGGCCGGTGCTGCACTGATCCGTTCCTCATGGGCGGGCCACCGAGAATTGCATGCGCTGGGGCGTGCGCGCGTCGCCCTCGCGGCAGATCGCGAGCACCTCGGAGAGCACCGCACGGGTGTCGCGCGGGTCGATCACGCCGTCATCGAGCACGCGGGCGCTGGTCGAGAACACGTCCATCTGGCCGTCGAACACACCGATGATCTGCGCCTTCATCGCATCGAGCTTTTCTTTCTCAACCGGCTTGCCGCGGCGCGCGGCGGCGGCCTCGGTCACGATCGCCATGGTCTCGGCGGCCTGCTCGCCGCCCATCACGGCGGTCTTGGCGTTGGGCCAGGAGAAGCAGAAGCGCGGATGGAAGCCGCGTCCGCACATGCCGTAATTGCCGGCGCCGAACGAGGCGCCGCAATAGATGGTGATCTGCGGCACCGTCGCCGACGTGACAGCCTGGATCATCTTGGAGCCGTGCTTGATCATGCCGGCTTCTTCATAGGCCTTGCCGACCATGTAGCCGGTGGTGTTGTTGAGATAGAGGATCGGCGTGCGGGTCTGACAGCAGGCCTGGATGAAATGCGTCGCCTTGTTGGCGCCGGCGGGATCGAGCGGGCCGTTGTTGGTGATGATGCCGATCGCCTGGCCTTCGATGCGGGCGTGACCGCAGACGGTGGCGGGGCCGTAATTGGGCGCCATCTCGGTGAAGTCGGAATCGTCGACGATGCGCGCGATCACCTGCTTCATGTCGACGGTGCGCTTGTGGTCCATCGGCATGATGCCGAGCAGCTCGTCCTGGTCGTAGCGCGGCGGTTTGAACTGCGGAGCCGCGCGGCCCGGCCGCTCCCATTCCAGCGCTGCCATGATCTCGCGCGCGATGCGCAGCGCATCGCGGTCGTCCTCCGCGAGGTAATCGCCAAGACCTGAGACCTGCGTGTGCATCTCGGCACCGCCAAGCTCTTCCTCGGTCGCGATCTCGCCGGTTGCGGCTTTCAACAGAGGTGGCCCGGCGAGGAACGCGCGGGTGCGGCCACGGACCATGACGATGTAATCGGACAGGCCGGTCTGGTAGGCGCCGCCCGCGGTCGACGAGCCGTGCGTGACGGTGACGACCGGCAGCCCCGCCGCCGAGAGCCGCGCGAGATTGCGAAAGATGTTGCCGCCACGGACAAAGTCCTCGACGCGGTAGCGCAGCAGATTGGCCCCGGCGCTTTCGACGAGCTGGACGTAAGGCAGCTTGTTCTCCAGCGCGAGCTCCTGCACCCGCAGCGTCTTGTCGAGGCCATAGGGCTGGAGCGCGCCCGCATCGATGCCGGCGTCATTGGCACTGACCATGCAGCGGACGCCGGAGACGAAGCCGATGCCGGCGATGACGCCGCCGCCGGGCACGCTCTTGTTCGCATCTGATACGTCGAACATGTAACCGGCGAGCGTCGACAGCTCGATGAAGGGCGCGCCGGGATCGAGCACCAGCGCGACGCGTTCGCGCGGCAGCAGCTGGCCGCGCTTGTGGAAGCGTTCCTTTGCCGCCGCCGACGCCGCACGCGTGCGCTCTTCCAGCGCACGCATGCGGTCGATCAGACCGAGCATGCCGTCGCGATTGGCGTGGTAGCTGGCGCTGCCGGGGGAAATGGTGTTGTCGAGAATGGACATAACTCTATCCTGCTCGTCATTGCGAGGAGCGAAGCGACGAAGCAATCCAGACCGTCACCGCGGAAAGACGCTGGATTGCTTCGCTTCGCTCGCAATGACGGTTGAGGCGATACCTTACCTATTCGTCCCAAAGATCTTCCGCGCCTCGGCGGGGCTTGCGATCTCGCGGCCCGCACGGCGGGCGCAGGCGGCGATGGCCTCGATCAACTGGCCATTCGACGTCACCTTCTTGCCGTCGGCGAGATAGAAGGCGTCCTCCAGACCGGTGCGGAGATGGCCGCCGAGTTCGGCACAGCGCTGGTGCAGCGGCCAGATCTCTTCGCGACCGATCGCGGTGACCTGGAAATGCGCCTCGGGCCGTTTCAGCTTGATCAGGATCGGCAGCAGATCGGGATCGGACGGCATGCCGGAGGCAACGCCCATCACGAAGTTATATTCGAGCGGGCCTTTGTACATGCCGACCTGGTGGTACATGCCGACGCAGCGGACGATGCCGACGTCGAAACATTCGAACTCGGGGATGGTCCCGACCGCGTTCATGACGTCGAGATAGTCCTTCACCTTCTCGACCGCGTTGTCGAACATCATCGGCGGCCAGGCCCAGGTGTTGTCGGCTTTCACCTTCAGATAGTTCAGCGAGCCGGCGTTGCAGGCCGCGATCTCGGGCCTGGTCTCGCGGATGCAGTCGAGCGCGCCGCTGTAGTTCGGCCCTGACACGCCCGAGGTGTGATTGATAATGACGCCGGGGCAGGCCTCGCGGATGGCCTGCTGAATCTCCTTGCTGACGCTCACGTCCCAGGACGGCAGATGTCCCTTGTCTGGCGCCTGCTGGCGCAGATGGATGTGCATGATGCTGGCGCCGGCATCGAACGCAGCCTTGGCTTCGCGCGCCATCTGCTCGGGCGTCACAGGCACGTTGTGCTGCTTCGGGTCGGTGAGCACGCCGTTCAGCGCGCAGGTGATGACGGCCTTGTCGCTCATGCCAAAAATGTCTCGCAAGTTGAGAATTCAACGCTTGCGATCATGTGATGAGCAGCATGCGGCTTCTTGCGCGGAGAAGCTAGCTAAAGACGAGCTATCGTAGGGTGGGCAAAGGCGCTCTCGCGCCGTGCCCACCACATTTCGAGGCTCGGTGAAGATGGTGGGCACGCTTCGCTTTGCCCACCCTACGAGAGCGCGCCTAGCTCGCCTCCGCGAGCCGCACCGTCTCGGTACTGCGATAGATCGCGAGATCACGCGAGCCGACGAAGATCGCGCGCGGTTTCAATCCATAGAAGCGCCGGATCGAATGGCTGAAATGGGTCGAGTCGGGATAGCCGATGTCTTGCGCGAGATGGGCGAGATTGAGGTCCTGGTTGGCGAAGTGCAGCAAATGCCGCGCGCGCTTCCAGGCGCGGAAGGAGCGGAACGAGATGCCGGTCTCCTCCTTGAACAGATGCAGGAAGCGCGAGGCCGAGAGCCCCGCTTCGGTGGCGCACGTATCCGCCGTCACCGGCTCGCCGGAGAAGCGGCCGATGCGGGCGACGGCGCGCATCACGCGCGGATCGAGCACGCGACGCGGCAACGCCTCGCCAAAGCACATCTCGTCGAATTCGGCGGTGGTGATGTCGCCATAGCGGCGCTGGCGCAGCAGCGTGTAGGCGGCGAGGATCTTGCGGGCATAGACGGCCCGGTCAGGTCCGGTCAGCCGCTCGGCCAGGGCCTCGATTACGCCGTCCGGCATGCTTTCCGGCTCGAGCGTCACGCTGATTGCAGTGCGGTAGTCGCTGGCGATGGAATGCCGCTGGTTCGGCAGGGTCACGAACAGCTCGCCGGTGGCGAGAACGTCGTCGATCGTCAGATGCAGGCTGCCCTTCACCGCGACATAGACGTGGCAGCAGCCGGGGGTGCGCTTGCGGGGACGGCCTAGCAGGCCGGCATAGAATACCCGCTCCGGCGTGATCAGCATCAGATGGTCGGATTCGCGACCGTTATCTTCCATTGGGATCCTCCTCGCGCGGCTCTTTGGCCGCTGCGGACGGAGGTCACCTTAGCGGAAATTTGGGCGCTGTCACGGCGCGATAGCGCTGTCATGGCGCGCAAAAGATTACCATTCCGGGACGATGATCAGTCGTCCCGGAACCGCGATGAGACCGCAGTCCCATCCTACGGAATGCTTACGCCCTCACGCGCGGCGCAACATTCTGCTCGACGCCGGCCTTCTGCTCCGCAGCGACCGCACGCTTGAATCCGTCGCGCTGCTGCAGCCGCGCCCAATAGGCTGCGACATTTGGCCCGAAATCCTTGGCGAGTCCGACGTTGTTGGCAAGCCGGAGCGCGTAGCCGATGACAATGTCAGCGGCAGTGAAGCGGCCTGCGCACAATGTTTCGGCATCGGCCGTCGCCGCCTCGACCGCGCGCAGGCGCCCCAAGAACCATTTCGCATAATCCCCGGCGACCTGCGGATTGCGGCGCTCCTCCGGCTCGAGCTGGGTGTACCGGAGCACCAGCGTCTGCGGGAAGGTTAACGTGGCATCGCTGAAATACATCCAGTTCAGGAAGGCGCCATAGGCGGGATCTTCGGGTCCGACCATCAACGGCGTCGGTCCGTGCTTGATGCCGAGGTAATGGCAGATGCCGGAGGACTCGGTCATCTTCGTCTCGCCGTCGACCATGAAGGGAATGGTGCCGAGCGGATTGAGCGCAAGGTACTCCTTGGCGAAGACCCGCGGCGGGAACGGCAGCATCTTCAATTCATACGGAAGCCCCATCTCCTCCAGCATCCAGAGCGGACGGAACGAGCGCGCGGCGTCGCAGTGATAGAGCGTGATCATCAGGAAATACCTTTACTGCCGGGCAGCGTGCCCATCATCTTGCACAGGACCATCAGCATGACCTCGTCGGCGCCGCCGCCGATCGAGGTCAGGCGGCTGTCGCGATAGGCGCGGCTGACCGGCGTCTCGTTGGTAAAGCCCATTCCGCCCCAATATTGCAAGCAGGCGTCGGTGAGCTCGCGGCCGAGCCGGCCGGCTTTGAGCTTGGCCATGGTCGCAAGCTTGGTTACGTCCTCGCCGGCCACGAGTTGCTCGGCGGCGCGATAGATCAGCGCGCGCAACAGCTCGACTTCGGTCTGCATCTCCGCGAGCTTGAAGTGCACGACCTGGTTGTCGAGGATCGACTTCCCGAACGCCTTGCGGTTGCGGGTGTACTCGATGGTCTCGTTGATGATGTATTCATGCGCCTTCAGGCAGGCCGCCGCGCCCCAGAGCCGCTCCTCCTGGAACTGGATCATCTGGTAGGTAAAGCCCTTGCCCTCCTCGCCGATCCGGTTGCGCTTGGGCACGCGGACATTGTCGAAGAAGATCTGCGCAGTGTCGGAGGAGCGCATGCCCATCTTGTCGAGCTTTCGCGCCACCGTGACGCCCTTGCTCTTCATGGGCACGCAGATCAGCGACTTGTTGCGGTGAACCGGCCCATCGCCGGAGTTGGCGAGCAGGCAGATCCAGTCGGCCTGGGTGCCGTTGGTGATCCACATCTTGCCGCCGTTGATGACGTAATCATCGCCGTCCGAGCGCGCATTGGTCTTGATCGAGGCGACGTCCGAGCCGGCGCCGGGCTCGGAGACGCCGATGCAGGCGACGTAATCGCCTGATATCGAGGGGCTGAGGAATTCGCGCCGCACCTCGTCCGAGCCGAACCGCGCCAGCGCCGGCGTCGCCATGTCGGTCTGTACCCCGATCGCCATCGGCACGCCGCCGCAGGTGATGGCGCCCAGCTCCTCGGCCATCATCAGCGCATAGGAATAGTCGAGGCCGGAGCCGCCGAATTCGACCGGCTTGTTCAGCCCCAAGAAGCCGAGGCTACCCATCTTCTTGAACAGCTCATGCGCCGGGAAGATGTCGGCCTTCTCCCATTCATCGACATGAGGATTGATCTCGTTGGCGATGAATTTTTGTAAGGAGCGGCGGATGTCGTCGTGGTCGGCGGTGAATAGCATTTTTGTCAGCTCAGCTCTCGGTATCTCTAATGTGCTCGTCATGGCCGGGCTTGTCCCGGCCATCCACGTCTTCGTCACCCGGCAGCAAGAACGTGGATGCCCGGGACAAGCCCGGGCATGACGGAGAAAGCGGTTATAATCCCATCTGCCGCGACGCCAGATCCTTCATGATCTCCTCCGTCCCGCCGCCGATGGCGTTGACCTTGACCTCGCGGTAGATGCGCTCGGCCTTGATGCCGCGCATGAAGCCGGCGCCGCCGAAGATCTGCACGGCTTCCGAGGCACAGAACGCCATGGTCTGCGTCGCCTGGTTCTTCATCATGCAGATCTCGGCGACCGGGCTCTCGCCCTGCTCGAGCCGCCAGGCCAGTAATTCCAGCATCGACTGGGATGCCGCGACCTTCTGCCCCATGTCGACGATCTTGTGACGGATGACCTGGTGCTGGGCGAGCGGCTTGCCAAAAGTCTTGCGCTCCTTGGCATAGGCGATCGCCTCGTCGAGGCAGACCCGCGCGAAGGCGGTGCAGCCGGCCGCCATGCCCATGCGCTCGCTGTTGAAATTCCGCATGATGATCTTGAAGCCCTGGCCTTCCTCGCCGATCAGGTTTTCGGCCGGCACGCGGCAGTCGTCGAAATGCAACGTCGCGGTGTCGGAGGCCCACCAGCCCATCTTCTTCAGTTTTGTGCGCGACAGGCCGGGCGTGTCGCCCTCGATCAGGAGCAGGCTGACGCCGCCGGCGCCCTCGCCGCCTGTACGCACCGCAACGGTCAGATAATCGGCGCGCATCCCTGAGGTGATGAAGGTCTTCTCGCCGGTCACGACGTAGTGATCGCCATCGCGCCGCGCCCTGGTGCGGAGGTTCGCGACGTCCGAGCCGCCGCCCGGCTCGGTGATCGCCAACGCGGAGATCTTCTCGCCCGACAGCACTTGCGGCAGCACGCGCGCCTTTACTTCCGGGCGCGCCGCCCGCGCGATCGGCGGCGAGCCGATGGTGTGGCTCATCAGGCTGGCGCTGACCCCGCCGGCCCCGGCACGCGCCAATTCCTGGCTCGCCACGATCTTCATGAACTGGTCGGCGGCGATCCCGCCATATTCCTCGGGGAATCCAAGCCCCAACAGGCCAATCTCGGCCGCCTTGCGATAGAGCACGCGGGGAAATTCGCCGGCCTCGTCCCATTCATGTGCAAAGGGCGTGATCTCCTTCTCGACAAAGCGGCGCATCACCTCGCGGAAGGCGTCATGCTCGGCGGTATAAAACGGGCTCTTCATCGTCGTTTCGCCCTGCTGGCGGATTCGTGTTGGCCACCATGGCCGGAACATCTGCCGTTCACTTGCGCAGAGTGGCTGACCGGGGGAACCGCTGCACGGGAGCCCATCGCCTAGCAACTCAACGCAAGACGATTTTCGCCCCCCGCAGGCCAACTCCGGGGCAAAAAAAGACGTGCGCACAAACTCCGGCTGGCCCCAGGGCCACGCCGGGCATGGTGCCCGGCAAATAGGGACGCAGGCGGCACAAGACCGCCGAGGGAGGGATTTTTGGCCGTTCGTTATTACGACTGGATCGTCCATCACGGCCGCCGCACGCCTGACAAGGTCGCGGTGATCGACCTCGCGAGCGAGCGCCGCTTCACCTATTCGCAGCTGGATGCCCGCGTCTCGCGCCTGGCCGGATTTCTCCGTGACGCGCTCAAGGTGTCGCGCGGCGACCGCGTCGCCGTGCTGGCGCTGAACACGACCGATACGCTGGAGGTGCAGTTCGCCTGCGGACGGCTCGGCGCCGTCTTCGTACCGCTGAACACCCGCCTCACCGTTCCCGAGCTTCAGTTCATCACCGGCGATTGCGCGCCGAAGGTGATGATCCACGACACCGATCTGGCCGAGACTGCGCTCGCCGTCGCAAAGCTCTGCAACGTCGCGAGCAGCCTGCTGCTCGGCCCCGGCGGCGCCTACGAGACCGGCATCGCGTCCGCCAAGCCGCTCGCCCGCGCCGAGGAGGTCACGCTCGATGATGTCTCGACCATCATGTACACGTCGGGCACCACGGGCCATCCCAAGGGCGCGACCATCACCCATGGCATGACGTTCTGGAATTGCGTCAATCTTGGCGGCCCCGCCTGCATCGGGCCGGCCTCGGTGCTGCTCACCGTGCTGCCGCTGTTCCACACCGGCGGGCTCAATTGCTACACCAACCCGGTGCTGCATGCCGGCGGCACCGTGATGATCATGCGCGCCTTCGATCCCGGCACGGCGCTCGGTCTGATCAACGATCCCGCACAGGGCATCAACGTCTTCTTCGGCGTGCCCGCGATCTATCAGTTCATGGCGCAGCATCCGGCCTTCGCGACCACCGACCTGACCCGGTTGATCGTCTGCGGTGTCGGCGGCGCGCCGATGCCGGTGCCGCTGCTCAAAGTCTGGGAGGCGCGCGGTGTCGCGCTGCAGCAGGGCTATGGCATGACCGAGACCTCGCCGGCCGTGCTGGTGCTGGATCGCGAGGATGCGGCGCGCAAGGCGGGCTCGGCCGGCAAGCCGGTGCTGCACACCGAGGTGCGGATCGTGCGACCCGACGGCAGCGACGCCGATGTCGGCGAGCTCGGCGAGCTCTGGGTCAAGGGTCCGAACATCACACCGGGCTACTGGAACCGGCCGGAGGCAAACAAGACCTCGTTTACCGACGGCTGGCTCCACACCGGCGATGCGACGCGCGTCGACGAGGAAGGCTTCTACTACATCGTCGACCGCTGGAAGGACATGTACATCTCGGGCGGCGAGAACGTCTATCCGGCCGAGGTCGAGAACATCCTGCATCAGCTCACCGCGATCGCGGAAGCCGCCGTGATCGGCATTCCCGATCCGCAATGGGGCGAAGTAGGGCTCGCCATCGTCGCAGCCAAGCCCGGTCAGCGGCTGACCGAGGCGGATGTCTTTGCGCACTGCGCGGCCAATCTCGCGCGCTTCAAATGCCCACGACAGGTGCGCTTCGTCGATGCGCTGCCGCGCAACGCCACCGGCAAGATCCACAAGCCGACGTTGCGGAAAGAATTCTCGGTGGCGTCCGAAGTCGACAAGAAAGTCGCCAACACCTGATCAAAGCGCCCCTTGCGGGCGCTTCTTCGTTTCTGACGTGCCTGCTCCAACCCAGAAGAAACCGCAAAGAAAACCCCAAGGAATTTTCATGAACAAGAAACTCCCCCTGCTTGCCGCAGCAACGGCGTTGACGCTGCTTGCGACCCCGTCCGCGTATGCGCAGAAGGCGTACGACACCGGCGTCACCGACACCGAGATCAAGATCGGCAATGTCGAGGCCTATTCCGGCCCCGCCTCCGCCTACGGCATCATCGGCAAGACCGAGGAAGCCTATTTCAAGATGATCAACGACCAGGGCGGCATCAACGGCCGCAAGATCAACTGGATCTCCTATGATGACGGCTACTCGCCGCCGAAGACCGTGGAGCAGATCCGCAAGCTGATCGAGAGCGACGAGGTCTTCCTGGTCTTCAACGCGCTGGGCACGCCGACCCAGACCGCCGTGCAGAAATACCACAATTCCAAGAAGGTGCCGCAGCTCTTCCTCGCCACCGGCGCCAGCAAGTGGAACGACCCGAAGAACTTCCCCTGGACCATGGGCTTCCAGCCGAGCTACCGGGTCGAGGCACAGATCTTCGCGAAATACATTCTGAAGGAGAAGCCGGACGCGAAGGTCGCGATCTTCTATGCCAACGACGATTTCGGCAAGGACTACCTCGCCGGCATCAGGGACGTGTTCGGCGAAAAGGCGTCGAAGCTGATCGTGGCGGAGGAGAGCTACGAGACGTCGGAGCCGTCGATCGATGCCCATATCGTCAAGCTCAAGGGCACCGGCGCCGATGTCTTCGTGAACATCGCGACCCCAAAGTTCGCGGCGCAGGCGATCAAGAAGATCGCGGAGCTCGAGTGGAAGCCGATGCACCTGATGACCGACGTCTCGGTCTCCATCGGCGCGGTGATGAAGCCGGCCGGCCTTGAGGCATCCGAAGGCGTGTTGTCGGCCGGTTATCTGAAGGATGCGTCGGATCCCCAGTGGAAGGACGACGAGGGCATGAAGAAGTTCATGACCTTCATCGACAAGTACATGCCCGGTGCGAACATCTCGGACGCCAATCTGGTGTACGCCTATGCCGCAGCCCAGACCATGGTGCAGGTGCTGAAGCAGTCGGGCGACAATCTGACCCGTGAGAACGTGATGAAGCAGGCCGCGAGCCTGAAGGACTTCGTCCCTGACACGCTGATCCCGGGGATCAAGATCAACACCTCGGCCACCGACTTCGCGCCGATCGAGCAGCTCAAGATGTGGCGGTTCAAGAAGGGCCAGTGGGAGCTGTTCGGCGACATCATCAGCGCCGAAACGGGCGGCTAGCCACGCATCGCAGCAACGGGTGGAGACGTCCAGCTGACGTCTTCGCCTGCACTGACGTCGATCCCCGCGACCGGCAGGCCGAGCCGGCGCGGGTCATCGATGGCCGCAAAGCGCGGACATGCCCATGCCAGGATCGCCGCGCCCGATGGCGGCAGATCGAGCTGAAGAACGAAGGCACCCGCGTCGATCGCGGTCGCGGCATCCGCAACGCGCACGCCGTCGAGATAGAACTGCACGCCGATCCGATCCAGCGGCCCGCGAATCTCCGGCGACGCGATGCGAATGATGGTGCGCCCAGGCGGCGCCCCGATCCGCAAGGCGGCTTCCGGCTCGCTCCAGCGGAAGCTGCGGCCCTGCCAGACCTCCCAGGCATGGAAGCCGGCCTGTGCGACCATCTGATCGCCGAGACTCTGCGCAGCTCCGCCAAGGCTCCCCCGAATGCCACGGATACAAGAGAGGCGCTGATAGTGGATCAGCGCGGCGATATAACGCTTCAGCCAGCGCGCGATGCTGCCGCGAGAGCCGCCCATGGTGAGCACGGTCAGACTGCAGCGCGCATAGCCTGCCGACAAACGTGCAAGGCCAAGCGCAAGGCGGTCGCCGGCCAGTGCGATCGCGCCCCAACGCCCGATCGCCTGCAGGCCTTCGCTGGTCACGCCGCCGGCGCGTATCCGTGCACCAAGAGCGCTACGCGCCAGCGCGACGTTGAAATCGCCGCGACTGCTCCACTCGACCGGAGTTTCGAGCAGCTCGCTGCCGGGATCGTTGCGCGCTTCGCTGAGATAGCGGATCTCGCCCCGCACGAAATCGAGCGTGAATGTCTTCAACTCGCCGATTTCGCCGATATAGTAGTGATGGAAGCGCGCCTCCTCGAGATAGCCGATCGTATGGCCCCTCGCGTGATACGCGGCGGCGAGCACCCATTCGGCGAAATGGCCGAGCTCCTCGCGCAGGCCGCCGCATTCCCAATAGACGTCGCGCCGCGTCACGAAGCACTGGTCCAGCACTTTGCGCCAGGGATGCTGCTTCATGCCGAACTCGATGTCGGCCTGGTACATGGCGGCCTCCGCCACGGACAGCCGGTTATGGCAGATCGGCACCGACTGACAGGAGAACCCCGCCCAGTCGGGACGCGCGTCGATCGCGCGGATGCAGGCCTCCATCACGTCAGGCTCGGGCCGGCAATGCGACTCCGTGAAGAACAGATATTTGCCGCGGGCCTTGGCGGCGCCGAAGGCGCAGAGCCCGATGTCATGGTCCGAATTGGTGAATTCGAGGCGCGCTTTGCCGCCGGCCAACGCCTTCAGCTCGTTGAGTGCCTTGAAATCAGGCGGCACCACCAGAATGATTTCGTAAAGCGATTTGTCGGCGGTTTGCGACGTCCAGCCGAGCCAGGACAGCTCCCACTGCCCGCGGTGATGTTCCAGCGGGATGATGATGGAGAACAGCGGAGATTCACCGCCGTATGGTGCGGGCACGTCCTGCATATTCCCTTATAGACGCACGCGACGCCATTCCTGACTCTTTCTCGCGGACTATACCGACAGAAACAACGCGAACGATTCCTCCACCGTGCGGCGCAGATGCTTTCCATACAATGCGTGGTTGGCATCGTCGGGGCCGACCCGTCCCAGCGACGGCTTCGCAACGTTGCGGAGCGGCACATAGGCGATCGGCGCTGCGATCGGCGTCAGTTGCGAGCCGGGTCCGGCGCGGAGCGTCGAGATGATGCCGTACATCTCGCCGGCAACCGTCGGCCGCGACACCGTGATCACGCGATGCTGGCCGTGCTTGATGATGACGAGATAGATGAAGCCGGACTGATGCGGCACCGCAACCTCGCCGGTATGCTCATAGGCGGCATCGGTCCGCTCGCCCTCGCGGAACACCAGTGAGGACACCTTCGGCTCCCAGACGATCTCGGTGCGATAGGCGAAGATCGCATCCTTGTCGCCGAAGGACGGCCGCAGCGTGATGTAGACGTCCTCGAGCCAGGTCACCGCGCGATGCGCATAGGAGCCGAGGCTGTCGGGCGCGACATCGTTTGCGGCCGGAGGCGTCACCACGGCGGCGCTTTTGCGCAAGGAGACGCCCAGCGCCTGCTCCAGCCGCACGGTCGTTGCCAGCGTGAACGGCCGCCGGCCACCGAGCACCTTCTCCAGCGTCGACACGCTGAGCTTGGCCTGCTCGGCCAGCGCCTGCCGGGAGATCCGGCGCCGGGCGAGCTCCTCCCGAATTGTCTCCGCGATCTCGCGGCTCTGCTCGTCCGACAGCTGCTTGTCGGGGGATTTGTCCTGCATCTGCATCGTCAACCCTGCTCCACAAGCAACAGTCTAGCAGGGCGGACAAACCAGCACAAAACCGTACATGGCCATCCCGGCCGCGGCCCGCCCGGGCCTGCCGCGGCGGAACATTGCCGATCATTCTGCTCGCGCATTCAGGCGCTCCCGACGGATGCTCCGAGCCAGCGAACACCCTTCGGGAGCAGGCGAAATGGATAGCGACGACACAGCCGACAGCGACGAGCACCCCATGCTGGGGCGGCTGATCAAGCTCGGATTGTTTCTTCTGGTGCAGGGCATCGCGGTGATGCTGGTCGCCTTCGTGGCCCTGCTCGTGAGTCTTGAGCCCGGATGGTCGGCGACGACGGAGCAGGCCAGCCTGCTCCAGCCCGGCGATGCCAAATCCGGCACCCTTCTCCTGAAGGAGGACGGTGCCTACACGGAGGCGATCCGCCTCGGCATCGACGTCGACATCACGGTATCAGGCCCGACGCTGCGCGCACGCGTCACCCAAGTCTTCCGCAATCCGACCAAGGACTGGGTCGAGGCGACCTACGTTTATCCGCTTCCCGCCGGCGGCGCTGTCGACACGCTGAAGATGGTGATCGGCGACCGCGTCATCATCGGCGACATCAAGGAGCGGCAGCAGGCACGCGTGATCTACGAGCAGGCGCGCCGCGCCGGCCAAAAGGCCGCGCTCACCGAGCAGGAGCGGCCGAACATCTTCACCAATTCGGTCGCCAATATCGGTCCCGGCGAAACCGTGCTGGTGCAGATCGAATATCAGGAGCCGGTGCATCAATCCGGCAATGAATATTCGCTGCGGCTGCCGCTGGTGGTCGGGCCGCGCTACAATCCGGCGCCGATCGTGCAGAGCGTCGACTTCCGCAAGGACGGCTCGGGCTGGGGCGCGACCAATTCGGAGCCGGTGCTGGACCGCGACCGTATCGCGCCACCGGTGCTGGATCCCGCCAGGAACGCGCCGGTCAATCCGACCAGCATCACGGTGCGCCTGAAGGCAGGCTTCGCGCTCGGTGAGGTCAGGAGTCACCACCATAACGTCAAGGTCGAGAGCCCGGACAATGCGACGCGAATCGTCACGCTCGCTGACGGCGCGGTGGCCGCCGACCGCGATTTCGAGCTGACCTGGAAGCCGGCCGCGGAGAAGGCACCGTCCGTTGGGCTGTTCCGCGAGCGTGTCGGCGATGCCGACTATTTGCTCGCCTTCGTCACCCCGCCCAGTGCCGAGCAGGCGACGCAAAAGCCGCTGCCGCGCGAGGTCGTGTTCGTGATCGACAATTCCGGCTCGATGGGCGGTACATCGATCGTTCAGGCCAAGGCCAGCCTGACTTACGCGCTCTCTCGCCTTCAACCCAGTGACCGCTTCAACGTCATCCGCTTCGACGACACCATGGACGTGCTGTTCCCGGCCTCCGTGCCGGCCGACGCCGTGCATGTCGGTGAAGCCACTTCGTTCGTCAGTGCCTTGCAGGCCCGCGGCGGCACCGAGATGGTGCCGGCGATGCGCGCGGCGCTGGCCGACAAGGCTGGCGACACCAGCATGGTCCGCCAGGTGGTGTTCCTGACCGACGGCGCGATCGGCAACGAGCAGCAATTGTTCGAAACGATCACCGCGATGCGGGGCCGCTCGCGCGTGTTCATGGTCGGCATCGGGTCCGCGCCCAACACCTATTTGATGACGCGCGCCGCCGAGCTCGGCCGCGGCGCCTTCACCCATATCGGCTCCGTCGAGCAGGTCGAGGAGCGCATGCGCGGCCTGTTTGCCAAGCTGGAAAACCCGGCCGTGACCGGCCTCAGCGTAAAGTTCTCCGATGCCAAGGCGGACGTGACGCCTGCGATCATTCCCGACGTCTATCGCGACGAACCGCTGGTGCTGGCGGCGAAGCTCGACAAGCTCGCCGGCTCGCTCGAGATCAAGGGACGCGTCGGCGACCGCCCGTGGTCGGTGACGCTGCCGCTGCAAAACGCCGCCGAAGGCAAGGGCCTGTCAAAACTCTGGGCCAAGCGCAAGATCGGCGACGCCGAGGTGGCGCGTACCATGCGCGAGATGACGCCCGAAGACTCCGACAAGGCGATCCTGGCGCTGGCGCTCGACCACCAGATCGTCACGCGGCTCACCAGCCTCGTCGCGGTCGACAAGACGCCGAGCCGCCCCGAGGGGGCGCCGCTCAAGCTCAGCGAGCTGCCGCTCAACCTGCCGGCCGGCTGGGATTTCGAGAAGGTTTTTGGTGAGCGACCGCACCTGACGCCCACACAGTTGCGCGAACGCCATGCAGATGCGCGCAACCAGCCGACGACGAGGCGGCCGACGCCCGCCGCGCCGGATGCGATCCGTCTGCCCAAGACCGCGACCTCGGCCGAGCTCAAGATGATCGCAGGCTTCATCCTGATCGTGCTCGCCCTGATCCTGTACGTGTTCAACCGGCGTCAGCCCTTGCTCACTGACGCCGCTTGAGAGAGGAGCCCCCCGAACTCCTCTGTTAGCGCGCGCGGCTGCCCGTCCCATACCAACGGCCGCGCGCGCCTTTTTCTTCTTGCCGTCATTGCGAGCGCAGCGAAGCAATCCAGGCTGCCTCCACGGAAGGATTCTGGATTGCTTCGCTGCGCTCGCAATGACGCGTGTGGAAACAATGCTCCGCCTGATCTCCCCTCTCGCTCTCGCACTTGTCGGCCTCATCCTGTTCGGCGACGGCGCCTACATCCATGCCAAGGCCTGGCTCGCGCAGGTGCTGCTGGATCGCGCGTTCGACAGGAGCGTTGCGACCGGCGGCGTGGTCAAGCCATGGTCATGGGCCGACACCTGGCCGGTCGCACGAATCGAGGTGAAGCGGATCGGCGCCAGCGCGATCGTGCTGGAAGGCACCAGCGGCCAGGCCCTCGCCTTCGGACCCGGCCATATCCACCAAACGGCTGATGCCGGCGAGCGCGGCATTGCGGTATATGCCGCGCATCGCGATACACATTTCCGCTTCCTGCGGAATGTCGCCATTGGTGACGTAATCGATGTCACACGCCGTGACGGAAAGCACTTTCGCTATCGGGCGGATTCCTCCGCTGTGGTTCGCTTCGATGAGTCCGGCATCGATCCCGCGGCGCAGGATGTCGAGCTGGTGCTCACAACCTGCTGGCCCTTCGACGCCGTCACGCCCGGACCCGAGCGCTACACCCTGCATGCCACCTTGATCGAAACAGGTGAATAGCGGTTCGCAATCGGCCATCCGGGATCGATAGAGACCGCGCCGAACAGCCGGGGAACCGCGCTTGATCGGGCCGCTGAACTGGCGTCGTCTCCTATAGACCTGTAAGAACAGCCGATTGATCTTTTGACGCTGTAATTTTCAGGACAACCTGTAATGGACGACGAGTTCAGGCAGCGCCTCGAACAGCGGCTGGAACAACTCGAAAATCGTGTCGCGCTCCTGGAACGGAATCAGGACCTCATTGCTGCCGGACAGAGACGATCCTCGCTGCGGAGCCTCTGGCGACGCCCGCCGATGTGGACCTTCGAGCAATATCCGCCGCGCCTGCTCAACCTGACTGCCTTCCCGCCTGCGCCCGCGATCCCGGCGAATGCGCCGCGGATCACGATGGTCACACCGAGCTACAATCAGGCGCAATATCTCGGCGCCACGATCGAGAGCATCGTCAGTCAGAACTATCCGAAGCTGACTTATCACGTGCAGGACGGCGCCTCGATCGACGGCACGATCGATCTCCTGAAGAGCCGAGGTGAGAGCATCAGCTGGACGAGCGAGCCGGACGAGGGGCAGTCGAACGCCATCAATCTCGGCTTCGCCGGTGCCGATTGCGAGATCATGGCTTATCTCAACAGCGATGACATGCTGCTTCCCGGAGCGCTCGCCTATGTCGCCGACTACTTCATAGCGCATCCCGATGTCGACGTCGTCTACGGCCATCGCGTCTTCGTCGACCGCGAGGGGCTCGAGGTTGGACGCGCCGTGCTGCCGCCGCATGACGGCAAGGCTTTGCAATATGCCGACTACATCCCGCAGGAGACGATGTTCTGGCGCAAGCGCGTGTGGGACAGGATCGGGCCCATCGACGAGAGCTTCCACTACGCGATGGACTGGGATTTCATCCTGCGGGCGCAAGCCGCGGAATTCAAATTCGTGCGCCTGCCGCGATTTCTCGCCTGCTTCCGCATCCACGATGCACAGAAGACGGCTTCGACCTACGCGCTCGGCGTCAGGGAGATGGGCATCCTGCGGCGCCGCGTTCTCGGCTTCGATCCGACGCAGATGCAGATCCGGCGCGCCATCGCTTCCTATCTCGCGAAGCAGTTGGCCTATCACTACGCCTACAAGCTGCGCCTGCTGCGTTACTGAACGATAGCAGAGGCGTGATCACCATTTGAAAGAATGCGCGTCACGCAGTCGTGGCACGTCGTCCGATCGTTCGCACTTTCGCCAAAAGTCTGGTGATGCTAGCCTTGTCGCGAAGCACCCGCCATTCCGCCACGCGGCATTGAGCCATCACGATCAGTCCCGCCAGACGCCGGCGCAAGACAGCGCGCTGCAACAAGAACAAGAGGTGAGGAAGCGCCATGGAAGCCAAGGTACCTGCTGCGTCCGTTTTTCCGCGTCCATGGTCTCCAGCGCCCGATGCCAGCGACATCGTCAAGGGCATCCACGCCATGCTGCACCCGCACAACATTGTGCTGGTGGGCGCGACCGACAAGCCCGGCAATTATGCCGAGCGCATCTGGAACAACCTCGTCAAGTACGGCTACGAGGGCGGGCTCTATCCGGTCAACGCCAAGCGCGAGGCGATCTGGGGTGTGCCCTGCTACAAGGATTTTGCGAGCCTCCCGGAAAAGCCCGATCACGTGCTGGTGCTGGTGCCCGCGCGCTTTGCCGTGCAGGTGATCCGCGACGCCGCTGCGGCCGGCGCGCGCTCGGCCACCATCGTCACGTCGGGCTTCAGCGAGTTGCAGGATGAGGAGAGCCAGAAGCTCGCTGCCGAATTGCAGGCCGCGATACGCGAGACGGGGCTCGCCGTCACCGGCCCGAACTGCCTCGGCAATTTGAGCGCCGGCGAGAAGCTCTTCACCAATATCGACGACCGCGTCGTCACCATGGAACAGGGTGCGGTGGCGATCGCCGGGCAATCCGGCGCCATCGTGATGGCGATCCGGCAGGCGCTGGAGGATCGCGGCGTCGGGGTCGGTTACATGGTGACGACCGGCAACGAGGCCGGGCTCGAGACGCCGGACCTGATGCGCTATTTTGCCGAGGATCCGAGCATCAAGGTCATCGTGGTCTACCTCGAAGGCGTGCGCAACACGAAGGCGTTTCGCGACGCCTGCAAGGCCGCGCGCGCCGCAAGCAAGCCGGTCATCGCACTCAAGCTCGGTTCGTCCGAGGGCGGCCGCGCCGCGGCGATGGCACACACCGGTGCGCTCGCAGGGTCGATCGAGACCTTTGACGCCATCGCGACCCGTGAAGGCGTGATCCGGGTCGGCGGGCTCGACGAGCTGATCGAGACCACCGAATGCTTCGTTCACGCGGCCGTGCCCAAGGGCGACCGGCTCGCCGCGGTCACGCTATCAGGCGGCAAGCGCGGCATGCTGCTTGACGCCTTCTATGCGGAAGGCCTGAATTTTGCGCCGCTGAGCCCGCACGTCGGCTCCGAACTGGCGAAGATGCTCGGGCCGGGCTCGATCGTCGGCAATCCGCTCGATGCGGGCTTTGCCGCGGTGGTCGATCCCTCCGTCTACATGAAGTCGATCGAGCTGATGATCGACGACCCCGATATCGACATCGTCATCATCGATGCCGAACTGCCCAAGGCGCCGCACGAGTTGCGCGAGCGCAATCTGCGCATCGTCGATGGGATGGCGAGCCGGGCCGGCAAGCCGGTGATCTACATCAGCGCGATGTCGGTCGGCTTCACCGAATTCACCAAAGGCTTGCGCAAATCGCTGCCGCATCTCGCGGTCATGCAGGGCATGGACCGCGCGGTGACCGCGATCAAATCGCTGCTCGACTATGCGAAGCTGCGCAAGGCAGTGCCCGACATCGCCTCGAGCTCGAAGCCTGCCGCCCGCGCCGTGCTGGAGAAGGCGCTGAAATCGGCGAGCGGTGCCGCGCTCGACGAGGTTGCCTCGAAGAAGCTGCTGAAGGCCTACGGCATCCCGATCTCGAAGGAGGCGATTGCGCAGACGGCGGCGGACGCCGCGAAGATCGCGAAGCAGATCGGTTTCCCGGTCGTGGCAAAAGTCGTCAGCGCCGAGATCCTGCACAAATCCGACATCGGCGGCGTGGTGCTGAACCTCAACAGCGCAGCGGAGGTGAAGAAGGCATTCGCCGACATCACCGCGCGGGTGGCGAAGCTGAAGGGCAAGCCGAAGCTCGACGGCATCCTGATCGCGCAGCAGGTCAAGGCCGATCTCGAGCTCGTGGTCGGCGCCTCGCTCGATGCCGAGATGGGTCCGGTCGTGCTGTTCGGCACCGGCGGCATCGACATCGAGCTGATGAAGGACGTCGCGCTCGCTGGCGCACCGCTCGACGAGGCCGAGGCCCGGCTCCTGATCGGCCGCACCAAGGCCGGTATCAAGATGCGCGGCTATCGCGGCAAGCCGGCCTTGCACGAGGCCTCCGCGGTGAAAGCGCTGGTCGGCCTGTCCAATTTGATTGCAGACGCCGGCGACCGGATCGCATCGATCGACATCAATCCGTTCCTGATCAACACCAAAACGGGCGTCGCCGTCGACGCCCTGATCGTGCTGAATAATGCTGCGGCAAAACGCGCGGCAGGGCATTGATGTCGCGTAAGGCGGATTGGCGGGTTACGCTTCCGCCTTCGCTCTTCGAGCTACGGCGGACAAGTCGTTAACCCGCCCACTCTAGTATTGCGGCCGCAGCATCGTCCTTCCAACCATCCCGCTTTGGCCGTAAAATCGCCCTGCATGGCACGCGCGAGCAACCTCGTAATCGGAACGGCGACGCTGGCGGTCATCGCCGTGGCGTTCGGCGGCGTGCTCGGCGTGCAGAAATGGCGCACCGCCCAGAGCCGGAGCCAGTTGCGCGTGGTGTTCGAGGGCGGCTCCGCCAGCGGCCTGCGCCGCGGCGGGCCGGTCAATTTCGACGGTGTTCCCGCGGGCCAGATCCTGTCGATCAAGCTGGATAATCCGCGCAAGATCGTGGCGCTGGTGATGCTCGACAACACCGCGCCGATCCGCAAGGACACGGTTGCGGGCATCGAGTTCCAGGGTCTCACCGGCGTCGCCGCGATCTCGTTGATCGGCGGCGCGCCCTCCGCGCCGCCGGTGCCGCTGGATACGGACGGCGTCCCCATGCTGATCGCCGATCTCAGCGACGCCGAATCCATCGTCGACACCCTGCACAGCGTCGATCGCACGATCGTCAGCAATGCCCCTGCGATCAAGGACGGCCTGCGCACGTTCGAGAACTACACCGCCGATCTCAGAAGCAAGGGCGGCGAGATCGACTCCGTCATGGCCAAGGTCGACAGCGCCTTCGCAGGCTTCGACAAGGCGGTCACCAAGATCGAAGGCGTGGTCCCCGGCTTCGCCGACGGCAAGGCGGACGAGCTGTTCGAGAAGATCAGGGGACTGCACGAGCTCGCCGATGCCATGAAGAAGAAGTCGGCTGCCTACGTCGAGGACATCCGCCGCTCGCTGCTCGACGTCAGCGACGCCGCCAACAAGATGGCTGGCACGCCCACGCCTGCCGCCGCCCCGCGCCCGCCGCGCAAGCCTCCGCAGAAGAAGCAGTGACGCTCTTTCTTATCCTCCCCTGGAGGGGGAGGATCGGATCGCATGCAGCAAAGCGAAATGCGATCCGAGGTGGGGCGAAAGTGCTTCCCAGCATGCAGTGCCCGAGTGGAGAGATCACCCCACCCCGCTCGCGCTTCGCGCGATCGACCCTCCCCCTCCAGGGGAGGGTGGCAACGCCCTACCACGCGTAGCGCACGACGCCCTTGCCGGCGTAGGAGCGGGTGACGTTCGAGAACTCGCCCTCGAAGGTCGCCGACGCAGACCAGCCGTTCATCCAGTTCATCTGCACCGCCGCCGTGGTCAGCGCGGAATCGCGCGCCAACGCTGCACCGTTCACGACGAAGGCCGAGCCCGGCAGGGTCTGGAACACCGCGCCGACGGTGCGGTCCGGATTGTAATCATGCGCCCAGGCGACGCGGCCGCGCAGGGTCATCAGGCCACCGGCCGCGGCGAATGATTTGTCGGCGCGCAGGCCGAGCTCGGTACGGGTGCTGGTCACGTCCTTGGCGGCATAGTTGAGCGCGAAGGTGCTGTTGCCGACCACCGCGAACTCCGAATAGTTCGGAAGGCTGAACATGGTGGCCTGGGCCGCCGCATAGGGCGTGAGGCCGATCCACTGCGTAGCGTAGCGGTAACCGCCCTCGACACGGCCCGAGAGCGCATTTGCGTTGAACTGCGCCCGCAGCTGATCGACGCCGGCGGCCGTGACGATGCGGTTGGTCGTGACGTCCTGCCAGCCATAGGCCAGTGCCGCCGTGATATAGGCAGGTCCTGCCGTGTGACGAACGAAGGCGCCGGCCTGGAACAGGTCGGAGCGGCCCCAGCCGAGCCCGTTGACGTTGAAGCCGGTCCCACCGCCGGCAAGCGCAAAGCCGGCGATCGTCGATGGCGAGAAGCGATAGTCGAGGCCGACGGCGGTGCCATAGACGCTGCTGGTGGTGTTGTTCGAACCGAGCGCGGCATTGCCGTCGGTGGTCTGCGAGCCACCGTAGCCGGCCGCCCATACATCCCAGCGCTGCTCGAAGGTTGCGGCCGGTGCCTTGCGGTAGATCGAGGCGAAGGCATCGCGCGCACTTTTGTCACGCGCGCCCTTGCCGGTCGCCGCATAGGCATTCGCGCCCGGCTCGTCGGCATATGGTGTTGCACCTGCCGTGCTGCTGCGTCCCGAGCCGAAGACATCGGTCAAGAGGCCGAGGAACAGGTTCATCGCATTGAAGGTCGCCTGCTGCGAACCCGTTGCCGGTTCGCCGGAGGCCTGGGTCAGGCCGTTGGGGCCGAGGCCCGCGAATTCGGCTTGAAGGAAGCCATTGGCGTTGAAGAAATTCTGAAGCGTCGTGGCAACGTTCTGCTGGTTGATGTTGAGCGCGTATTTCGCGCCATAGTTCAGCGTGAAATCGAGGAACACTTCGTTTGACCCGACCGTCGTCGTGCCGACTAGGCCACCCGGCGCGGCAACGCCGGCGAAATTACCGGTGGCGCTGCCGAAAAACTGCATGATCGAGTAGTGTTGCATTATCTTGCTGCCGGGATACAGCGCGACACCCACGGTCCCGTCCAGCGTGACGTTGCCGCTGACGAGCGCATGGCTCGTGCTGAATCCACTACCGGCCTGCACAACATAGACCGAGCCGGGCTGCAAGGTGAGATCGCCCTGGACCTGCATGCTTGAGCCCGGGCCGCCGTCGCCGGGCGCATAGATGCCACCGGTGGCGATAACGGTGTTGCCGACAATCCCGGCGCCGAACAACGCACCGCCGGCATTCACGGTGGTCAGGCTCGATTGCGAGATGTCGCCATCAACCCGCAAGATGCCGCCATTCACCGTCGTCGTACCGGTGTAAGTGTTTGTGCCGGAGAGGATCAGCGTTCCGCTGCCGACCTTTTCCAGCGAGCCGGAGCCGATGAAGCCACACCCGCAGGGATCGTAGTCGCCGATGACGCCATCGACCAGCGCGGAGCGGTTATTGCTGCCGACGACGAGCGTGTTGCCGCCACCGATATAGTAGGTGCCATTGCCTTCGATCGAACCGGCCGTGATGCGGCCGTCGCCGTACGGGCCGAGGCTGATCCCGAAATCGACGACGCCTGTGCCGGTGGTGATGAAGCGCGCATTGCCGCCGGTGGAATTATCGAAGAACTCGGTCTTGCCACCGTCCTTGGTGATGATCGTGGCGTTGCCGGCCGTCGTGAACGCACCGAAATTGGTCAGGCCATCGGCCTCGTTGATAATGGTTGCATTGCCGGCGGTCGCAGTATCGGACCCGGACAGCGTACCAAACACGGTCCCGCTGAAATCCTTGTTCACGATGGTCGCGGAGCCCGCCGAGGATTGATCAAGGAATGCGGTGCCGCCGCCATTCTGGTTGGTGATGTTGGCCGTGCCCGCATTGGTCCGGCCAAAGAAGCCGGTCAAGCCGCCGTCATTGATGATGGTCGCCCGGCCGGCCGTGGCGGTGTCGGTGCCGCCCCCGAGCGGATCACCGAAGTACAGCTGGCCGTTATTGGTGATCACCATAGAGCTGGCGGAGGTCGCGTTGAGGAACATCGTCGTGCCGGAGATAGCGTTCAGGAGCGATGTAATTCCCGACGTATCGGCATTGACGATATTGAAGAGGCCCTCGTTGTTAACGGCGCCAATGATGCTCGCGGTGTGGGTGGCGTCACCGAGTTGCAGCGCTGCGCACGAACAGATGAACGTGTCGCCGGTATAGGTGTTGGCACCGAGCAGTGCCAGGATGCCGGGTCCCTGCACGGAGATGCCACCACTGCCGGTGATGCGCGAGGCGATCACGGCCGATGGGTCTGTCGTGCCGGTGACATCGTTGGTGAAGAACGTCGTCCCCCCGGAGGCTAGCCTGAGATCGCCGCCCTGAATGGTGTAGACAGTACCGTCGCCGGTGAGGTCGAAGCCCACGAGGCTGGTGAGCTGCACGCCGCCTGGCGTAACCGTCACCGTGCCACCGCTTGCCGGCGTCGAGACTCCCGAGTAGCCGAACACCGTGCCGACTGACGAGGGATCGTAAGCAGTGCTGGTCGAACCGAAGACGTCCGTCCAATTCGTGGTGGTGGTGTCCCAGACGCCGCCTCCGCCGTTGACGGCGCCGTTCGGCGTGGTCTGCGACCCGTTGAAGATTTGCTGCGCTGCTGCGGGGCTCGCCGCCGCCGCCGCGCTCAAGGCGAGGCCGATCCAGAATGCCGCGCGAACAGCGGTGGCACGACGCGAGCGACCCCGCCCGCTCGATGGCAACCAAGCCCCCACGCTCTTCCCCTCACCCGCGGCGCTCCCCAGCGGCGCCGCGAGGAACTTAGGCCATGAGGCTGGCCGGTAGAACTACGGTTCCTCGAGAATCAGCCAACGGGACCGCAACTTGGGCAGATTCAACAACTCATGTTGCAACCGAGCCACGGTTTTGCCGGGCTCAATTCCTACCCCGCGCATGCGCCCATGCGTCAGAATGTCCGTTCCATGTACAGCTGTTCACATCTTGGCTGATCATCCAGGGCCGCGCCCCGTGCCCCCATTCCTCGGTGCATTCGCATGAATGGCAAGCGCGCCGTCCGCAATAGCTCAGTAATTGCTCGCCGCCGACCCATTCGGGATGCCGTCGATCGGACATTCCTCCGTCCCCGGCGTCGAACGGGTCATCGCCTCGACCATGTCCCGCGTCCCTTCCGGATCGGCGATCCAGTTCTTGTAGAAATCATAGGGGCAGGCCGCGACGCCACGCGGGCTCTCGCCGGAATTGATCATGCCGGTGTAGCCGCGGTGGACCAGCTTGTAGAGATGGTTCTGCGACTGGCCGTTGCGGCGCGCATCGCGGATCAGATGTTTCGACAGCTGGGCATATTGGATGCCGTAGTCCTCCTCGCCGCACTCGCCGAGCGTCCGGCCGTCGAAGCCGATGATCGCGGAGTGACCGAAGTAGGAATAGACGCCGTCGAAGCCGGCGGCGTTTGCGACGGCGACATAGACGTTGTTGGCCCACGCCATCGCCTTGGAGATCATGACCTGCTGCTCCTTGGCCGGATACATGTAGCCCTGGCAACGCACGATCAATTCGGCACCCTTCATGGCGCAGTCGCGCCAGATCTCCGGAAAGTTGCCGTCGTCGCAGATGATGAGGCTGACCTTCATTCCTTTCGGGCCGTCGGAGACATAGGTGCAATTGCCGGGATACCAGCCCTCGATCGGCACCCATGGCATGATCTTGCGGTATTTCTGGACGATCTCACCCTTGTCGTTCATCAGGATCAAGGTGTTGTAGGGCGCCTTGTGCGGATGCTCCTCGTGGCGCTCGCCGGTCAGCGAGAACACGCCCCAGACCTTCGCCTTGCGGCAGGCCTCCGCGAAGATCGCGGTCTCCTCACCTGGCACCGCCGAGGCCGTCTCGTACATCTCCTTGGAGTCGTACATGATGCCCTGGGTCGAGTATTCCGGGAAGATCACGAGATCCATGCCGGGCAGGCCCGCCTTCATGCCCACCAGCATGTCGGCGATCTTGCGGGCGTTGTCGAGCACCTCGGCCTTGGTGTGCAGGCGGGGCATCTTGTAGTTCACCACTGCGACGCCGACGGTGTCGTTGCTGCTGGAAATGTCACCGTGAAGCATTTGGGCCGCTCCTGTCTTTTGTTCGTTTGATTTTGGCGCGTGGCGTCAGTGGCTGATCATCCAGGGCCGCGCCGTCGGAAAGCCCTTGGCGCCGCTCTTGGTCTTGGTCATCAGACGCGCGGGCTTTTTCTTGTCCGTCGAGCTCTTGTCCTTCACGGTCTTGCCCGACGAGCAGCAGCCGCAGCCGGGGCCATGCGAGGCCTTGTATTGCGCAAGCGTCTGCGGCGCATGCGTGCTGCGCTCGTTGACGGCGTGCGCCTTGCGCTTCTCCGCCGGCATGCAGAAGAAATTCGGCGCGGTCAGGATCACCCGCGGCGCCATCGTCTCGCAGTGCGGACAGCTTTGCGGATCGTCGCATTCCGCCATCGGGCGCAGGTCCTTGAACGGACCGCAATCGTCACAGAGATATTCATAGACCGGCATCGCATCATCCCTACGCTGTTGCCTGTGAGAGAATTCCCGCGGCGGATGCGGGGCGGCAAAGTCGCGCCGTCCCGCATCCCGTCGCGCAGGGAGACTATTTGTCCGGCGAGATCGGCATCTGGATATCGCCAGTGATGTGCTTGATCGGTCCTGCCGCCGAGGGCATGACGTCGAAGTCGAAGATCTCCGTCGGCAACCACAGCGTGGCGCAGGCGTTGGGCACGTCGACCACGCCGGAGATGTGGCCCTGGCACGGCGCGGTGCCGAGGATCGAATAGGCCTGGGCGCCGGAGTAACCGAACTTCTTCAGATATTCGATCGCGTTGAGGCAGGCCTGTCGATAGGCGATGTGGACGTCGAGATAGTGCTGCTTGCCCTGCTCGTCGACCGAGATGCCCTCGAAGATCAGATAGTCCTTGTAGTTCGGCGTGATCGGCGACGGCTTGAAGATCGGGTTCTTGATGCCGTATTTCGCCATGCCGTCCTTGATCACCTCGACCTTCAGATGCAGCCAGCCGGCCATCTCGATCGCGCCGCAGAACGTGATCTCGCCATCGCCCTGGCTGAAGTGCAGATCGCCCATCGAGAGACCGGCGCCGGGCACATAGACCGGGAAGTAGATCTTCGAGCCGCGCGAGAGATCCTTGATGTCGCAATTGCCGCCGTGCTCGCGCGGCGGAACGGTGCGCGCGCCTTCCGCGCCGATCTTGGCCTTGACGTCGCCCTTGGCGCGGCCGCCATGGGCGGTCGGCGCGAATGGCGGATTGGCGAGGCCGGGCACGCGGGTTGGGTTGGTCGAGATCAGCTCGGCCTCACGCTTGTTCCAGGTCTCCAGCATCTTCGGATCGGGCAGACAGCCGATCAGGCCGGGATGGATCAGGCCGGCGAAGTTGACGCCGGGCACGTGACGCGACGAGGTGTAGAGACCCTTGATGTCCCAGATCGACTTCTGCGCCAGCGGGAAATGGTCAGTCAGGAAGCCGCCGCCGTTCTGCTTGGAGAAGAAGCCGTTGAAGCCCCAAAGGCTTTCCTTCATCGGGCCGACGTCGAGCAGATCGACGACGAGGAGATCGCCGGGCTCGGCGCCCTTGACGCCGATCGGGCCGGACAGGAAATGCACGATCGACAGATCGATGTCGCGCACGTCGTCGGCGGAATCGTTGTTCTTGATGAAGCCGCCGGTCCAGTCATAGGTCTCGATGATGAAGTCGTCGCCGGGATTGACCCAGGCCACGATCGGGATGTCGGGGTGCCAGCGGTTGTGCACCATGTCATTATCGTAAGCCGATTTGGTGAGATCGACCTTGATCAGTGTCTCTGGCATCGAGATGCTCCCCTTTTTACACGGTTGGTTAGACGGACAGATATTTCGAGACCTGCGCGGCATCGACGGCGTCGCGCGGATCGTCGCGCACGATCTCGCCGTTCTCGATCACCAGCACGCGGTCGGCGATATCGAGCGCGAAGCTCAGGACCTGCTCCGACACCACGATCGAGAGCCCCTTTTCGTCGCGGATGCGCTTCAAGGTGCGCGCCATGTCCTTGATGATCGACGGCTGGATGCCTTCGGTCGGTTCGTCCAGCAGCAACACTTTCGGCTTGGTCGCGAGTGCGCGGGCGATGGCGAGCTGTTGCTGCTGTCCGCCGGAGAGATTGCCGCCGCGGCGGCCCTTCATTTCCAGCAGCACCGGAAACAATTCGTAGATGTCGGCCGGAACTTCGGTCCCGCCGGAGACGACGAGGCCGGTCTCGATGTTCTCCTTCACCGTCATGGTCGAGAAGATCATGCGGCCCTGCGGCACATAGGCGAGGCCCTTGGCGACGCGCTCGTAGCTCGGCAAGCCGCCGAGCTCGGCACCGTCCATGGTCACCGAGCCGCTTTTGGCGGGGAGGATGCCCATCAGCGACTTCATCAGCGTGGTCTTGCCCATGCCGTTGCGGCCCATGATCGCAACGATCTCGTTGGGCGCGACCTTGACGTTGAGCCCGTGCAGCACCTCGCTCTGGCCGTAGGCGACGTGAAGATCGGAAATAGCCAGCATCGTCGCGTCTCCTTAATGGCCCAGATAGACTTCGACGACCTTGGGGTCGTTCTTCACCTTCTCCATGGTGCCCTCCGAGAGGATCTGGCCCTGGTGAAGCACGGTGACCTTGTGCGCGATGTCCTCGACGAACTTCATGTCGTGCTCGATCACCAGCACCGAACGGTTCTTGATGATGCGGTTGAGCAGCTCGGCTGTCTTGGCGCGCTCGGACACGCTCATGCCGGCGACGGGCTCGTCCAGCATCAGCAAATCCGGATCCTGGATCAGCAGCATGCCGATCTCGAGCCACTGCTTCTGGCCGTGGCTGAGCAGATCGGCGTTCACGTTGAGCCGATCCTTCAGGAAGATCATCTCGGCGACCTCGTGCACCCGGTCGCGCACGGCGGCGTCGCGGGTGAAGGTCAGCGCGCCGAACACCGAGCGTCCGCGCGGATAGGAGATCTCCAGATTCTCGAACACCGTGAGATCGTCGTAGATCGACGGGTTCTGGAATTTGCGGCCGACGCCCGTCTTGACGATCTCGTTTTCCTTCATCCGCGTCAGCTCCTTGCCACGGAACTGGATCGAACCCGACGTTGCTTTGGTCTTGCCGCAGATCAGGTCGAGCACGGTGGTCTTGCCGGCGCCGTTGGGACCGATGATGACGCGGATCTCGTTCTCGTCGACGTAGAACGAGAGATCGTTGACCGCCTTGAACCCGTCGAACGACACGGTCAGCGCCTCGACCGCGAGCAGGAATTCCTTGGGCTGATGACCGACGAGCATGATCTATCTCCTCACTGCCAGCGTGGCATCGGCATCGTGGTGACCTACGAGCATGATGATCTCCTCACTCCGCCGGGGCGCCGTCGGCGACCGAGCTGTCGGTCCAGCCGTCAGGTTTCGGTTTGCGCGACGAGATCAGGCGATCGATGCGGGGCTGGACGTAGTCGCCCCAGATCCCGGCGAGACCGTTCGGGAAGGCCAGGACCACGGCGATGAACAATCCGCCGAGGCCAAACAACCACAATTCGGGGAAGGTTTCCGACAGGCTGGTCTTGGCGAAGTTGACCAGCAGCGTGCCGTAGACCGCGCCGAGGATCGACAGCCGCCCGCCGACCGCCGTGTAGATCACCATTTCGATCGACGGCACGATGCCGACGAAGGACGGCGACATGAAGCCGACATTGAGCGCGAACATGGCGCCGCCGATCGCGGCGAACACGGCGGCAATGCAGAAGGCGAAGATCTTGAAATTCGCGACGCTGTAGCCGGAAAAGCGGACCCGGTCCTCCTTCTCGCGCATCGCGACCAGGATACGCCCGAGCTTGGAGTGCCGGACGAACTGCGCGATCATGATACAGGCGAACAGCAGTCCCACTTCGAAGAAGTACAGCACGATCTTGGCGTGGTCGGGCCGGATGTCCCAGCCCTTCAACGTCCGCAGGTCGGTCATGCCGTTGATGCCGCCGGTGTAGCCCTGCTGTCCCACGATCAGGATGGTGAGGATGGCCGCGACCGCCTGGGTGATGATGGCGAAGTAGGTACCGCCGACCCGGCGCTTGAACATCGCGGTACCGATGATGAGGGCGAAGATGCCAGGCACGAGAATGATGGCGGCGATCGTGAAGGTGAGGCTGCTGAATGGCTTCCAGAACAGCGGCAGCGCGGTGATCTGATTCCAGTCCATGAAATCGGGGATACCCGGCGTCGACTGGATCTTGGTGTTCTCCACGCTCGATGCCTCGAGCTTGAGGAACATCGCCATGCAGTAGCCGCCGAGCCCGAAGAACACGCCCTGACCGAGGCTCAGAATGCCGCCATAGCCCCAGCAGATCACCAGCCCCAGCGCGACGAAGGCATAGGTCAGGTATTTCGCGACCAGATTGAGCCTGAAGACATCAAGTGTGAGCGGCAGAACCACCACCAGGAAGACCGCGAGCACCAGAATTCCGATGAACTCCGATCGATTGAAGAAACGATTGTCGGTCATTGCATCAGCCCCAGTTTCTCACTTGCGGACCTTGAGGGCGAACAGCCCTTGCGGCCGCAGCATCAGGATTCCGACAACCGCGAGCAGCGTCAGCACTTTCGCCATCGAGCCCGACATGAAGAACTCGAGGGTGGATTGCGTCTGCGAGATCGAGAAGGCCGAGGCGATGGTGCCGATCAAACTGGCGGCGCCGCCGAACACGACCACCAGAAACGTATCGACGATGTAGAGCTGTCCGGAGGTTGGCCCGGTGGAGCCGATCATCGTAAAGGCGCTGCCGGCGACACCGGCGATGCCGCAACCGAGACCGAAGGTGTAGCGATCGACTTTTTCGGTGTTGATACCCACCGCGCCGGCCATGATGCGGTTCTGCACGACGGCGCGGACCTGGCGGCCCCAGCGCGATTTGTACATGACATAGGCGACGCCGATGGTGATCAGCACGGTGAGGCACATCACGAAGACGCCGTTGATCGGCACCTCGATGCTGTCGGTGACGTGCAGCGAGCCGAGCATCCATTGCGGCAGCTCGACGCCGACCTCGCGCGCGCCGAACACGGAACGATAGGCCTGCTGCAGCATCAGGCTGAGGCCCCAGGTCGCCAGCAGCGTGTCGAGCGGGCGCTTGTAGAGATGCCGTATCAGCACCCATTCCACCAGCATTCCCAGCGCGCCGGATGCGACGAAGGCCAGGATCATCGCCAGGAAGAAGTAGCCGCTGAACAGGCTCGGCAAATAGGCCTGGAAGAAATTCGACGTCATCCAGGTGACGTAGGCCCCGAGGATCATGAACTCGCCATGGGCCATGTTGATGACGCCCATCTGGCCGAAGATGATCGCAAGCCCAAGCGCCATCAGGACGTAGACTGAGAACAGGATCAGTCCTGCAAACCCCTGCATGACGAAGATGGAGCCAAGATCACCAAGCGAATAGTCGCCGAACATCGATGTCCTCCGTCGGGGATAAGGTCCCGCGTCGCGAGCAGGTTCGCGACGCGGGGGTCTTGGGCGTGGATTTGCGGTCCACGCCAGGGAGAGGCTTGGGGGAAAGCGCGGCTGATGCCGCGACTTACTGATAACCCTTGGGGAACGGATCCGGCTCGACGAGATCGGCGGTCTCGTAGATCAGCTCGAACTGACCATCGAGCTTGGCACGTCCCACCCGGGTCTTCGACCAGAGGTGATGGTTTTCGTGGATGCGGACATAGCCTTCCGGCGCACCCTTGAACTCGACGCCGGGCGAGGCCGCCGCGATCTTGTCGACGTCGAAGGAGCCCGCCTTCTCCACCGTCAACTTCCACAGCCACGGGCCGAGATAGGCAGCCTGGGTGACGTCTCCGATCACGGTCTTCTCGCCCCACATCTTCTTGAACGCCGGCACGAACGTCTTGTTGTTGGGATTATCGAGCGACTGGAAGTACTTCATGCAGGCATAGGCGCCCGCGATGTTCTCGCCGCCGATGCCGTCGATTTCGTCCTCGGTCACCGAGATCGTCAGCAGCGCCTGCTTCGAAAGGTCGATGCCGGCGGCCTTGAGCTGCTTGTAGAACGCCACGTTCGAGCCGCCGACGACGTCGGTGAAGATCACGTCGGGCTTGGTCAGCTTGATCTTGTTGATGACCGAATTGAACTGGGTGTTGCCGAGCGGATAGTACTCTTCGCCGACAACCTTGCCCTTCAGCACGTTCTCGACGTGCTTGCGCGCGATCTTGTTCGAGGTGCGCGGCCAGATGTAATCGGAGCCGATGAAGAAGAACGACTTGGCGCCCTTTTCCTTGGCGATCCAGTTCAGGCCGGCGAGAATCTGCTGGGTCGCCTCCTGGCCGGTGTAGATCACGTTCTTGGACTGCTCGAGGCCCTCATAGAAGGTCGGGTAATAGAGCATGCCGTTGTACTGCTCCATGACCGGCAGCACGGCCTTGCGGGATGCCGAGGTCCAGCAGCCCATGATCGCCGCAACCTTGTCGTTGACGAGCAGCTTCTTGGCCTTCTCCGCAAAGGTCGGCCAATCGCTGGCGCCGTCTTCCTGGATGAACTTGATCTTGCGCCCGAGCACGCCGCCCATGGCGTTGATCTGCTCGATGGCGAGCTTTTCGGCCTCGATCGAGCCGGTCTCGGAGATGGCCATGGTGCCGGTCGCCGAGTGCAGGATGCCGACCGTCACCTCGGTGTCGGTGACTGCCAGGCCCGTCGTGTTGACCGCCGAGGTCGCCGGAGCCTGCGCGAAAGACGCCCGCGGCAGCATCGTGATGGCCGGCACGGCGGCCATTCCCATCAATAGTTTGCGCCGGAGCGGCGACAACAGGCCCTTGTTTGCTTCGTCTGACATGAGCACCCCACTTTTGTTCGAGGACACGCGATTGGTGCCGTGAGGATGGCTCGAATTTGTGCAGCGCAAGCATACGCAAGATCGCGTATACTGCACCGCAAAATACCGACGTAGGCTTCTGGTACGGAATTTGCGAGGGCTCTGGGACGTATCGGGAGTGGGGTAACGAGTGGCAGGGCGGCAGCGAATAGACCGCGTCAGGCGCCAGTACAACCAGTGGGTCGCCAACCAGACGCTGGAAGACTACGCGCTGCGCTTCACCGCCAAGAGCGCGCGCCGCTGGTCTGCCGCCCGTGTCGCCAACACTGCACTCGGCGCCATCTCCTTCCTGGCGCTGGAAGCGATCGGCGGCACCATCACGCTGAACTACGGCGTCACCAACGCCAGCGCCGCGATCCTCGTCGTCTCCACCATCATCTTCTTCTGCGGCGTGCCGATTGCCTATTACGCAGCCAAATGCGGCATCGACATTGACCTGCTCACCCGCGGCGCCGGCTTCGGCTATATCGGCTCGACCGTCACCTCGCTGATCTACGCCTCCTTCACCTTCATCTTCTTCGCCATCGAGGCGGTGATCCTGGCAACCGCGCTGGAGATGTGCTTCGGCATTCCGCGCCCGATCGGCTACCTCATCAGCGCAGTGGCGATCATTCCGCTCGTGACCTACGGCATCACGCTGATCAGCCGCTTCCAGCTCTGGACGCAGCCGATCTGGATCATCCTGCACATCCTGCCCTTTGCTGCGATCGCCTGGGCCAACCCCTACTCGTTCACGGAATGGCGCAAGTTCGCCGGCGAACATGGCGACCCGAGCGGACATTTCGATCTGCTGCTGTTCGGTGTCGCATCCTCCGTGGTGTTCTCGCTGGTGGCGCAGATCGGCGAGCAGGTCGACTTCCTCCGGTTTCTGCCGCGCGACCGCCGCACGTCGCGAACGTCGTGGTGGATCGCCCTGCTGATCGCGGGCCCGGGCTGGATCATCTTCGGCGCACTGAAATTGTTGCTGGGCTCCTTTCTCGCCTTCTTTGCGCTGAGCCATGGCCTCTCGGGCGAGCTGGCCGCCGAACCCGCCCACATGTATCTCGAAGCGTTTCGCTACGTGCTGTCGCAGCCGGATCTGGCGCTGGCGCTTACCGGCATGTTCGTGATCCTGTCGCAGCTCAAGATCAACGTCACCAACGCCTATGCCGGCTCGATCGCCTGGTCGAACTTCTTCTCGCGTCTGACGCACAGCCATCCCGGCCGGGTCGTCTGGCTGGTGTTCAACGTGATGGTGGCGCTGCTGTTGATGGAGATCGGCGTCTACAAGGCGCTGGAGCAGACGCTGGCGCTCTATTCCAACGTCGCGATCGCCTGGGTCGGCGCGCTCGTCGCCGATCTCGTCGTCAACAAGCCGCTTGGCCTGCGCCCGCCGCAGATGGAGTTCAAGCGCGCCCATCTCTACGACATCAATCCGGTCGGTGTCGGCGCCATGACGATCGCGACCATCGTCTCGATCGCGGCGTTCTACGGCCTGTTCGGCCCGACCATGAAGGCGCTGGCCGCCTTCGTCGCGCTGACGGTCGCCTTCGTCACCGCGCCTGTCATCGCCTGGCTCACCGACGGAAAGTACTACATCGCGCGCAAGCCGAAGCGGAGCTGGGCCAACATCGAGTCGATCCAGTGCTGTATCTGCGAGCACAGTTTCGAGCCGGAGGACATGACGTCCTGCCCCGCTTACGCCGGCCCGATCTGCTCGCTGTGCTGCTCGCTCGATGCACGCTGCCACGACCTCTGCAAGCCGCATGCGCGGGCGCAGGTGCAGTTCGCCGACGCGCTCGGCAGGATTCTTCCCGAGCCGATCTACCGTCGGATCAACTCCCAGTTCGGCCACTATATCGGCGTCTTCGTGGTCTCCGCCGGCCTCGTCGCGCTGGTGCTGGGACTGATCTATCTCCAGACTTCGGCGAGCGTGCCCGGCGAGAATTTGCTCGTCTCGAACGTGCTCTGGAAGGTGTTCTTCTCACTCAGCATCATCATCGGCGTGGTGGCCTGGCTGTTCGTGCTGGCGCAGCAGAGCCGCCGCGCCGCCGAGGCCGAGACGCGGCGGCAGACGACGCTGCTGATCCAGGAGATCGACGCGCACAAGCGCACCGACGCCGAGCTTCAGCGCGCCAAGGAGGTCGCCGAATCCGCCAACCTCGCCAAGAGCCGCTACGTGGTCGGGCTGAGCCACGAGCTGCGCTCGCCGCTGAACGCGATCAGCGGCTATGCCCAGCTCCTGGAGCAGGACGCGACGCTCAACACCAAGCCGCGCGACCAGGTCCGCGTCGTTCGCCGCAGTGCCGATCACCTCTCCGGCCTGATCGACGGCATCCTGGATATTTCCAAGATCGAGGCGGGGCGGCTGTATCTGTCGCGCGACGAGGTGCGGCTGAGCGATTTCCTCGACCAGCTCGTCGGCATGTTCCGTCTTCAGGCGGCCGCCAAGGGCATCGACTTCGTGTTCAGGCGGCCCGCGCATTTGCCGGTCGTGGTCTATGCCGACGAGAAGCGGCTGCGCCAGGTGCTGATCAACCTGCTCTCCAACGCGATCAAGTTCACCCAGATCGGCAGCGTGCAGTTCATCGTGCACTATCGCAGCCCCGTTGCCGAGTTCGAAGTGATCGACACCGGCCCCGGCATCCAGGGCGACGACCTCGAACGCATCTTTGCACCCTTCGAGCGTGGCGCGCTCGGCGTCTCGCAGCCTCAGACCGGCACCGGGCTGGGCCTGACCATCAGCCGGCTGCTCGCCGGCGTCATGGGCGGCGACATCAAGGTCCTGAGCACGGTCGGCACAGGCAGCACCTTCAAGGTCAAGATCCTGCTGTCGGAAGTCGCCAATCCGCTGCGCATCGCGCCGGTGGAGGCGCCGGTCTCCGGCTATCGGGGCGCACGCAAGACCATCCTCATCACCGACGACGACCCCGTGCATCGCGACCTCCTGCGCGAGGTGCTGGCGCCGCTCGGCTTCATCCTGCTCAGTGCACCCGATGGGCCAGGGTGCCTCGCGCTGGCGCAGCATTGCCGGCCCGACCTGTTCCTGCTCGACATCTCGATGCCTGCCATGGACGGCTGGGCCGTCGCGGAGGCCTTGCGCACGAGCGGCCATCACCAGGCGCGCATCCTGATGGTGTCGGCGAGCGCGCTGGAGGCTCACGGCACGCCGCTGGCACAGCCCTTCCATGACGGCTATCTGATGAAGCCGATCGACATCCCCCGGCTGCTGGAGACGATCCGCCAGCTCCTGAAGATCGAATGGCAGTACGGCGCGGACCAGATCGCGGTGCCGTTCTGGCGGCTCGAGAGCGGATCAAGGCCACCGGTGCGGCACATCGAGGCGCTGATGGGGCTCGGCCAGATCGGCTACGTCAAGGGCATCCAGTTGAAGCTGGACGAGATCGGCAGCGAGCACCCCGAGCATGCCGACTTCGTCGCGGAAATGCGGTCGCTGGTCGACCGCTTCGATCTCGACCGGTACATGGCCACATTGAAGACGTTGCATGCGCATGAGCATTGAGTCGAGGAAGCGCGATGTCGCGCTCGTTGTCGATGACTCCCCGGAGACGCTGCGGCTGCTCACCGACGCGCTCGACGGCGCCGGGATGACGGTGATGGTGGCGCTCGACGGCGCGGCCGCGATGCGCATCGTCGACCAGATCACGCCCGACATCGTGCTGCTGGACGCCGTGATGCCCGGCATGGACGGATTCGAGACCTGCCGCCGGCTCAAGCGCGACGCGGGCGTTGCCAACGTGCCCGTGATCTTCATGACGGGCCTTGCAGAGACCGAGCACATCGTGCGCGGGCTGGAGGCCGGCGGCGTCGACTACGTGACAAAACCGATTGTGATCGAGGAGATGCTGGCGCGCATCCGCGTCCATCTCGGCAACGCCCGCCTGACCCAGAGCGCGCGTGCCGCGCTCGACGTCTCCGGCCGCTTCCTGTTCGCGGTCAACCGCCAGGGCCACGTGCTCTGGGCCACCCCGCAGGCGCAAAAACTGCTGGCCGATCATCATGGCGCGCAGGCCGACGACTTCGTCCTGCCGCCATCACTCCTGCAATGGCTGGAGCAGGCGAAGGACAAGGGCAGCTCGAAGTCGCAGGCGGCTCCCCTGCCCGACAATCCGCAACTGCGGCTCTACTACATGGGCGAAACCGCGCCGAACGAGTTCCTGCTGCGGCTGTCCAAAGAGTCCGGCACTGCGCTGCCGCCCGAATTCACCAGCGAGCTCGGCCTCACCACCCGCGAGGGCGAAGTGCTGGCCTGGCTCAGCAAGGGCAAGACCAACCGCGACATCGCGCAGATTCTGGGCTTGAGCCCGCGCACCGTGGACAAGCACCTGGAGCAGATCTACGCGAAGCTCGGCGTGGAGAACCGGACCGCGGCGGCGGCGATTGCAACGAATGCGACGCGAAGGAATTCGTAGCAGCACTGCAAATGAGTTGAGACGCAGTTCGCCCAACCAACAGTGTCGTCCCGGGGCGCGAAGCGAGCCCGGGACCCTTAACCACAGGAAGTGGTTTGGCGAAGACTCGGAGTGACCAGCCAGCCCTATGACCACTGCCTGGGAGTATGGGTCCCGGGCGCGCTTCGCGCCCCGGGACGACAGCCGTGTGCGTGGCAATCGCTACCGCCCCTCACACGAACAATCACTCACCCGTAAACAAACGCCCCGTCATCCAGATCCGTCCTCGGGATCTCGTCCTTCTCGGTCCAGTAATCCTGGCTGTGCTGCCATTCCGGCTTGTCGCCGCGCTTGGGGAGCAGGTCCATGTTGCGCATGATGTAGCCGGGGTTGAAGTTTTCCGGATCGATCCAGGGCAGGATCGGCATGTTGTGGTCTTCAGCGCGCAGCCTGACTTCGACCTTCTTCGTGCCCTTGGCCTTCATGTGGCCGAGCAGCCGGCAGACGAAATCGGCGACGACGTCGACGCGCAGCGTCCAGCTCGCACGGAAATAGCCGAACACCCAGACCATGTTCGGCACGCCCGTGAACATCATGCCGCGATAGGTCACGGTGTCGCCGAAGGCGAGCGGCTTGCCGTCGATCTCGAAGGCGATGTCACCGAGCGCCGCTAGATTGAAGCCGGTTGCGGTGACGACGACGTCGGCTTCCAGCAGCTTGCCGGACTTGAGCTGGATGCCGTTCTCGACGAAACATTCGATCTCGTCGGTGACGACGGAGGCCTTGCCGCTGGCGATGCCCTTGAACAGATCGGCATCGGGCACAAAGGCGATACGCTGCCGCCACGGCCGGTAGGTCGGCGTGAAATGCGTTTCGACGTCGTAGTCCGGACCGAGAACCGCGCGGATCTGGTCGATCAGATCCTTTTTCACCTGCTCCGGCTTGGCAATGCAGAGCTTTGTGAAAGCATCCTGCTCGAACAATATTTTGCGGCGGACGATCTCGTGGATCCATTCCTCGTCGACCTGAAGCCGGCGCAGCTCCTCGGCGATCTCGATGGCGTTGCGGCCGAGCCGGAAATAGGTCGGCGAACGCTGCAGCATGGTGACATGCGCGCAGGCGTCGGCGATGTTCGGCACCAGCGTCGCCGCGGTCGCGCCCGAGCCGATCACGACGACCTTCTTGTTCGCGAGGTCGATATCGTCGGGCCAGCTCTGCGGATGGACGATCCGGCCCTTGAAGCGGTCCATGCCCTTCCATTCCGGCGTGTAGCCCTCGGAATGGCGATAATAGCCCTGGCACATCCAGAGGAAGTTGGCGGTGAACGTTCTCGCCTCGCCGGTGTCGGTCGTCGTCGCCTCGATGGTCCAGAGATTTTGCTCGCTCGACCAACTCGCGGAATTGATCTGGTGCTTGTAGCGGATGTGCGGGGCGATATCGTTGTCGTCGATCACCTCGTTCATGTAGGCGAGGATTTCCTCGGCGGTCGCGATCGGCGGTCCGACCCAGGGCTTGAAACTGTAGCCGAAGGTATGGAGATCGCTGTCCGAGCGAATGCCGGGATAGCGATGCGTGCTCCAGGTGCCGCCGAACGTCGCCTGCGTCTCCAGGATGACGTAGCTCGTGCCGGGAAGCTGCTTTTCGATGTGATAGGCGCTGCCGACGCCGGAGATGCCGGCACCGACGATCAGCACGTCGAAATGTTCAGAGGCCTGCTTGGTTGTGGCGTGACTGCGGACAGCGACATTCATTGTTGCTTCTATGCCTTGCTTGTTTTTGTGGCCGCCCTTGACCGGACGGCGCGTTTCCTCCGCGACGGGCATGGTCGCCCATCGCGCTTCCACTTCAAAATGACACAGATCAATTCGCGGTCAAACTATAACGCCGCACCCCAGCTCCGCGCGGTCTGCAAAATCCAGTCGCGATAGAGCGTGAGCGGCGTGACGCCGGTCAATCCGCCGCAGCCGGCGGCGCCGTTCGGTCCCGTGGACCAGCTGATGACGCCGACGAGCACCGGACCGTTCGGCTTGTCCTCGAACACCGGACCGCCGGAATCGCCGGTGCAAGCGCCAATTCCGTCGCGAACACCGTTGGTTACGGGATCGACCAGCCGGATCTGGAACGTGCCGGGCTGGCCTGTGGCCACGAGCCCGGCAACGCGCGTCGCGCCGCCGCTCTTGCCGTCGCCGCGCACGGTGACGCCGATACCGGCGATGACGAACCGGCTGCCGACCTGGATTGGAATAGTCGGCGCACCGACCGACATCGTCGATTTTCCCTTGAGTGGAATTTCCAGTTGCAACAATGCCACGTCCGCGGTGGCGCGATGGGCCTGCATTGCCTGCATGTTGAAGTTGGGATGGATCGCGACGGTGCGCACGTTCAGCAATTGCGGCGCACCGTCAGCGCCGCGATCGACGATCTTGTAGTCCGCGCCGGGCTGCACACAGTGGGCAACCGTCAGCACGACCTTCGGGGCGATCAGGCTGCCGGTGCAGAAATTGCCCCGCGAGCCGACGATGGTGACGACCGCGCGCGCGACACCATCGGCCTGCGGCGTGCCGCCGCCGACGATGGCGTGTGCGGGCGTGGCGAGCAGCAGCGCGGCTGCGATGAGGGTTGCAAGCTTCTTCATGGGAACACGCCTTGGCGTCAGCATCGGTGACGGCGGGATTGCTTCAGACTGGCCCTTGCCGATAGCGCATGCTAGCGCTCTTGGGAAGGAATTGACGAGGGCGGGATCTTGACGATCGAGGCTGTGATCTTTGATTTTGGCGGCGTGCTGACGAGCTCGCCGTTCGAGGCGTTCGCGCGGTACGAGACCGAGCGCGGTCTCCCCGTCGACATCATCCGGCGCACCAACGCCGCCAATCATCTGGAAAACGCCTGGGCCAAGTTCGAGCGGGCCGAGGTCGATATCGACACCTTCGACAAGCTTTTCGCCGAGGAATCTCGCGCGCTCGGCGCGGAGGTGCGCGGCCGCGACGTGCTGCCGCTGCTTCAGGGCGATCTGCGTCCCGAGATGGTCGAGGCCCTCAAGCGCATCAAGGCGCAATTCAAGACCGGCTGCATCACCAACAATCTGCCTGCCAACGCGATCGGCAGCATGACCGGGCGCTCACTCTACATCGCCGAGGTGATGGTTCTGTTCGACCACGTCGTCGAATCCGCCAAGATCGGCTTGCGCAAGCCCGACCCGCGCATCTACAGGATGATGGTCGAGACGCTGAAGGTCGATCCGAAGAAGTGCGTCTATCTCGACGATCTCGGCGTCAATCTCAAACCCGCACGCGAGATGGGCATGACCACGATCAAGGTGACGAGTGGGGCGCAGGCGATTGCGGAGCTTGAGACGGCGACGGGGCAGAAGTTGGGGTAGGCTGGCTCATCGTTGCGAGGCACGAAGCCGTAGGGTGGGCAAAGCGGAGCGTGCCCACCACAAGCAGATGGTGGGCACGGCGCTTTCGCGCCTTTGCCCACCCTACGGCAGCCTACTCCGCCGCAGCGGCGATCCGCTCGGGAAAGGCGGCCGCCAGCGATGCTCTATCCGGCTTCAGCACACCGCGCTCCGTGATGAGACCAGTGACCAGCCGCGCCGGCGTCACGTCGAACGCGTAATTCGCGACCGGCGAGCCGTCCGGCACGATGCGCACCGTCTCCAGCCGGCCGTCCGCGGTGCGGCCGGTCATGTCGGTCACCTCCGTGCCGCTGCGCTGCTCGATCGGAATGTCGCGGATGCCGTCATCGACGGCGAAATCGATCGTCGGCGACGGCAGCGCGACATAGAACGGCACGCCGTTGTCGTGCGCGGCAAGCGCCTTCAGATAGGTGCCGATCTTGTTGCAGACATCGCCATTGGCGGCGACGCGGTCGGTGCCGACGATGGCGAGGTCGACCATGCCGTGCTGCATCAGGTGTCCGCCGGTGTTGTCGGGGATGACCGTGTGCGGCACGCCGTGATGGCCGAGCTCCCAGGCGGTGAGCGAGGCACCCTGGTTGCGCGGACGGGTCTCATCGACCCAGACATGGATTTTGATGCCACGCTCATGCGCCAGATAGATCGGCGCCGTTGCGGTGCCCCAGTCGACGGTGGCGAGCCAGCCGGCATTGCAATGGGTCAGCACGTTGACCGTCTCGCCCGGCTTCTTCTTTGCGACGATCGCCTCGATCAGTTTCAGGCCGTTGCCGGCGATGCCGCGGTTGATCTCGACGTCCTGCTCGACGATCTCGTCGGCGCGCGCGTAAGCCGCCTCCGCGCGTTCAACCGGATCGACGGGCGCGAGCGCCGTGCGCATCTCGTCCAGCGCCCATTTCAGATTGATCGCGGTCGGCCGCGCCACGACCAGCGTGTCATAGGCACGCTTGAGGCCAGCGTCCGAGGAATCCTCGCGCATGGCCAACGCCATGCCGTAGGCCGCGGTTGCACCAATCAGCGGCGCGCCGCGCACCAGCATGTCGCGAATGGCGACCGCAGCGCCTTCGCATGAAGTCAGCTTCGCGATGACGAACTCATGCGGCAGGCGGCGCTGGTCGATCGCGCCGACCGACCAGCCATCGCGCTCGCGCCAGATGCTGCGGAAATGCTTGCCGTCAACCTTCATGGCATTCTGCCTTTCGTATCACGCTCGCAGGATGCGCCCGGCCACCGCATCGAGCTTCTTCAAGAGCTCGGGATCGCGCGCCTCGGGCGCCGTGATCAACGCGGTGTCGAGCGCGCGGTCCGAACCGATCGGGCACGGCTCGTGCTCGCGCGGAAAATCCGTCGCGAGCCGCGCCACCAGCGCCTTCGCCTTGTCGGCGTTCGAGGTCAGCACGCGGATGATGTCCTGGACGGTGACGGCGTCGTGGTCGGGATGCCAGCAGTCGAAATCCGTCACCATCGCGACCGTGGCGTAGCAGATCTCCGCCTCACGCGCGAGCTTCGCCTCGGGCATGTTGGTCATGCCGATCACGGAATAGCCCGATGTCTTGTAGGTCATGCTTTCCGCATAGGTGGAGAATTGCGGCCCCTCCATGCAGACATAGGTGCCGCCGCGCGCAAACGCGATGCCCTCGGCTTCAGCTGCCGCCGCAAGATGGATGCGCAGGCGCGGCGAGACCGGATGCGCCATCGACACATGCGCGACACAGCCCCGACCGAAGAACGAGCTCTCGCGCTTGTGGGTGCGATCGACGAACTGGTCGACGAGAACGAAGGTGCCGGGTGGCAGCTCCTCCCTGAACGAGCCGCAGGCCGAGAGCGAGATCAGGTCGGTGACGCCGGCCCGCTTCAGAACATCGATGTTGGCGCGATAGTTGATGTCGGAGGGCGACAGCCGGTGACCCTTGTCGTGCCGCGGCAGGAACACGATCGGCAGGCCGGCAATCGAGCCGCGCCGCAGAGGGGCCGACGGCTCGCCCCAGGGGCTCTTGATCACTTCTTCGCGCGCACCCTCGAGACCCGGCAGATCGTAGATGCCGGAGCCACCGATGATGCCCAATACCGCCTGCGTCATGCCTGCTCCACCCGTTCGCCATGTGCGACATGGTTAAGCTATGCCAGTTTTGCGGCGGTTTTGGAACGGGGGCGGTGGGGCGATGCCGGTGCTGTGAGGGGCCTGGGGTGCTCGCCTCACTCTCAGTGTCGTCCCCTCGAAAGCGGGGACCCATAGCCACAGGGCGCAGTTTGGCGAGGATTCGTCGTTCTGTACTGCGACCTTCAACGATCGATAGATTCCGCGGTATGGGTCCCTGCGTTCGCAAGGACGACCCGGGGAGAGATAGTTACGTCTAATTAAGCCGCGGCGGCCAGCTGCAGCTGGGTCGCGACCATTCGCTCCAGCGTCTCGACCGACTGGAAGTTCTCGGGCGTGATCTCGGACTGCGGGATGGTGAAGTCGAACTCGGCTTCGACGCCGAGCATCAGATTGACCATGTCCATCGAGGTCAGACCCGCATCGACGAGCTTCGCCTGTGGTGTGATGTCCGCGGTGAGCGAGTTCTGCTCGAGGATGCCCTTCACCAGCTTGATGATGCGATCGCGCACGTCGGTATCGAAGGCCTGCATCGGTAAATTCCCATCTGTCTATTCAACGGTCGGACCGGTTGCCGACTACGATGGGCGCGACGGTCCGATCCCACAATGGGCGCCACCATTACTTCGCCTTTCTTAGTAAACGATGACTCAGATTGTCTGGAATTCCGGGTTCTTCCAGATCCCTAACGCGATCGCGGAATTGTCGGCGATGCAAACAACCCGAACTTAACTGTTCGTTCGGAATTTGGCTTTGTTTACCCTCTATTTCATCGACGAATTTGAATTAAATCCGTAGCCTCGTCTCACAAGCAAAATGGTCGGAGGATCGCTTGCACGGCATCGCGAATGATGCCGGCGGTCCTGAACGGCAAACCGGAGGCGGACGAGTATGAACGTGCGTGAAGCAGTCCTCACTGTCGACGAAACGCAAACGAGCTTTCTCGAACACGGCCCCTCCCTCATCGAACGCGCTACCCGGACGGCCGCTGCGGCGGCTGCCGATGCGGACGAGGTCGATCGCGGCGCCCGCTTCCCCCACAAGGCTTTCGAGGTCGCGCGTGAGCAGAAACTGCTCGGCGTCATGATCCCGGTTGAGTTCGGCGGCCTTGGCGCTTCGATCTACGACGTTACCGACATCTGCTACACGCTCGGGCGCGCCTGCGCCTCGACCGCGATGATCTATGCGATGCACACGACCAAGGTCGCCTGTGTCATCAGGCACGGCCATGGCATCCCCTGGATGGAAACGATGATGCGCCGGGTCGCCCGCGACCAGTGGCTGCTCGCCTCCTCCACCACCGAAGGCCAGAACGGCGGCAACATTCGCGCCAGCGCCGCGGCAGTCGACCACGCCGGCGACGCAGTCTCGCTGGTGCGCGACGCCACCGTGATCTCCTACGGTGCGGAGGCCGACGGCCTCGTCACCATCGCCCGCCGCGCCACCGAGGCCGCCGCCTCCGACCAGGTTCTGCTGGCGCTCGCCAAGGACGATTATTCGCTGAAGCAAACGCAGGGCTGGGAGACGCTTGGCATGCGCGGCACCTGCTCGACCGGCTTCGAGCTGAAGGTCGATTGCCCGGCCGACCGCATCTTCCCGGAATCTTATGACAAGATCCATGCCCAGACCATGACGCCGTTCGCGCATCTGTGCTGGTCCTCGGCCTGGGCCGGCATCGCGGCTGCGGCCGTGACCCGTGCGCAGGCTTTCGTTCGTAAGGCGGCCCGCACCTCGGGCGGCCAGATGCCGCCGGCCGCGGCGCATTTCACGGCCGCGAAGATGTCGCTGGCCAAGCTGCGCGCGCTGATCGCAGCCAATGTCGACACCTTTGCCCGCGCCGAGCATGACGAGCGCGCGCTGAGCTCGCTCGATTTCCAGTCCTCGATCACGCTGTTGAAGGTGCAGGCCTCCGAGCTCGCGGTCGAGACCGTGATGCATGCGATGCGCACCGCGGGCCTTTCCGGCTACCGCAACGACGGCGAGTTCACCATGGGCCGCCACCTGCGCGACGTGCTGTCCTCGCCGATCATGATCAACAACGACCGCATTCTCGCCAACGCCGCCACGTCGACGCTGATGAGCGGCATACCGGCAAGCCTTCGGGACTAGAAAGCCTTCGCGACTGACGAGCCTTTCGGCCAAAAAGAACAATTTCAGATAGCAGGAAGTCGAACATGAACATTGCTGTTCTCCCCAGCTCGCCCGAGACCGCGCCGCAAATCGCAGATCCGCTCGATCATCTCGCCGACAAGCTGTTCCACCCCATGGGCTCGGACGGCGTCTACGCCCGCACCGCGCTCTATGAGGGCGTCGTCGAGCGTCTCGCCGCGCTGATCACGAGCCATCGCGAGACCGGCACAGAGGTCATGCGCTTTCCGCCGGTGATGAGCCGGGCCCAGCTCGAGAAATCCGGCTATCTCAAGAGCTTTCCGAACCTGCTCGGCTGCGTCTGCGGCCTGCACGGCACCGAACGCGAGATCAACGCGGCGGTGAGCCGCTTCGACGCCGGCGGCGACTGGACTTCATCGCTCTCGCCGGCCGACCTCGTGCTGTCGCCCGCCGCCTGCTACCCGGTCTATCCGATCGCGGCGAGCCGCGGACCTTTGCCGAAGGGCGGCCTGCGCTTCGACGTCGCCGCCGACTGCTTCCGCCGCGAGCCGTCGAAACATCTCGACCGGCTGCAATCGTTCCGGATGCGCGAATATGTCTGCATCGGCAGCCCCGACGACGTCGCCGATTTCCGCGAGCGCTGGATGGTGCGCGCGCAGGCGATCGCCCGCGACCTCGGCCTGACCTTCCGCGTCGACTATGCCAGCGACCCCTTCTTCGGCCGCGTCGGCCAGATCAAGGCGGTGAGCCAGAAGCAGCAGCAGCTCAAGTTCGAGCTCCTGATCCCGCTTCGCTCGGAGGATCAGCCGACCGCCTGCATGAGCTTCAACTATCACCGCGAGCATTTCGGCACGACCTGGGGCATCCTGGACGCCAATGGCGAACCGGCCCACACCGGCTGCGTCGCCTTCGGCATGGACCGCCTGGCCGTCGCCATGTTCCACACCCACGGCACCGATCTCGCCGCCTGGCCCGCCAAGGTGCGGGAGATCATGGGCATGCAGCCGTTAGCCACGGCCGATGCCCATGGTGAAGGCTGGCGCTAGAGCATGATCCGGAAAAGTGCGGGGCGGTTTTCCGAAAAGATCGTGCTGAAACGATAGAGCGAACGAGGCCTCCCATTTCCACGGGTAAAACGAGCGTGATCCACACCAAGGTCCGATGCCGCGAGATCACCGAGGCCGACGTCGATGCGGTCGCGGACCTGCTGACGCGCGGCTTCGTCGGCCGCTCGCGCAATTACTGGATTCAGGGGCTGCGCCGACAGGCCTTCCGGCCCGTGCCGGAGGGCTATCCGCGCTTCGGCTACATGCTCGACAATGACGGCGCGCCCGTCGGCGTGCTGCTGCTGATCTACACGGCGCGAAAGCACGGCGAAGAGGCCGCCATCCAGTGCAATTTGTCGAGCTGGTATGTCGATCCGGCCTACCGCAACTACGCCCCGCTGCTGACCAAGATCGCGCAGCGGCACAAGGATGTCACCTATCTCAACATCAGCCCGGCGCCGTGGACCTGGCCGATCATCGAGACGCAGGGCTTCCGTGCCTATTGCCACGGCATCTTCTTCTCCGTGCCCGCCCTCGCGCGCCCTCCGCGCTGGAGCAAGATCGAGGTCATCTCGCAGCACGCCAAGGCGATCGAGGGGCTGACCGACGACGAGACGCAGCTCCTCACGCGGCATGCCCGCTACAATTGCCTCAGCCTGGTCTGCCGCACGCCCAAGGGGACGTCCCCCTTCATCCTGCAGCCGGTGCGCATCCGCCGCGGCTTCATCGCACCGCCCGCGATGAAGCTGATCTATTGCCGCAGCGCCGCCGAATACGCCGCCTGCGCAGGCCGCATCGGCCGGCTGCTGCTGCGACTCGGCAAGATCTCGGTGGCGATCGATTCCAATGGCCCGATTCCCGGCCTCGCCGGCATCTACACCGAGCGGCGCGGCCGTAAATATTTTAAGGGTCCGCACCGGCCGCAGCTCGGCGACCTCACGGACACGGAACTCGTGCTGTACGGGCCGTAAGGGACGCTCGGGCCAAGAATGCGCTGTCGTCCCTGCGAACGCAGGGACCCATACCGCGTGATCTACCTGTGAGCCCAGACGCCGGTACCGCGGGAAGACCATTCAGGATCAGTCTTCGCCAAACTTCTCCCTAGGGTTATGGGTCCCCTGCGTTCGCAGGGACGACAGCGGAGTTTGTCGTGCGCTTACGGCCAACTCTGGCTTGCAGATATCTCGGCATTCGCGCGCTTGGCGCACGCCGCTCCGCATCCCCAGTCACCCTCCGTAAACTACTGCGCTTAAGGGATTTTTCCGGCCTCTTCGTTACGCTCAGTGGCTGAATTACGTTGCGTTAAATCTATTGCCGGCCGAGACCCGTCGATCCCATGACGCCGATCCGCGATAACGAGCTTGGTGCACGCCGCGCAGAGGGCCCGCAGGCCCTCGTCGGGCTGAGCCAGCTTGCGCTCGATCACATGGAGCAGGGCGTCTGCGTCTACGACGCCGACAACCGGATCGTGCTGGTCAACCAGAGCTATCTGTCGCTGTTCGACATGTCGGCCGACATCGTGCATGTCGGCACGAGCTACCGCGAGGTGCTCGCACACAGCGCGGCGCGCGGCAACTTTCCGCAACACGAGATCGACGCGCTGTATACGAAGCGAATCGCGCAGATCGCAGGCGGGAAGCCCTTCCGCACCGAACAGACACTCGCGAGCGGACTCGTCATGGCGCTCGAGCTGAAGCCGCTTCCCGGCGGCGGCTGGATGACGATCTGCGATGACGTCAGCCGCCTCGCCCGGCTTGAGGCGGAATTGCGCCTGCAGACGGAGCGCAGCCAGCACGCGCTCGCCAATATGTCGCACGGCCTCATCATGTACGACGCCGACAGCCGTGTCGTCGTCTGCAACGAGCGGTTCCTGAACCTCTACAATCTCGATTCCGACATCGTGAAGCCGGGCGTCTCGCATTGCTCAGTGATCGAACACTGGATGTCGCGCGGCAACCTGCCGGGCATGTCGGCCGACGAGTTCCATGACACCAGGCTGGAGGATGTGCGCAGCAGAAAGGCGAAGACCCTGCTGGTGATGCGCCATGACGGCCGGATGGTGCAGGCGGTGTCCCGCTTCCTGCCCGACGGCGGCTGGGTGACGGTGCATGAGGACGTCACCGAGCGGCTGCAGTACGAAGAAGCGCTGCGGCAACAGAACTTCATCCTCGATGCGGCGCTGGAGAACATGGCGCACGGGCTCGCCTTCTACGACAGCGACATGCGCCTGCGCGTCTGCAACACCACCTACCGCAAGATCTATCGGCTGTCGCCGGAGGAAACCAGGCCTGGCACGCATCTCGGCGAGCTGATCGAGCGGTCGATGGTGAACGGGGCGTTCACTTCCGAATACAGTCCGCAACAGCTGCTGGAAGCCGCCAGCGCGAGGATCGCGAACCACGATTCCTCGCCGATGCGCCGGCGCATGTCGAACGACACCGTGATCTCGGTGCGCTACTGCGCGCTGCCCGAGGGCGGCTTCGTCGCCACCTACGAGGATATCACCGACCGCGAGCGCGCGATCGAAGAGCTGAGCGAGCAATACCGCCGCTTCGACGCCGCGCTGAACAACATGAGCCAGGGCCTGTGCATGCTCGATGCGAGCCTGCGCGTCATCGTCTGCAATCGCCGCTACATCGAGATGTATGGGCTGTCGCCCGATGTCGTGAAGCCCGGCGTCTCGATGCGCGAGATTATGGAGCATAGCTGCGACCTCGGCATCCATCCGAACACGACCGCCGCGAGGATCTATGCCGACTATGTCGAAAGGCTGCGCGAGGGCGAACACACGCTGCACCGTCACCTGAACGACGGCCGCATCATCAAGCTCAATCACAAGCGGATGGAGCACGGCGGCTGGGTCGTCACCTATGAGGACGTCACCGAGCGCCACAAGGCCCAGGCCCGCGTGGCGCACATGGCGCAGCACGATTCACTGACCGACCTGCCCAACCGCACGCTGTTCCGCGAGAAAATGGGCGAGGGACTGAACCAGGTCGCGATCGCCGGCGGTGCGATGGCCGTGCTGTGCTTCGACCTCGATAATTTCAAGACGGTCAACGACCGCCTCGGGCACGCCGCCGGCGATCGGCTTCTGCGCTGGGTCGCGGCACGGCTGAAGGAGAATGTCGGCGAGCATGACACCGTCGCCCGCCTCGGCGGCGACGAGTTCGCCGTCCTCCAGCGCGGACCGCAGCCGCAATCGGCGGAACGGCTCGCCCGCCGCCTGGTCGAGATCATCGGCCACCCGCCGCCGCTGGAAAGCCAGTCGATCCATGTCGGCGTTTCCGTCGGCATCGCGATCGCGCCCGATCACGGGCTCGATGCCGACGAGCTGATGAAATGCGCAGACCTTGCGCTGTACCAGGCCAAGGCCAAGGGGCGCGGCGCCTACCAGCTGTTCGAGCCCGAGATGGAGGAACAGGCGCGCGGCCGGCACGCGCTGGAGCACGATCTGCGTGGCGCGCTTGAGGCACGCGAATTTCACCTCGTGTTCCAGCCGCAGGTGCGGCTCGACACCACCGAGCTCACCGGTTTCGAGGCGCTGCTGCGCTGGAAACACCCCTCGCGCGGCTTGGTCTCGCCGGCCGAATTCATTCCTCTCGCGGAAGAGAACGGGCTGATCGTCCCGATCGGCGAATGGGTGCTGCGCACGGCCTGTGCGACCGCGGCGTCCTGGCCCGATGTCACCGTCGCGGTCAATTTGTCGCCGGTGCAGTTCCGCTCGCGCGGACTGGTGGCGATGGTCACGAGCGCGCTTGCGGAAGCCGGCCTGCCGCCACGGCGGCTCGAGCTCGAGGTCACCGAGACAGCGCTGCTCGACGACAGCGAGGCGACAATCGAGATCCTGCACCAGCTCCGCGCTCTTGGCGTGCGCGTCAGCCTCGACGATTTCGGCGTCGGCTATTCCTCGCTGAGCTATTTGCGCAAATTTCCGTTCGACCGCATCAAGATCGACCGTTCCTTCGTCGGCACGCTCGGCGAAAGCCCGGAGAGCGTCGCAATCGTTCGCACCATCGCGAGCCTCGGCTCCGTGCTCGGCGTCGAGACCACGGCGGAGGGCGTCGAGACGATCGAGCAGCTCGACTTCGTCCGCGAATGCGGCTGCACCGCAGTCCAGGGCTACTATTTCGGCAGGCCGTGCCCGGCAGCCGAGGTCGGCCACACGATCGAGCGACTGAACGCGGTCAGGCGCGTGGCGTGACGCTCCGCTTCACCTCGTCGCTCTCTCTATCGTTACGCCCGACACGACCTCAGGCGATTGAGCGTGGCACGATCGGCCGATGCGAGCGCATTGCTCCACTCCCGTTCGGAGAGGTCTCCGACCAGGCTGGAAAGGCTGATGGCAAGCGCACGAAGCCGCGCATTCTCCTCAAGAAGCAAAAAAACGTCGTTCGACGGGGATTCATCGTCCGAAAAGCTAGCGCCTTCGCAGAGCTGCTGCGACAAGAGTTCGAAAGACTCATCACGCACGATATCTTCGGCAGTGGAAATCAGCTTCTGTCTCTTATGACGCATTAAATCTTCATCACTCATGGCAAATTCCCCAACTCAGGACATGCCTCCAACCGCATTTGGATACATCGATTGAGTCGGCGGCGGATTTGAGTCCGAAATGGGCTCACACGATGTACGCCTCGTGTCCCCCGGCGCCTCGCTTGCTTACTCGTTCGCTTCACCGGCGTCTTTCAGACCGGCTCGCAGTGCGGTCACGACGCGATGGGCCACGTCGATATCCCTGACCGACAATCCATCCGCAAGGCCGTTGACCCAGGGGACCTGCAACCGGCCGGCGGCGTCGTAAACCTGCCTGCCCTTGTCGGTGAGCACCACGAGCTGCGCCCGGCGGTGATGCGGGTTGGTCTCGAACACGACGAGACCATCCCGCGCGAGATCGTTGACGATGCGCTGCACGTTCTGGCGATTGGCGCCGAGATTGCGGGCGAGCCAGGCGACCGGCTCCGGGCGCTCGGCGTCGGCGATCGCCCCCAGGATCTGCCAGCGCGCACTGGTGAGGCCGAGCGACGTCACCAGCCGATCGCCAGCGGTCAGAAGCAGGCTGTTGGCGCGGAACAGGTCGAGGATGAGGCCGGTCAGGGCTTCGCCCGCCGGGGTCCGCTTGGTCTTGTTCATTTGGCACCATTGATCCGTGTTGACATCATAATGTCAATTATCTATATCCGGGACTGTCGAATTGACATTATGATACCAAATTGACCGGAGCAATGTCATGCCCCTCATGCGTCCCCTCGACCCTGCCTTCCCGATCGACCGTCAGATCGCGCTCGAAACCGGCCCCGTGGTGCTCGTCAACGTGTTCACGCTCGACGCCGAGGATGAGCAGAGCTTCCTCAAGACGTGGCAGGACGACGCCGCCTTCATGAAGCGCCAGCCCGGTTTCATCTCCACCCAGCTTCACCGCGCCGTCGGCGACAGCCCGACCTACCTGAATTACGCGGTGTGGGAATCCAACGCGCATTTCCGCGCCGCTTTCACCCACCCGGAATTCCGCGCAAAGATCGCCGCCTACCCCGCATCCGCAGTCGCGAGCCCGCATCTGTTCCAGAAGGTCGCGGTGCCCGGTATTTGCGTCGCGTAGCTGCGCGCCTCCCACTCAGCTGTCATGCCCCGGCTTGCCGCCTTCGCTGAAGCTTCGGCGGCCGGGCGAGCTTGTGGCCCGGCGTAGCCTTGGCGGAGCCGGGACCGGGGCATCCAGTACGCCGCGGCCTCTCGGCTTAAACACAACTGTCTCTGGAATACTGGATCGCCCGATCAAGTCGGGCGATGACAGCGAGCATGCGGAAAGCCCCCGCAGCTCGTCATTATCCGACGAAGCAAGGGACGCAGCTCTATCCTGCCGCTGGCAGTGCGCTGTCCGGCGGCGTGCCCCATGGGCGGTCGGCTGAGGCGAGCCCGATCAGGCGGCCCTGGATGTAGTCGCAGCCCCAGTCGCGCAGCATGGCGGCGGCCTCTTCGTCCTGCACCCACTCGGCGACCGTCTTGATGTCGAGGCGGCGGGCGAGGTCGATCAGGGTCTGCACGAAGGCGCGGTCGTCGGCGGAACGGGTGATGTTCTGCACGAAGGCGCCGTCGATCTTGACGATGTCGACGCCGAGCTTGCGCAGGTTTCGGAACGAGGTGTAGCCGGCGCCGAAATCGTCGATGGCGATGCGGCTGCCGAAATTCTTCAGCCGCGTGACGAAGCCGCGCACGTCATCGATGTCCTGGATCGCGACCGTCTCGGTGATCTCGACGATCAGCCGCTCGGCGACGCCAGGATGGGCCAGCATCAGCGACTCAATTCCCGCCCACCAGTCCGGATCCATCGTCGTATCAGGCGAGATGTTGAGGCTGAGGCAGATGTCGGGCGCGGCCGCGAGCTCGGCGACCACGAGCTCGAGCACGCGGTGATCGACCAGGCGGATCAGGCCGAGCCGTTCGGCAACCGGCACGATGTCGGGCGCGAGCAGCACCTGGCCGTCGCCCTGGTCCATCCGCACCAGGCATTCGTGGAACGCGCACTCGCGCGAGGCGGCCGCGACCACCGGCTCATAGGCGAGCTTGATGCGGCGCTCGTTCAGCGCGGTGACGATCTCGTCGGTGACACGGATGTTGACGCGGCGCTGTGCGTCGCGCGCGGCATCCGGGCGCCACGCCGCGAACGAACCGACGCGGCGTTGTTTTGCCGCGTCCAGCGTCTCATGGGCGCGATTGACGGCCTCGTCGGTGCTGCGGGCATAGCGCGGCACGCTGACCGCGCCGATCGACGCCGTGACCGAGACCGGGCCGGATTTGGTCGGCACCACCTCGTCGCGGATGCCGGCAAGGAAGCGCTCGGCGGCGACGTTCATGTCATCGACGGTGCAGTTCTTCAGGATCAGGCCGAACTTGTTGCCGGAGAAACGGCCGAGCACGTCACCGCCGCGCAGGCGCGCGCGGATGCGCTTGGCCACGTCGAGGATCACGGCGTCCGCGACATCGAAGCCGAAAGCGTCGTTGACGCGGGCGAGATGATCGATGCCGACCAGCATGAAGGCTGCGGTCGAGCGGAAGCGGGTCGTCTCCTCGATCGCCTCGGCCAGCGCCGCGATCAGGTGGGAACGATTGAGCTCACCGGTCAGGGGATCGAGCCGGGCCAGCTTGGTCAATTCCTCGTCGCGGGCGTGGCGCTCATTGTTGATGCGGATGGAGCCGATCGCGCGCACCGGGCGACCATCGGGGCCGGCGAACCAGCGGCCGGTCTCCTCGATCCAGACCTCGGGATCGGCGGCGCTCATGCGCACGCCATATTCGACCCGGTAGGGCGTGCCGTCGGCGCCGTGCACTGGCGAGGTCTGCGCCAGCGCGGCGGTCCGCAGCGTCTGCGCGGGCTCGATCAGCTTGGCGAATTCGGCGCCAGTCGCGAGCCGCTCGGGCGGGATGCCGGGAAAGACGCTGGCGACCTGCTCGCCCCACACGATGGAATCGCTGGCGATGTCCCAGGCGAAAACGGCCTGACCAAGAGCGGCCAGGATGTCGGAGGCTTGCGGCAATGCAGGGGTCAAAATCGCCTCGTTTCGGGACAGCGGGGAGTCCTGAGTCGGCACAGAATACGGCCAGATTCGACTCCGACTCTAGGCAAAGTTCATAAACAATTTGGAAACCATGTTTCGCAGGCCCGCGGAACCAAACCGGCCCGGCCGGCATAGGCCTTGCGAGTACATGACACGCACCGGCGCCAGCGTCTCGAAACGCGACAGGCCTCGCCGGATCAACGGTGATTGCGATGTTAAGTACTGATCGATCGGAATGCGCGGACAACGGCACGGGCACGGCCCTGGTGCCGCTGCTGCCGACGTTGCAGTGGGTCCACAAGGCGCCGCTGCCCCGTCCCGATCCGAGCTTCGTCACCCAACTCATCGCCAATGCCGAGCACCTGCCCCAGGCCAGCCGGCTCCGCCGCGCCTCGTCCGAGGATGCGCAGATGGCCTATGGCGACAAGCACCCGCTCGGAAGCGTCACCGCGCGCACGCGGCAGGTGGCTTAAGCACGACGAATTTTCTGAGAGAGGCGGTGCCCTTCACCTCTCCGCGCAAGCGGGGCGAGGGAGCGCACCGCCATTGCTGCGGCGACTCACGATCAGCGCGGCGCGTCGGGAGACGACGGCGTGCCGTTGCCCGGCTGCAAATCCGGCGAGGGAATTTCCGGCGAGGGCGGGTTCACCGGCTTCGGCGCGGGATGATCCTTCAGCACGGATTCGGCGACCGACTGCGCTGACGGCGCGGGTGGCACCGCCGGCGCAGACACCGGCTCGAACTTGGGTTCGGGCGCCGCGTCGTCCGTTGCCGCTTCGGCCTGGCGCTTGGCCTTGCGCGGCGCCGGCACTGTCGTCTCCGCGACATAGGTGACGCGGCGGCGCGTGCGCTGGGCGATACCGCCGAGGAAATCGGCCATCGCGAGCAGCACCAGCAGGAAATAGGTGGAGTTGCCGAATTTGGGCCACATCACGAATTCGGCCGCGGCAGCACCGAACACGATCAGCGACAGCAGATGATCCATCAGGAATTTCGAGCCGGGCCGCGCGCCTTTGACCACCTCTAACAGCAGCAACACGATACCGAGCGCGAGCATCACGTCGGCAAGCGTGACCGGCCAGGTCTCGCCCGTGATCATCGGCACCTTGAACAGCACGTCCGTAAAGGACACGGACGGCATCAGGAAGGCGATGATGTTGTAGACCGCGAGCGGGATCAGGAGCAGCGGGAAACCGACCATCGGCGAAATGCCTTCTCGATCAAGATATCCGGACAGGACAATGCGGCCGCGAAGCATTAGCTCCGCCGCCGTCATTGTCATATCTCATTGGGTGGCCGAAATCAGGCAGGCGAAATGATCCTGCCCGGAGAAAAGTCCTAAATTCAGGACTCTTTCTTCTTCAGGACCTGACGGCCCTTGTACATGCCGGTCTTGAGGTCGAGATGGTGCGGACGACGGAGCTCGCCGGAGTCCTTGTCTTCCGCATAGGTCGGCTTCTTGATGGCGTCTGCCGAGCGGCGCATGCCACGACGCGACGGCGAGGTTTTTCTTCTCGGAACGGCCATTTCAATATCCTCTAGGGATTGGTGTTGTCAGGGCATCGTCCGCGAGGGGACGGCTCAGCACCCGCAAACCGAGGCGAGCTGAATGCCGATCAAGGCCGGGCTTATAGAGGAAGGCTGGCCGTAAATCTAGGCTTTTGGACCGGAAAATACGTCCGAAAAGGGCCCAAAATCAGCGATTTTCCCGCCAGCAGGTCAAAAGCGAGTTCGCCTGCGCCCTCGCCACATAGGTCCCCGCCAGCCGGCGGACGCCAGGCCCGGGAGTCCGGGCGCTCCGTTTGACCGGATTGGGCAGGATCGAGGCCAGAAGTGCCGCCTCCCGAGGCGAGAGGTTGGCCGCCGATTTGCCAAAGGCATAGGCGCTGGCCGCCTCGACCCCAAACTGGCCCTGCGGGCCGAGCTCGGCGATGTTGAGGTAAATCTCAAGGATTCGCGCCTTGGGCAGGACGAGATCGATCCACAGCGCCAGCGGAAATTCCAGCGCCTTGCGGACGAAATCCCGCCCCTGCCAGAGGAACAGGTTCTTTGCCACCTGCTGGGTGATGGTGGAGGCGCCCCGGAAGGGCGTACCGTCCTCCTTCGCATCGTCGATCGCCTCGCGCAGCGCGCCCCAGTCGATGCCGTGATGCTTGCAGAAATGGGCGTCCTCGGCCGCCACCACCGATCGCAGCAGCGAGGGCGACATCGCGGCCAGATCAATCCACTCCCGATGCATCGGCGCACCCCGGAGCGACCGCCAGGCCATCAGCGTCGAAACGGGATGGCCGGTGCGGTAGAACGGCGCGATCACGTAGGGCGCGAGAGCCACGACCACGAGCGCTACCAGCAGGATCTTGACGATGCGCAAATCGACCTTTCCGGCGCAAAATGAAACGCGGCCACGGATCCCGCCATTAAGTCTGTGATAATTCGGGCCTTTTCCAGCACTTTTTAGGCCTTCCAAACGATTGACTGGGGCGGGCGCATAAAGGATTGTCCCGCCGAATTTTAGTTCTGGAGCCCTTCTTGATGACCGGCACGTCCCCGTCCGATTTCGCCAAACGCCTGGACAAGACCGCTGATGACACCGAAGCCCTGCTTGGACGCCTGCTGGCGGATGACATCCTGCACGATGAGATCGCCCGTCCCAAGCGACTGATGGACGCAATGCGCTATTCGAGCCTCAACGGCGGCAAGCGCCTGCGCCCGTTCCTGGTGGTCGAGAGCGCGGCCGTGTTCGGCGTTCCCCGCGAAGCGGCGCTGCTCGTGGGCGCCGCGCTCGAATGCATCCACTGCTACTCGCTGATCCATGACGACCTGCCGGCGATGGACAATTCGGACCTGCGCCGCGGCCGCCCCACCCTGCACAAGAAGACCGATGACGCGACCGCGATCCTCGCCGGCGACGGCCTGTTGACGCTCGCGTTCGACATCGTCACCCGCGATGAGATCCACCGCGACGCCAATGTACGCCTCCTGCTGACGCGCGCGCTGGCGCGCTGCGCCGGCATCGGCGGCATGGTCGGCGGCCAGATTCTCGATCTCGCCGGCGAAGGCCGCTTTGGCGGCAACGAGCCGATCGATGTCGCCCGCATTCAGCAGATGAAGACCGGTGCGCTGCTGCGCTACGGCTGCATCGCCGGCGCGATCCTCGGCCAGGCCTCGCAGAAGGAATACCAGGCGCTCGACGATTACGGCCGCGCGCTCGGCGAAGCCTTCCAGATCGCCGACGATCTGCTGGACGTCGAAGGCGATGCGGCGGCGCTCGGCAAGCCGGCCGGCGCCGATGCCGCGCTGGGTAAGACCACCTTCGTCACCCAGCTCGGCATCGAAGGCGCCAAGCAGCGCGTGCGCGACCTGCTCGCGCGGGCCGACGGCGCCGTGTCGATCTTCGGCGACCGCGCCGCCGTTCTTCAGGCCGCCGCGCGCTTCGTCGCCGAGCGGAAGAACTGATGTAGTGCACGATCTTCACCTCGCCCCGCTTGCGGGGAGAGGTCGATATTCAGGCGCAGCTTGAATGTCGGGTGAGAGGGAGCCTCCGCGAATCCAGCTCTCACCGTCCTTGCGGAGGCTCCCCCTCACCCCGACCCTCTCCCCACAAGCGGGGCGAGGGAGCAGGCCGCCGCTGCGGCGACAACGAGAGTTGAGCGAGAGGGCTGGAGCCATCATGGCCACCGACAAAGACGATCCCGTCCTCGTCCGCTTCCGCAAGATGTCGCGGCCGATGCGGCTGATTTACGCGCGGCCGCGTACCTTTATCGCGCTCGCTGCCGGCATCCTGGTCTGCTTGCTGCTGCCGGGATCGCACCGGCTGGTGACGCGGCTGCTGTTCGGCTGGGATGCGTTGATCGCGGTTTATCTCGTGCTGGTCTACGCGATGATGCTGTGCAACGACCAGCAGCACATCCGCCGTAGTGCCGCAATGCAGGACGACGGCCGCTTCGTGATCCTGTTGGTGACGGCGATCGGCGCCTTCGCCAGCATCGCAGCGATCATGTCTGAGCTCGGCACGCCGCATCGCGGGGCGTGGGAGTTGACCATCGCGATCGCCACCATCGCGCTGTCATGGGCCGCCGTGCACACGACCTTCGCGCTGCATTACGCCCATGATTACTACCGGCACCCGCCGGGCGGATTGCAGTTTCCGAGCGGCGATAAGGAAGATCACGCCGATTATTGGGACTTCGTCTATTTCTCGTTCGTGATCGGCATGACCGCGCAGGTCTCCGACGTCGGCATCACCGACAAGACCATCCGCCGCACCGCGACCGCGCATGGCATCGTGTCGTTCATCTACAACACGGCGCTGCTGGCGCTGACAGTGAACATCGCGGCAAGCGCGATCTCGAACTGACGTCGATGGCGCGATCCTAGTTGCACACCTCGGCATTGGCGTCGTTGCCGGGGCCACCGCCGCCGCGATATTCGAGATGACAGCCGCGGTTGACCGGGCGGCAGCTGCCGCCATTGCAGAAAATCTGCCCGCCACCCGAGGCGCGGCCGGCGCTCGCGGCAGCCGCAATGCCCGCGGCGGCACCATAGCCGCCCGCCGCGCCACCGGCCTGACGGCGCTGCCGTGCGGAACGCTCATCGCCGTCGTCGCGCTTGGCGGTTGCGCGCTTGGCCGTCGCAGGCTTGACCGTCGCAGGCTTGGCGATGCGCTGCTTCTCGCACGCATTGTCGTCGTTGATCGCATAGCCCTCGCGGCAAACGATCTTCGTGCACGTGTCGCCGTCGGCCTTGAAGCCGTGCTCGCAGACCAGCGGGCAGACGCGCGACGGCTTTGACTTGACCGTATCGAGCGCATCGGTGCTCGCCACTTTCACGTCGAGCCTGGTGCCGGCGTAACGGTTGAACTGCGACAGCGAGCGCCGCGAAGTCGTATTCCAGTTGCCATCGGCCTGCCCGGAGAAGCAGCCGACGCGGCCGAGCTCGGTCTGCACCAAGCGGCTGAGGTCGACCGGCGTGGTCGTCGGCGTCAGCGAAGCGACGCTGGTGCCGGCGGGGCTCGCCGTGCTGGCGGGTGCCGCACCTGGCGCCGCGGCGGCGAGGTTGACGCGCTGCTGCTCGGCCGCGGCCGCCTGCTGCTGCACCTGCTCCTTGGCCTTCTGCGCGGCGAGCTGCGCCTGCTCGGCGGCTTTCGCATCAGCCGCGGCCTTGGCCTGCGCATCCTTCTGCGCGCCGTGGGCGGCAAGACGATCGCGTTCGGCCTCGGCCTGCTTCGCCTTCTCGGTGGCCGCCGCATGGGCCTGCTCGGCACCGATTTTTTCGACCTGAAGCTTGGCGAGATTCGCATAGAAGCCGTCAGGATGCTGGGCCAGGAATGCCTCCCAGGCCGGCCTGTTGCCAACCTGGAGCGCGAGCTCGTAGTCGCGGCGGATATCGGCCGCCTGCGGGTTCGCAATCGGCGCCACCGGAGCGGCCGCGACCACCTTAACCGGCACCAGCGGCACGTCCTCGCCGCCGAGCGAGCCGTACACGAACGGCTCCTGCTTGTTGCCGGTCGATTTGAGCACGTCGTCGCGCACGAAGCCGAAGGCGCGACGGACATCGAGGCCCGGCGTCGTCAGATGCTTCGACAGTGCCATAGTAAAGGGGCTGTTGGCGCCATCGCCGTCCTGCGCCGTGAAGCCGGCCTTGGCCGAATACGCGATCAGCGTGTTGGGGCTGTTCGGCTCGACCTGGGCCAGGCCGCGGCCGATGCCGCGCGAGACAACCGTGCGCTTCATGGTCTTGCCGAACGGATTATCGCGGCAGGCGTCGAGGATCACCAGGCGAAGCTGCTTGGCGGGCTCGACCGTGACCAGGACGCGGTCGAGCGACAGCCCCTGGTCGTAGACATCTGTGTCGCGTTCGAGCTTGGCGTCAACAGGGATCAGATAGTTCGAGCCTTCGACCTCGATGCCGTGGCCGGCATAGTAGATCACGGCGATGTCGGCATCGCGCGTCGCATCGGCAAAATCGCGCAGCACGCGCCGCGTCTCCAACGCGGACAGATCATGCCGGGACTCCACAATTTCGAAGCCGGCGTCCTTCAGCGTCTTCGCCATCACTGCACCGTCATTGACGGGGTTCGCGAGCGACGGCGCGTACTGATACGACGAGTTGGCAAGGACCAGCGCCACGCGCTTTCCGGCGAGAGCGGGCGCAGCGCCGAACAAGAGAGCCAGAAAAAGCGGACAAAGTCCGAGCAGGCTACGCATGACAGAACTTCCAGAGATCGGGAGCAATTCGGTCGCCCTTTGGGGATTGCCTTAGCAGAATCCGCCATCGCATTTGTGATGGAGATCACGAAGACGATGCCTGCAAACTGCCAAGGAACTCTTTAGTCTCGCCAGAGCGATGGCGGTTCGCTGGCGCAGGCCAAGTATGCGCTCAGTCACCCCCGATGTGTCCCCGGTATTGCGGCAGCTCGTCCGTGATCTCATGCCAGGGCGCCTTCGAGCCCACGAAAATGTGGGCGCTCGGCCGGATCGAGGGGGCGTCAACCAGGGTTCCCATGGCGACATGGACCCATTTTCCCTCGCGCACCCGGGAATAAAGCAACGAGCCGCAGCGGGCGCAGTGCGCGTCGTGGGTTGTGTCGTCGCCATAGATGAGGCGCTGGTCCTCGCCACGGACGATGCGGAGCTTGTCCTGCACGATCCCGGCGAACGGCTTGAAGGCGGAGCCGGTGGTGCGGCGGCAGTTCGAACAGTGGCAGTTCAGTGCGTAAGAGAACGCGTCCGCGACCTCGTAGCGCACGGCACGGCAATAGCATTCGCCGGTGAGGATACGAGCGTTCGAATTTTCTGATCCGGTCATTCCAGCGTCCTCGCCCAATTGGCGCAGACACCCATAGCGCATTTTGATGTGTACGACTAAGTTCGCCCCAAGCCATCATTCAAAGGGATGACCCATGAGCCAGAACCGTTCGAGCGTCGAAGCTGTCGTGCAATCCTATTTCGACGGACTTTACGAGGGCGATGCCGAAAAACTCGGCGCCATCTTCCATCCCTCCGCCGATTTGCGCTGGGTCGAGAAGGGCGAGCTTCAGGTGCTGACCGTGCCCGACTGGCTCGACCGCGTCCGCAAGCGCCCCTCCGGCAAGGCCGAAGGCAAGCCGCGCGAGGATTTCATCGTCACCATCGACCGCTCGGATGACAAGACCGCCTTCATCAAGGTCAGGTGCCAGCTTCCGCCACGCTTTTTCACGGATTATCTGGTGGCGATGAAGCTCGCCGACGGCTGGCAGATCGTGTCGAAATCGTACCGGTATGACCTGAGGGAGTGAGGGGGACGACCCTTCCGCTGCCCGAATTCTGACGAACTCGCCTTTGATTTTCCGTCATTGCGAGCGAAGCGAAGCAATCCAGTCTGTCTCCGCGGAAAGATTCTGGATTGCTTCGCTGCGCTCGCAATGACGATGTCTGAAAGTCCCCTATGCCTCTCGACCGCCGTACCCTGCTTGCCTCGCTGTGCTGGATGGCCGCCTCCCCCGCGCTCGCCGTAGACGCACCGCCGGAGCTCGAATCCTACGAGCGCGAGAGCGGCGGGCGGATCGGGGTCTATGCCGAGAACCTCGCGACAGGCGAGAAGCTCGCATGGCGCGCCGACGAGCGCTTCGTCATGTGCTCGACATTCAAGGCTTCGCTCGCGGCCTGCGTGCTGGCGCGGGCCGATCGCGGCGAGGAGCAGCTTGCGGCCATGATCCCCTACGGCAAGGCCGACCTGCTCGACTACGCGCCGGTCGCCAAACAAAATCTCGCCGCCGGCACGATGTCGGTGACCGACATGTGCAAGGCGATCGTCGAGCTCAGCGACAACACCTGCGCCAACCTGCTCTTGGCGCGGATCGGCGGCCCCGCCGCGCTCACGGCCTTCTGGCGATCGCTCGGCGACACCACCTCGCGGCTCGACCACAACGAGCCCGAGCTCAACCGCTCACCGCCCGGCGATCCCCGGGACACCACGACGCCGGCGGCGATGGCCGGCAATCTGAAGCGGCTGGTGGTGGGCGAAGCACTGTCGCCGGCCTCGCGGACCCAGCTCACCGAATGGATGGTGGGCTGCAAGACCGGCGCCAACCGGCTGCGCGGCGGCCCGCCGGCAGGCTGGAAGATCGGCGACAAGACCGGCAACAACGGCAAGGATGCGTCGGGCGATATCGCGGTCGTCTGGCCCAAGCTCGACAACAAGGCGGATGTACCAATCCTGATCGCGGCCTATACCCAGGGCGGCAGGCCCAACGCCGCGCAGATCGAAGCCGTGTTCGCGCGCGTCGGACGCATGGTGGCCGAACGGCTGGCGTGAGCCGCGACGCATTGACCTTTTGGCCGCTTCCGGGCCAAGACAGGCCATGATCGCAGCGAAATTTCAGACCTTTCTCATCCTGCTCACGGTGCTGGCCGGCACCGCGCTGGTCGCCCGCCGCTTCAACATCGCACCGGCCATTCTCCTGATGCTGTCCGGCGTCGGCCTCGCCTTCGTGCCGGGCATGCCGCCGGTGGAACTGCCGCCGGAACTGGTGCTGCTGATGGTGCTGCCGCCGCTCATCTACTCGGCGAGCGTCGCGATGAGCTGGCGCGAGTTCAGGAACAATCTGCGGCCGATCGTGCTGCTCGCGGTCGGCGCGGTGATCTTCACCGCGGCGCTGGTGGCTGCGGCCACGCATTATGTGATCGGCCTGCCCTGGACCATCGGATTCCTGCTGGGCGCGATCGTCGCTCCGCCCGACGTGGTGGCGCCGCTCGCGATCGCGCGCCGCCTGAACATACCGCGCCGGCTCCTGGTCATCCTCGAGGGCGAGGGACTCGCGAACGACGCGACCGCCCTGATCCTCTACCGCTTCGCGCTTGCGGCCATCATGGTCGGCCATTTCTCGCTGCCGCTGGCGGCCGGCGAGTTTGTCCTCATCGTCGCCAGCGAAATCGCCTTTGGCATCGGCATTGGCTGGCTATCCCTTCGCTTCCGCAAATGGTCCAGGGATCCGCAGGTCGAGCTGACGCTGTCGCTGATCACGCCCTACGTGTCCTACTGGCTGCCCGAGCATCTCGGCGGCTCCGGCGTGATCGCGACCGTGGCCTGCGGCCTCTATGTGAGCTGGAACGGGCCGCTGCTGATCTCGGCGTCGACCCGCCTGCAAGGCATCTTCTTCTGGGACCTCATCATCTACCTGATCGAGGGCCTGCTGTTCCTGCTCACCGGCTTCCAGATGCGGGCACTCTACGAGAAGTCGAAGGCGTTTCCGCTCGACGATATCATGATCGCGACCGCGGTGGTTTTGGCGGTCATCGTCATCGCACGCTTCGTCTGGCTGTACCCTGCGATCTATCTGCCGCGGATATTGAGCAAGAGCCTGCGCAAGCGCGACCCATCACCGCCATGGCAATGGCCGTTCGTGCTCGCCTTCACCGGCGTGCGCGGCGCGGTGTCGCTGGCGGCCGCGCTGGCGCTGCCGTTCACGTTGCCGGGCGGCGAGGCCTTCCCGTATCGCGACCTGATCCTGTTCGTCGCCTTCGGAGTCATCTTCGTGACGCTGATCGGCGTCGGCCTGACGCTTCCGCCGGTGGTGCGCTGGCTCGGTGTCGCCGAGGCCGGCCGCAACGAGCATGTCGCCGAGCACGAGGCCGAGATCGCGGCACGCCGCCAGGCGCTCGAGGCGGCGCTGAAGTCGCTCGACGCAATGACCGAGGAAAAGGATGTGTCGGACGAGGTGATGCGGCTCCTGCGCGCGCGTCACGAGATTCGTGTCAACCAGCTTCCGGATTCACTCGACCCCAACCACCACGACGTCTCCGCCGCCGGCACCGCCCTGACCCGCGACCTGATCGTCGCCGAGCGAAAGTTCATCCACGACCTCCTGCGCGACGGCCAGATCACCGACGAGACGCGGCGCCGGATCGAGCGCGACCTGGACCTGGAAGAGGCAAGCCTGGCGAACAGGGAGTATCGGGGGGTGCCGTTGTAGCCTTTTCGTCATTGCGAGCGAAGCGAAGCAATCAAGACTGCTGCCGTGGAACGACTCTGGATTGCTTCGCTTCGCTCGCAATGACGGCAGCGCCAACTATCGCATCTTGCAAAATTCCCCGACCCCCGCCGCAACGGCGCCCGCAATCAACTCCTGCCGCTCCGACGAGTTCATCTCCATCTCCTCGTCGCGGTTGATGATCGAGCCGGCTTCGAGCAGCACAGCCGCGCTTCGCGTTCGCGACAGCACGACGAGCCCGTCATAGCGGTAGACGCCGACATCCTTGTCGAGCAGCTGGCGCCGGTAGCGGCCCATCACCGGCAGGGTGTATTGGCTGGCATAGTGCAGCCCCTGCTCCTTCAACTGCCTGCCGATCATCCGGGCCAGCTTCAGGCTGCTGGTGAAGTGTGGATTGCGCTCGGACACGAACAGCGAGTGACCCGAGAAGCGGTCGCTGAAATAGCTCTTTGCGCCGTCGAATTCCCAGGTCTCGAGCAGCTTGTCCGGCACTGAGTCGTGATGGATCGACAGCACGAGATCGGCCCGGCCGTCATTCGCGGCACCGACGCGCTTGAACAGGCTCGGCCGCGCCTTGCCGTCGGTGACGAGCAACCGGGTTGCAGTAAAGCCTTCGGATTTGAGTTTTGCCGTGACCAGCCTTGCGAGCCGGAAGTTGAAGCCGAACTCCGGATCATTGCGCGCGCTCAACGCGCCGTAGGAGTCCGGGGTGTGCCCGACGTCGACGACGATCCGGAATTTCGGCATCTCACATTTGGCTGGTGCGGGCGCAGGCTTAGGTCTGGCTTTCGCAACCTTCCGGGCCGGGGCAGCACGGCCCGCGTCGATCGACGGAAGCAACAGTGCGACCAGCGACACGAGGAGAATTGTGACGATGCCCCGTCCTAACGACAAGTCCTACTCCGCTGCCGCGATCCGCGGCCTGCCGACGAAGCCTGCGATATCGCCGAAGCGCCGCACGACGATCCCAACAATTCGCCCATTTCCCGTCCCGGAGCCGGACTCGGTCAGGAACTTGTTGTCCTCGGCGCGGAGCATGGCGGATCCTCCCGATTTGATTTTCGGGAAGATTGGCGCGGACGCGGGAAGACGTCAACGCAAGAACCGCTTCGTGAAGTGGGTTGGCGCAGCGTAATCGCCGCCTTTATCGCAGGCCGAAGGGGGCAGATCTTAGGGCTCCTATCCGCCCCCATCGCAATTACCTGACGGTGACGGCGACTGTGTATACCTTGCCATTATCCGGGTCGGTAGGGTCCGCCGTCACGCGCCGATACGTGAAGGAGTCTTCACCGACATAACCCTTCTTGGATTGGTACACCACGCTGGTCAGCCGCACGGTCTTGGCCTCTCCGCTTCTCAATTTGCGTTGCCCGGTGCTCGCTCGCGTCGTCACGGCACCGCTCTTCGGCGGAGTCACGACTTCAATGCTGACGGGCCAGACCTTGCCACTGCTGTCGACGCGCCAGTGTCCGCCGCATTTGCAGATTTCCTTTGCCTCGCCCGATTTCACGACGAGCGACGTGTTCCCCCCGCCCGCATGTGCGCCACAGAGGATTCCGAAGAACAGGACGAGCCCCGCGGTGATTTTGATCAAGAGGGCCGACGGTAGGCGTACCGGGTAGGTTGTCATTTCATAAGTCTCCAATGAAAAAATCTTAGAGTTATTGTATGGGATTGTTCCGGCTGGCGAGGCCGATGCACTCGTGCCCGGCTATCTCAAGGTTCTCGCGACTCGAAATCCAACGTTGCTCACGCGTCCTTCGGACTGCACGCCGTAACGGCTCCCCGCTTCGACTGCATCCGCCTTGCTGACCCAGGAGCCTCCCCTGAGGACACGCTGCTCGCATCGGCCTTTCAGCCAAGGACTCCCGTCCACAGGCGCGCCCTCATAAGTGTCGTTGACGCAATCCTCGACCCATTCCCAGATATTGCCGTGCACCTGATAGAGGCCCCACGGATTCGGCTGGAAGGAATCGACAGGAGCCGTCTTTTGCCCGGAGGCACCCTTTGCATTCTTGTCCTGGCTGGCCCTGTCATCGTAGTTGGCCTGGCCCCGAGACACGGAGACTCCCCACCAGAACGATGACGTCGTTCCCGCGCGCGTCACATATTCCCGCTCGGCTTCGCTCAGGAGGCGGTACGTCTTGCCGGTGCGGGCCGACAACCAGGCTGCATAGCTCTTGGCATCCGACCAGGAAATGTTGATCGCCGGTCGTCTCCCGCGGCCCCAACCGTTGTCCCAGGGCTTGTACCCATTGCATCCCCCATCGGCGACGCAGGCGTCCCATTCCGCAAACGTGACAGCGTAACGGCCAACCGCGAATGAATGGGCGAACGTCACCTTGTGGCGAGACGATTCCGCGGTGCGTTTCGATGCACTCTCCGACGTCCCCATCATGAACGCGCCCGGTGGGACCACAACCATCTCCGGACACTTTTCACATTCCTTGAAGCTGGCCTTCTGCTTCAGAGCCGCCTCTTCCGAATCAGACAACACCTTGATGCCGATCGCAGTCAGTCCTTCGCGCCGCGGGGTCGTGTCTGGAGCCAGAAGCGTGGCGTTGGTGGAGGCCACCTGCACCGCCTGTAACGCCTTGAACCGTTCGCGCGCCTCTGCGGAGCGCGCGCTTTCGGGAAATTTGCTCAGAAACTCTTCGAACATCGCCGGCGAGCGCCCATCCTTGATCGCATTCCAGACGATCTCATCGGTCGCGGGCGAGGCCGGCGGCGGTGCAGCTGCCGCCGCGCGTTCCTTCCACAGCTCGTCACGACGCGACAGCGCGGCAGAGACGTGCGAACTGCTGGAATATTTTGCGGAATACTCCTCGAAGATCGCGGGGTCGTGCGACTCCTTGATCGCGTTCCAGACGATCTCATCTGCAGGCGGAGGTGGCGGCGCTTGAGCAGCAGCGATCTCCTTCCTCAGGTCATCCCCGCGCTGTCGTGCGGCCGCGATGTGCGGGCTCGCCGCATATTTACTCACGAACTCATCGAAGATCGCGGGATCGCGCGATCCCTTGATCGCGGCCCAGACGATGTCCTCGGCGGCGGGAGGTGGCGGAGCTTGCGTGGCGGCAATCTGCTTTTTCAGCTCGTCCCTGCGCGCCTTGGCGTCCGCCAGATGCGGGCTTGCCGGAAATTTGCTGGCGAAATCCTCGAAGATTGCCGGATACGTCGAGCCTTTGATGGCATCCCAGACGACCTCGTCGGCGGTCGGAGGCGGTGGAACGCGGGCGGCAGCGGCGGCGATCTGCTTTTGCAGCTCGTCGGCACGCGATTGCGCCTCGGCTCGATGCTTGCTGGCTGGAAACTTGCTGAGGAAATCATCGAAGATCGCGGGATAGTTCGAATCCCTGATCGCCGTCCAGACGATTTCGTCGGCGGTCGGCGGCGGGGGTATGCGCGCGGCAGCCGCAGCTTGCGCCTGCTTGAGCTCATCACGCCGTGATTCGGCCGCCTTCAGATGTGGCGTCGTCGGAAACTTCGCGATGAACTCCTCGAACACGGCCGGATAGGTCGAATCCTTCACGGCGTTCCAGACGATGTCATCCGTCGTTGGCGGTGGCGGCAGTTTCGGTGCATCGACGATCGAGATGACAGAGCCGCCCAGTGATCCATAGACGAACGGCTCCTGGTGACGATTGGTGACCTTCAGCACTTCGTCGCGAACTCGGCCGAATGCAATCCTCAAGTCCAAGCCGGGAGCGGCGATGTTGTGCAGCAGCGCGGCCGTGAAAGGACTGTTTTTGGCATCGCCGTCCAGCGCAACCGATCCGGCCTTGGCCGCGAAGGCAATCAGCGTATCGGATATCGCGGGCTCGACCTTGGCCAACCCGCGACCGATCGATCGGGACGCTATGGTTCGCTTCATGGTCTTCAAGAACGGGTTGTCCCGGCACGCATCCAGGATGACGAGGCGAAGCCGCCTGGTGGGCTCGATCGATTTCAGAATGCGATCGAGGGAAATAGCCTCATCCTCGATGTCGAAATCGCGGGACAATTTCGCGTCGACGGGGATGACGTAGTTTGCACCATCGACCTCGATGCCATGGCCGGCGAAATAGACGACGGCCACGTCGGCATCGCTTGCCATCTCGGCGAAATCGCTGATCGCGCGCCGCATGTCTGAAATCCCAAGATCACGGCGGGCATCGACCGCGGAGAATCCTGCAGATCTGAACAGGGAGGCAATCTCGGCGGCGTCATTCCGGGGATTCGGAAGGCTCGGGACATTCCGGTACGACGAATTGCCAATCACCAGAGCGACGCGCTTCTCGGCCAGCGCCTGCCCCGCGAACCCGTAAAAAACGAGCGCAAGAATGGTAGCCGCCACCCAGCGCATAATTCCCCCCAAATCGCCCTTTGCGAGTATATCGCTGGTTGTAGCCCCTGCAAGCAGCACCGCGAGCCCACATCATTCGACGGGGGCGATCCCAAGTCCGTGATTCAGGTCACTGAGCGATTGGCGACGGTGGCCGTTTAAATCGGCCTTTCCCCCTTCACCGTCACGCGCGTGCCCGAGCGCGTATGCGGCCAGTAGTCCCACATCGCGCGGTGCTGGGTGCAGCGGTTGTCCCAGAAGGCGATGGCATGCTCGGTCCAGCGGAAGCGGCACTGGAACAGCGGGTTCTCGGCGTGCTGGTAGAGGTAGGCGAGCATCGCATCGCTCTCGTCGCGCGGGATGCCGTTGATGTGGCGGGTGAAGCCGCGGTTGACGTAGAGCGCCTTCCTCCCCGTCACCGGGTGCGTGCGCACCACCGGATGCTCGGCGCTCGGATAGGACGGACGATCGGCGACGCCGTAATTGGCGTAAAGCCCGCGATAGATCGGCTCGCCGTCATGCAGCGCGGTCAGCCCGTCGAGATACGCCTTCATCCGGTCCGACAGCGCCTCATAGGCCGCGTACATGTTGGCGAACAGCGTGTCGCCGCCGCGCGGCGGGCACTCCTTGATGTAGAGGATCGAGCCCATCGGCGGCTCGAGATCGCAGGACACGTCCGAATGCCAGCCCTCGCCGTTCGCCCGCGGCGAGTTCTTGTCGGCGTAGATCTTCATCAGCGCGGGATCTTCGTCCTCGTGCGGCGCGGCGGGATGGAAATGCAGCTCGCCGAACTTGCGGCCGAACGCGAGATGCTGTTTTGGCGTGATGTTTTGATCGCGGAAGAAGATGACGAGGTTTTCGGCGAGCGCGCGGTGGATCTCGTCCATCTGCCGGTTCGAGCGGGCATCGCCATCGACGAGGCTGCCGATATCGACGCCGGATATTTCCGCGCCGATGATGGGGGTGAGCTTTTCGACCGCGATGGTCTCGTAAGCCGCGCCGTCTTCGGCCGTGTGGCGGTAGCGCGGACCTTGCTTGCCGGATAGCGAGCTCATGGGTGTTGCTCCCAATCATTGTTGATTGGGGACATCGTAGCCCGGACGGAGCGAAGCGCAATCCGGGAACGGTCGCTCCGCGGTGGGCAGCGCCCCGGATTTCACGGTCGCGCAAAAAATAAGGCGGGTTACGCTTGCGCTAACCCGCCCTACAATTTCAATGTTCAGTAGGCGCTTACTCCGCCGCGGTCACCGGGACCTTGGCGCCCTGGCCGTAGCGCTGGTCGATGTAGTCGATCACCAGCGCCTTGAAGTCGGCGGAGATGGTGGGGCCGCGCAGCGTGCGGAACTTCTTGCCGTCGACGAACACGGGCGCGGCCGGCGCTTCGCCGGTGCCCGGCAGCGAGATGCCGATATTGGCGTGCTTGGATTCGCCGGGGCCGTTGACGATGCAGCCCATCACCGCGACGTTGAGCTCTTCGACGCCGGGATATTTGGTCTTCCAGCCCGGCATCTCGTCGCGGATGAACGCCTGGATCGAGCTCGCCAGCTCCTGGAACGTGGTCGATGTGGTGCGGCCGCAGCCGGGGCACGCCGCAACCAGCGGCACGAAGGTGCGGAAGCCCATGGTCTGCAGCAATTCCTGGCCGACCTGCACTTCGCGGGTGCGGTCGCCGCCGGGCTCCGGCGTCAGCGAGATGCGGATGGTGTCGCCGATGCCCTGCTGAAGCAGGATGCCGAGCGCGGCCGACGAGGCCACGATGCCCTTGGTGCCCATGCCGGCCTCGGTGAGACCGAGATGGATGGCGTAATCGGAACGCGCCGCGAGATCCTGATAGACCGCGATCAGATCCTGCACCGCGGATACCTTTGCGGACAAGATGATGCGATCCTTGGGCATGCCGAGCTCTTCGGCGCGCGCGGCCGAGAGCAGCGCAGACTGCACCATCGCCTCGCGCGTCACCGCACGCACGTCGCGCGGATTGGCGGACGCGGCGTTCTCGTCCATCAGCTTGGTCAGCAGCTCCTGGTCGAGCGAGCCCCAATTGGCGCCGATGCGGACCGGCTTGCCGTTCTTGTTCGCGATCTCGATGATGTCGGCGAACTGGGTGTCGCGCTTGTCCTTGAATCCGACATTGCCGGGATTGATGCGATATTTGGCGAGCGCCTCGGCGCAGGCCGGATAGGCCGCGAGCAGCTTGTGGCCGATATAGTGGAAGTCGCCGATCAGCGGCGTGGTGATGCCACGCTTGGCGAGGCCATCGCGGATGTGCGGAACGGCGGCAGCGGCCTCCTCACGGTCCACGGTGATGCGGACCATTTCGGAGCCGGCGCGCGCAAGCGCTGCGACCTGGGCGATGGTGCCGTCGATGTCGGCGGTGTCGGTGTTGGTCATCGACTGCACGACGATCGGCGCACCGCCGCCGACGGCGACGTCGCCGACCTTGACCTGGGTGGTCCGGTGCCGGGGCGCCGGGCCCGCGATGTCGGAATCAATGGGGTTTTCGAGCTTGTTCATGGGGTCCAAATATCAGGTTTTGGTGACGTTGAGCAATGCATCGCGCGGCGCCGCAGCCGTTGAGCTGGGACGGTTAACCAGAAAAAGCCCAGCAATTACAAGGATCGCAGCGGCCCCGAATGTCAGGCTCAAGGTGTCGTGCATGATGAAATAGCTACCCACCACGCCAAACAAAGGGGTGATGAAGGTAAAAGCCGACAATTTGCTGGCCGAATAGGTCTTCACCAGCGCGAACCAAAGCGTGAACGTGGTTCCGACCACCCAGATCGCTTGGAAGGCCATCAGGCCGAGCGACAGCGGCGACGGGGTCTGGGTGATGGTCTCCCCAAACAGCCAGGCGGCGGTGCCCAGAATCGGGATCGAGGTCGCGACCTGATAGCCGAGTGCTTTTTCCGGCGCCGCGAAGCGCAGCCGGGTGCCCTTGGCAACCAGCGTGGTCGCCGCCCAAAGCCCTGCGCCGGCCACGATCAGGAGATCGCCGAGCAGGATGTGCGAATCCACATTGGGCTGCGGCACGCCGATCGCGAGCGCAACTCCGGCAAAGCTCACGGCCAGCCCCAGCCATTGGGTGCCGCCGAGCCGCTCGCCGAGCACCTGGTAGGACCCGAGCGCGACGAAGAACGGCGCCGTGTAGAGGAACACCACCGCGCGCGAGGCCGAGGTCAGGCGCAGGCCCTGGAAAATCAGCACGAACTCGACGCCGAACATCAGCCCGGCGATCAGGCCGGCCTTCCACGTGCCGTCGCGCTCGAAGAATTTGACGCCGCGCAAGCTGCCGATAATGAACAGCACGGGCAACGCACCCATCGAGCGGATCATCGCCTGGAGCATCGGCGGCACCTCCGGCAGCACCAGCTTCACTGCGATCTGATTGAAACCCCAGGTCAGGCACAGCATGAGCATCAGGGCGATGGCGCCGGCACTGAGGGGGCGACCGGCGGACGGTATGGCTTGTGGTGCGGACATTTCTTCCCGAATACCGGCTTGCGCCGTTGTTGCTTTATGCAGCTTTCTGACAATGGGCGCAGACGCCCGTAATCTCCACCACGGACAGTTTTGGTGCGAAGCCTGAGCTGCGCGCGGCGGCATTGAGGTCCTTGGCGAAGGATGCCGACGGGATCTCGCCGACCAGGCCGCAGCGCTCGCAGATCAGGAACGCCACCGCCGAGGTCGCGTCGTGGTCGTGGGCGGCGCAGGCGAGATAGGCGTTGCGGCTTTCGATGCGGTGCACGAGGCCGTTGGCCATCAGGAAATCGAGCGCACGGTAGACCGTGATCGGCGCCGGCCGCGGCATCGACTTTGCCAATTCGTCGATGATCTCATAGGCGCCGAGCGGCCGGTGGCTGGACAGCAGCGCCCCCAGCACCTGGCGGCGGATCGGCGTGAATTTCTGCGCGCGAGCCTCGCAAACCGTCTCGGCGTGCGCCAGCGCGTCCGCGGTGCAGCGGCCGTGATCGTGGTCAGGCGTCGGAAATGCCGGCTTTGCGAGGGTCATGTGGCCTGCCTTCTAGCATTTCGGCCGCGGAACCCAAAGCGCGACCGGGAATGCGCCTGTCAGCCATGCTCTTGCTGCGGGACAGCGTCCCGCTAATCCGCCACGAAATAATCATAAGCTTGCTTATTATAGTCAAGCTCATTGGAGATAACGTTATGACCCGCGGGTCCGTCGACCAGAACTTCCTGTTCACGCTCGGTGAACTCTACCGCCTCTTGCGGGTCTATGCCGACAAGGAGGCATCGCGCTTCGGCATCACCCGCGCGCAATGGGCGGTCCTGGCCAAGGTCGAGCGCAGCGAGGGCATGAAGCAGTCGGAACTCGCCGAGTTGCTGGAGATGCAGCCGATCACGCTGACGCGCCTGATCGACAAGCTCTGCGACAGCGACTGGATCGAGCGCCGCAGCGACGCCTCGGACCGCCGCGTCAAGCGCCTCTATCTCAAGAAGGCCGGCCGTGTGCTGCTTGGCAAGATGAGCGGCCTGAAATCGGAACTCACGGCAAACGCACTCGACGGCATCAGCCCGGCGGACGCCCACCGCCTCCTCACCCAACTCGAATCCATCAAGGAAAACGTGCGTAACGCGATCCAGACATCCGGCGCGGAACAAGCGCGTAAGGAGCAGCGCTATGGCTGATCAGGTCCTCAAGTTCCAGCCCGAGCAGAAGAGCGACAGCGGCAAGCCCACCAAGAAAGCCGGCACCGATCCGCGCCGCCGCCTGGTGGCGGGCCTGCGCCGCTATCGCCGCTTCCTGCTCCTGGTCGTGCTGCCGCTCGTCGTCGCCGTCGGCGGCCTCACCTTCTATCTGAACGGCGGCCGCTACGTCGGCACTGACGATGCCTATGTCGGCGCGCAGAAGGTCCTGGTGACGCCCGACATCTCCGGCAAGATCCAGAAGGTCGTCGTGAGGGAAGGCCAGATCGTCAAGCAAGGCGACGAGCTGTTCGAGATCGATCCCGTGCCGTTCCGCCTCGCGGTGGACGAGGCGAGGGCGCAGCTGATGCAGGCGCAGTCGACCTATGACAACCTCCGCGCCAACATCAAGATCTACGGCGACATGCTCAACCTTGCGCAACAGGGCGTCGACCTGAAGCAGCGCGACGTCGAGCGCAAGCAGGCGCTGGTGAAGAACAGCTACGGCTCGCAACTCGACCTCGACAACTCCGCGAACGCGCTGGTCACATCAGGTTCGATCGCGCAATACGTCAAGCAGCAGATCTCGACGGCCAAGACGCAGCTGCTCGGCGACACCGACCTGCCGCTGGAGAAATTCCCGCCTTACGCGCAGGCCAAGTCCAAGCTCGACAATGCCGAGCGCAATCTCGACCACGCCGTGGTGCGGGCATCGATGGGCGGCGTTGCGACGCAGGTCGAGCAGATTCAGCTCGGCCGCTACGTCACCGCCGGCACGCCGGTGTTCTCCATCATCGACGTCGCCCACCCCTGGGTCGACGCCAATCCGAAGGAGAGCGACCTCACCCACGTCACCGAGGGACAGCCTGTGACCCTCGAGGTCGACGCGTTCCCGAACCACGTCTTCAAGGGCAAGATCGGTTCGCTCTCGCCCGGCACCGGCGCGCAATTCGCGATCCTGCCGCCGCAGAACGCCACCGGCAATTTCGTCAAGGTGGTGCAGCGCGTGCCTGTCAGGATCTATTTCGACGAGACCGACAAATACGTGCGGAAGCTGAAGGCCGGCATGAGCGTCTACGCCACCATCGACACCGGCCACAAGCGCTCGCTCGCCGGCCTGTTCGGATTGTCGGCGACGGCGAACCAGGACAAAGACCAGGACAAGGACTGATCCGATGTCCGGCCCCAATGCCAGCCTGATGGTCCCCGGCCTGCGCAGGAACATGGTGACGATCTGCGCCATGACCGCGACCATCATGCAGGCGCTGGACACCACCATCGCCAACGTCGCCTTGCCCTACATGCAGGGCTCACTGTCGGCCTCGCAGGACCAGATCAACTGGGTCTTGACCTCCTACATCGTCGCCGCCGCGATCATGACGGCGCCGGTCGGCTGGATCGCCAACCGCTTCGGCCGCAAGCGCATCTTCATCATCTGCGCCGCCGGCTTCACCTTCGCATCCGTGCTGTGCGGCTTGGCGCAGGACATCAACCAGATGGTGCTGTTCCGTCTGCTGCAAGGCGTGTTCGGCGCGGCCCTGGTGCCGCTGTCGCAATCGGTCATGCTCGACTATTACACGCTCCAGGAACGCGCCAAGGCGATGTCGATCTGGGGCATGGGCGTGATGATGGGCCCGATCATGGGCCCCTCGCTCGGCGCCTGGCTGACCGAGACCTATTCCTGGCACTGGGTGTTCTTCGTCAATCTGCCGTTCGGCGCCATCACCGTGCTCGGGCTGATCGTCTTCATGGACGAGACCAAAAAGGACATCAGCCTCAAGTTCGACTGGTTCGGCTTTGCCGCGCTGGCGATCGCGATCGGCTCGCTTCAGCTCGCGCTTGACCGCGGCGAGCAATTGGGCTGGCTCGAATCCGGCGAGATCATCGCAGAATTCATTGTGTCGGCCGTCGCCTTCTACTTCTTCCTCGCGCACTCCTTCACGACGTCGACGCCGTTCATCCGCTTCGCGCTGTTCAAGGATCGCAACTTCGTCACCGGCTGCATGTTCATGGTCGTGATGGGGCTCGTGCTGTTCTCGACCATGGCGCTGGCCTCGCCCTACATGCAGAACGTGATCGGCTATCCCATCATCACCGCCGGCCTGCTGCTGGCGAGCCGCGGCTTCGGTACCTTCTTCGCCATGATGCTGGTTGGCCGCATGATGCGTTATTTCGAGGCACGCACACTGATCATCACCGGCCTGACGCTGACCGCGGGCTCGCTGTTCCAGATGACCGGGTGGACCGACCTGACCCAGGTGCCGGAGATCGTCACCGTCAGCGTCATCCAGGGCTTCGGCTTCGGCCTCGTCTTCGTGCCGCTCTCGACGGTGGCGTTCCTGACCCTGTCGAACGAGCTGCGCACCGACGGCACCGCGATGCTGACCCTGATGCGCAACGTCGCGAGCTCGGTCGGCATCTCCGTCGTCATCGCCGAACTGACGCAGGGAACGCGGAGGACCTACGCGATCCTGTCCGAGTACATCAACCCGTTCAACCACGCGCTCCAGATGCCCAGCGTCAGCGGCATGATCAATCTCTCCACCGACGCCGGCCGCGCCATGGCCGACAGGATGGTCAGCGTGCAGGCGCAGATCATCGCCTTCGCACACGACTATATGCTGGTGATGATCTTCATCCTCTGCACCATCCCGCTCGCCTTGCTGATCGGCTCGACCAAGGCCACGCTGCGCAAGCAGGCCGCGGGGCCGGAACATGCGGTGATGGAGTAACCACAGGTGTCATGCCCCGGCTTGACCGGGGCATTCAGTACGCCGCAGCTTCTCCGAATCCCACAACCGTCTCTGGAATACTGGGTCGCCCGGTCAAGCCGGGCAACGACAGCGAACAGGTGGCACGAGCTTCTACAACAACTCCTCGCAGCCCAAATCGTCCACCGCCATCATCACCCGCTCCAGATTATTCCACCAGATCAACGGCGGGATGTTGATGCTCCACTGCCAGACCGGCTTGGTGATGTGCCAGAGCACGGACCAACGGTAGTCGCGATCGAGCGCACCTCGCGTGTAGCCCGTGATGCCGCTTTCGATCAGCGTGTTATGATAGAAATTGAGCAGCGAGCGTTCGAGCGCCTGCCGTCGCTCCGGGTACCATTGCATCGCCATCATGTAGGCGAGATCGTTGGTCGGGACGTCGATGCCCCACAGGTCGAAGTCGAAGATGCGCGCGGTATCGGCGACACCGGTGCGGGGCAGCAGGAAATTCCAGCTATGGGCATCACCATGGGTGATGCTGAGATGACGGCGCGAATGATAGCGCTCGGATAGCCGGGCCGACTGATCGATGAGGCGACGGTAGATGAGGCGTCGCTCCTCGCTGAGACGGTCACCGAGCAAATCGGCAAAGCGGTCGTAATGACCCGCGAACGCCTCCATGTGCTGCGTGCTGTCTTCGGTGCTCGCCCAGCTGCCGACGGTCTCGCCGAGATCGGGATGGTCCCACCAGGCCGCATGCCAGCGCGCCAGCGTCGTGACGATCGCGATCGCCTGCTCGCGTGACGGCGGCAGCGGCCATTGCGTTGCGACCTCGTGGCTGTCGGTGAGATCCTCGAGCAGCAGGTGCCAGGCGAGGCTTTCTTCGTCGAAATGCGCGTCGAAGCAGCGCGGCACCAATCCCAGCGGCATCTTCGGCGCAGGCTGCGTGTAGTACGCCACCTCGTGCCGGCCGGCATTGGCGAGCGTCTGCGCAAACGCGGAATTGGCGGTCTTCAGGATCAGCGATTGCGGCGCACCGGCGGATTCCCCGACATAGCGCAGGCCGAGGCGGACGATGTGTGACACGACGGTGTCACGCTGATGCAGCACCTTCACCTCGCGCACGGCGCCAGCGTCCAGCACGCCACCCCTGCGCAGCGCAGCCGTCAGTTGGGCGGGCTCAACGACCGCCGGCAGTTGTGGAGGTGTCATGACCACGATGCCCCTGTCCCGCGCAATACTGCACGATCACGACCCCACGCACCAGCCGCAGACCCGGCGCCCGGCTCAAGCCGCTGCGGTCGAGTCGCGCACGGTCCGGACGACGACCGACCGCAGCGATTCCAGGTTGGCCGCCATGCCCGCGATCGCCTGCCTCACCTCCGTGGCGCGCGCGTCCACCGAGGCGGCGTCGCGGCTGACATTGGCGATCTTGGCCGAGACCTCCTTCGCAGCGGATGCCGATTCGGAAATCGACCGCGCGATCTCCCGCGTCGCGGAGTCCTGCTCTTCCATCGCCGCCGCGACCGAGGTCGCCACGCCGTCGATCTCGACGATGTGGCCTCCCATCGTCTCGACGGCATCGACCGCGGCCTGGGTCGAGGCCTGAACCTCGGCGATCAGGCGCCCGATCTCTTCGGTGGATTTGGCGGTCTGGTCGGACAGGGATTTCACTTCGGCCGCAACCACCGCAAAGCCGCGGCCGGCCTCGCCGGCCCGCGCGGCCTCGATCGTGGCATTGAGCGCCAGGAGGTTGGTCTGGCCGGCGATGCCGCCAATGAGGTCGGAGACCTCCGCAATCTTCTTCACCGCGCCCGCCAGCGCCTGGATGGTCGAACGCGCCTGCTCGCGGCCTGCGACCGCCGATTTCGTGACCGTGCTGGTCCGCGCCACCTGCGTTGCGATGTCCCGGATCGAGGCGCTCAGTTGTTCAGCGGCGGCCGAGACGGTCTGCGAGCTGCCCAGCGCCTGGGTGGACGCCGAGGCCACCGCCTGCGACTCCGCGGACAGCGACCGGGCGATCTCAGACAGGCTGGAGGCGGCCCGTTCGACACCCTGGCTCGCCACGCTCGCGGAATCGACCGAGCGGCCGGTCTCGCGCTCGACGGTCTCGGCCATCTGGTGCAGGGCGCCGCGCTTGGCAGTCGCGGCCTCCTGCTCCTTCCGCAACTGCTCCTCGCGCAGGCGCGAATTCTCGATCGCCCCCTGCTTGAACACCTGGAGCGCACCCGCCATCGAGCCGACCTCGTCCTGGCGGTGCGCGAAGGGGATGTCGGCGGCGAGATCGCCGGTCGCGAGCTTCTGCATCGTGTCCGTCATGCGCACGATCGGGCGCACCACGCCAAGCGCGACGCCGAGCAGGCCTGCGGCAATGAAGGCCAGGACGGCTGCGGAGACGCCGAGTAGAAAGTAGAGGATCGAGCTGTCGCGCTCGGCCGCCAGCTTCTCCATGTCGGCATTCTGCTTGTTGGCGCTCTCGACGATGCTGTCGATGACGGCGCGGTGCGCGGTGTAGGCGTCCTTGAGCTGCGCATAGGCGCGTTCGGCGCCGGCCACGTCCTTGGCTTTGAGGGCCGGCAGGAGCTGGTCGGACAGAAGCTTCCAGAACTTCTGCACCTCGGCGTCGGATTTCGACACCAGCGCCGTCTTCAGATCGGTGGAGAGGCTGGAGGTGGTCCAGAATGCCTTGCGCTCATCGTAGTCCTTGCGGAGCTGGACCAGGCGTTCGCCATGGGCCGACAGCTGGTCCGGCTCGCGCATGGCGAGCGTGGCCTCGAGATAGGCTTCGATCACATATTCGGGCGGCGGCAGGATGTCCGCGATGAGGTCGTTGCCGAGCTTGATGTCGGAATAAAGCGGACCGCCGACCTTGAGCTCGCGCAGGGCGTAAAGGCTGGTCGAGACGACGGCAGTAAAGCCGATGGCGAGCACGATCCCGAATGCAATGACCGCAGAAGAAAGCGAGAGACGAATTTTCATGAAACAATCCAATGGCGCAGGTCGAAATCCGAACGGACCCTAAACAACTGCGGTAAACACGGGATTGCTTCGCGCGGAAATTGTATCCCGCGGGCACCGGAAAATTACGAAAACAGGACGTCAGTCGGTCGTTTTTGCGTCAGCGAGACCGACTCGGGGCACGAACAGAAACGTCTCAGGCCCGATGAAACGCAGCAACCAGCTCAGTTGCGCTGGATGAGAAACGCGTGGCGGCTGTCGATATCGCCGCCACGCGTTGCTGCCTCACATGTCGAAGAACACCGTCTCGTCGTCGCCCTGAAGCCGCAGGTCGAGCCGATAGACCGCCTTCCCCGCCTCGCGCGTCGCGATCAGCGTCGCGCGGCGATCGGCCGGCACCAGTCCCAGCACGGGATCGGCGGCATTGCCGGCCTCGCCGCTGAAATAGATGCGGGTGTAGAGATGCCGCAGCATGCCGCGGCCGAACACCGCAAGCACGATGTGCGGCGCCTGCGGCTTGCCGTCGGGATCGGGCACCGCGCCCGGCTTGACGGTGTCGAAGGAATAATTGCCGTCCTTGTCGGTGCCGCAGCGGGCAAAGCCGCGGAAGCTGGCATTGGGCAGCGCGCGCTTGTCCTGGGGGTCGGCGAAGCGGCCCTGCGCATCCGCCTGCCAGATCTCCAGCATGGCGTCGGGCACCACGACGCCGTCGCCGTCGAACACGCGGCCTTCGATGCGGACGCGATCCCCGGTGACGTCGGGCGTCAGCGTCGAGTTGGTGAACGCGTCGTTCCAGGCGTATTCGCCGGTCGGTGTCAGGCCGTATTTGAAGAACGGACCGACGGTCTGCGACGGGGTGATCCCGTCTGGCTTCACAGAATCCTGCACCTTAGTGGTTCTCCATGGGCGTGGCGTTCTTGCCGCGCAGCACGATGTCAAAGCGGTAGCACAGCGCCCATTCGGGCTGGGTGTTCTCGAGGTCGAATGACGACACCATCCGCGCCCGCGCCTTCTCGTCCGGCACCGAGTTGAAGATCGGGTCGAACGGGAACAGCGGGTCGTTCGGGAAATACATCTGCGTCACGAGGCGCGTGACGAAGGAATGGCCGAACACCGACAGATGGATATGCGCGGGACGCCAGGCGTTATGGTGATTGCCCCAGGGATAGGCGCCAGGCTTGATGGTGACGAAACGGTAGTAGCCGGCGGCATCGCTCACGGTGCGGCCCGCGCCGGTGAAGTTCGGATCGAGCGGCGCCGGATGCTGGTCGCGGACATGGACGTAGCGGCCGCAGGAATTGGCCTGCCAGATCTCGACCAGCGAGTTCGGCACGCCGCGGCCGTCCTCGTCGCGCACATGGCCGTGCACGATGATGCGCTCGCCGATCGGCTCGCCGGTATGCTGGGTGGTGAGATCGGCATCGCCCTCGCGCACGGTCTCGTGGCCGTAGACCGGGCCGGTCAATTCCGACAGCGTGTGGCGCATCGGGATCAAGGGCTTGTTCGGCGCGCGCTTGATCGAGCTCTTGTACTCGGGCGACAGCGGCAGCGGATGCGCCTTGTTGCTGTCGACGGGATAGATGAATGTCATTGGCGAACTCCTCCCCGGCCATTTTGCTCCGGCCGGTCAACGCTTCCCCCGATCATTATAGAACATAACTAATCTAGGGAAGCGGGTTTGGCGGGCGTTCTGCGCCCGGCAGGGCCACGCTATTTGATCGGCGGACGCGGCAACACGGCCTCACCGGCCTCCAGCCGGTAGGTGTGGTCGAGCGAATACCAGGGGGTCGGGACATCTCGTGCGATCGGATGCGGCGTGGCGTGGCGCTGGAACTTGCCGATCAGTGCCTGCGTCACCCCGAACTGCACGTCGCTGTCGATATGCGGGTCGGCGGGGTCGTAGACCTGCGAGATCAGCACCTTGAATCCGGGCTTGAAGATCAGCGCGTGCAGATGCGCGGGCCGATAGGGATGCCGGCTCTGCGCCTCGAGGAGGCGCCCGACCACGCCGTCGGTGGGAATGGGGTAGCCGACCATCATCACCGAGCGGAAGGCGAAGCGTCCGTCCTGGTCGGTCGTGAACTTGCCGCGCAGGTTCATGTCGGCCTGATCAGGGTCCTGGTTCTCGTAGAGACCGACCGGCGAGGCGTGCCAGACATCGACCTCCGCATCGGCGACGGGACGGCCGTCCCTGTCGACGACGCGGCCGCTGACGAACAGCGGCGCACCGGGCGTTTCCGAGCGGACGATCGAGCCGCCATTCTCGACCCGCGGCGAGTTCAGCCGCCAGAATGGGCCGAGCAGCGACTGATCGGTTTCGGTATTACCCTGATCACCGTTGTTGAGCAGGCACACCAGCGGCGAGACGCCGAGCGAGCCCGCCATCAGCACGACTTCGTTGTGCGTGTCGGTCGTGAGCTTGCCGAGCTCGGCCACGATCGCGGTCGCGTCCCGGAACTCCTTCTCAGTCAGGCGGACATCGCGGACGAAGGCGTGCAGATGCTTGACCAGGGAGACCATGATCTGGCGCAGCCGCGGATCGGACGTCCGCTCCATCACCGCCAGTGCAGCGGCCGTGACGTCCTGCTCGCGCTCGATGATCATGCTCGTCTCCGGATTACCCGTCATTCCGGGCGCGAGTGAAACGAACGAGCCCGGAATCTTCGCCTCTCCCCGCAAGCGGGGAGAGGGAGAGGAGAGAGTTTAGTTCAACTTCTCGATCGCGACCGCAACACCCTGGCCGACGCCGACGCACATGGTGGCCAGCGCGAGCTTGCCGCCGCGCTTTTCCATGCCGTGGACGGCGGTGAGCGCAAGGCGCGCGCCGCTCATGCCGAGGGGATGGCCGAGCGCGATGGCGCCGCCATGCGGATTGACGAAATCGGCATCGTCGGCAACGCCGAGCTGGCGCATGCAGGCGATGCCCTGCGAGGCGAAGGCCTCATTGAGCTCGATCAGGTCGAAATCGCTGATCTTCTTGCCGAGGCGTTCCATCAGCTTGCGGGTCGCCGGCACCGGGCCGATGCCCATGATGCGCGGCGGCACGCCGGCCGAAGCGAGGCCGAGGATGCGGGCGCGCGGCGTGAGGCCATGCTTCTTCACGGCGGCTTCAGAGGCCAGGATCATCGCGGCGGCGCCGTCGTTGACGCCGGAGGCGTTGCCGGCGGTCACGGTGCCGGGATTGCGCACGATCGGCTTCAGTTTTGCCAGGCCCTCCAGCGTGGTCTCCGGGCGCGGATGCTCGTCCTTGTCGACCGTAATCGGGCCGGCCTTGCCGCCGGGGATGGTGATCGGCGTGATTTCCTCGGCGAAATAACCCGCCGCGATCGCCGCGCCTGCGCGCTGCTGCGAGCGGATGGCGAAGGCGTCCTGGTCGGCGCGCGAGACCTGGAATTCCTCGGCGACGTTCTCGCCGGTCTCCGGCATGGCGTCGACGCCATACTGCGCCTTCAACAGCGGATTGATGAAACGCCAGCCGATGGTGGTGTCAAAAATCTCGGCGGAGCGCGAGAAGGCTTCCTGCGCCTTGCCCATCACGAAGGGCGCGCGGGTCATGGATTCGACGCCGCCCGCGATCGCAAGCTCGATCTCGCCGGAGCGGATGGCGCGGCCGGCCGCACCGACCGCGTCGAGGCCGGAGGCGCAGAGCCGGTTCAGGGTCTGGCCGGGAACCGAATCCGGCAGGCCCGCAAGCAGCAGCGCCATGCGCGCGACGTTGCGGTTGTCTTCGCCGGCCTGGTTGGCGCAGCCGAAGAAGACTTCGTCGACCTGTGCCCAATCGAGATTGGGATGCTTGGCTATCAGCGCCTTGATCGGGGCCGCCGCGAGGTCGTCGGCGCGCACCTTGGCGAGCGAGCCGCCGAAACGGCCGATCGGGGTCCGCACGGCATCGCAGATAAAGACGTCACGCATCGTTGTTCTCCCTGAATGCCGCGGTCCGGCCCAAATTCTTCAATGTCCGCGGAGTTTTAGGAGGGCGCCCGCGGCAGGTCAATTGACGGTTTCTTGCTTGTTCCGAGGGGGGCGCACGCTGCCAATGCATGCCGTGGTGCGGACAACGTGGAAAACCTCCCCTCGCCGGCCAAACCGGTAGGAGCAGGAGGCGAAATTTTGTAGGTTGCGCCGCCCATGACAATGCAACAGCCGATACCTGTGCCGCCCCCTGACGAAGCGCCCACGCCGCCGGCGGAAGCCATCGCGCGCGTCACGCCGATGATGGAACAGTACCTTGAAATCAAGGCGGCGCATCAGGGCCTGCTGCTGTTCTACCGGATGGGCGACTTCTACGAGCTGTTCTTCGAGGACGCCGAGATCGCCTCGAAGACGCTCGGCATCGTCTTGACCAAGCGCGGCAAGCATCAGGGCGCCGACATCCCGATGTGCGGCGTGCCGGTCGAGCGTTCCGAGGACTATCTGCATCGCCTGATCAGCGCCGGCCACCGGGTCGCCGTGTGCGAGCAGACCGAGGATCCCGCCGCCGCCAAAGCGCGCGGCAACAAGAGCGTGGTGCGCCGTGGCGTGGTGCGGCTGGTCACGCCGGGTACGCTGACCGAGGACACGCTGTTAGACGCGCGCGCCAACAATTATCTGCTGGCGATCGCGCGTGCCCGCGCCTCCGGTGGCGGCGACCGTTTTGGGCTTGCCTGGATCGACATCTCGACCGCCGAATTCACGGTGATGGAATGCTCTAGCGGCGAGCTCGCCGCGACGCTGGCACGCATCAATCCGAATGAGGCGATCGTCACCGACGCGCTCTACAATGACAGCGAGCTCGGACAGACCTTGCGCGAGCTGCCGGCGGTGACGCCGCTGACCCGCGACGTCTTCGATGGCGCCACTGCCGAAAAGCGCCTGTGCGATTATTTCGCCGTCGCGACCATGGACGGGCTGGCGCAACTGACGCGGCTGGAAGCCACTGCTGCCGCCGCTGCCGTCACCTATGTCGACCGCACCCAGGTCGGCAAGCATCCGCCGCTGTCGCCACCCGCGCGCGAGGCCTCGGGCGCCACCATGGCGATCGATCCGGCCACCCGCGCCAATCTCGAGCTGACGCGAACGCTCGCGGGTGAACGGCGCGGCTCGCTGCTCGATGCCATCGACTGCACGGTGACCTCGGCCGGCTCGCGCCTGCTGGCGCAGCGGCTGGCCGCGCCGCTGACGGACGCGCCCGCAATCGCGCGGCGGCTCGATGCCGTGAGCGCCTTCGTTGCGGACTCCGCTGCGCGTGAAGACATCCGCAGCATCCTGCGCGGCGCGCCCGACATGTCGCGGGCGCTGGCCCGCCTCTCGGTCGGCCGCGGCGGACCGCGCGACCTCGCCGGCCTGCGCGACGGCATCATCGCCGCCGACCAGGTGCTGACGCGCCTCGGCGAGCTCGACCAGCCGCCGCAGGAGATCGCGGTGGTGATGGCGGCCCTGCAGCGTCCGTCGCGCGAGCTCGCATCCGAATTTGCCAGCGCGCTGGACGAGCAGCTGCCGCTGATCAAGCGCGACGGCGGCTTCGTGCGTCAGGGCTACGAGCCCGCGCTCGACGAAACGCGAAGCCTGCGTGACGCCTCGCGTCTGGTGGTGGCCTCGATGCAGGCGCGCTACGCCGATCATACCGGCGTGAAGGGCCTCAAGATCCGTCACAACAACGTGCTCGGCTATTTCGTCGAGGTCACCGCGCAGCACGGCGACAAGCTGATGTCCGCGCCGCTGAATGCGACCTTCATCCATCGCCAGACGCTGGCGGGCCAGGTGCGCTTCACCACCTCGGAGCTCGGCGAGATCGAGGCCAAGATCGCCAATGCCGGCGACCGCGCGCTCGGCCTCGAGCTCGAGATCTTCGAGCGGCTGTCCGCGAAGGCGCTTGATATCAGCGACGATCTGCGCGCCGCTGCCCACGCCTTCGCGCTGCTCGACGTTGCGACCTCGCTGGCCAAGCTCGCGATCGACGACAATTATGTGCGGCCGGACGTTGACGGCTCCCTCGGCTTTGCGATCGAGGCGGGCCGCCATCCCGTGGTCGAGCAGGCCTTGAAGCGCAATGGCGAGCCATTCATTGCCAATGCCTGCGATCTCTCGCCAACACCGGCGCAAAAATCCGGCCAGCTCTGGCTGCTGACCGGTCCCAACATGGCCGGTAAATCGACCTTCCTGCGCCAGAACGCGCTGATCGCGCTGCTGGCGCAGATCGGCAGCTTCGTGCCGGCGACGCGCGCGCGGATCGGCATCATCGACCGCCTGTTCTCGCGCGTCGGCGCCGCCGACGACCTCGCGCGCGGCCGCTCCACCTTCATGGTGGAGATGGTCGAGACCGCGGCGATCCTGAACCAGGCCGGCGAGCGCGCGCTCGTGATCCTCGACGAGATCGGCCGCGGCACCGCGACGTTCGACGGCCTCTCCATCGCCTGGGCCGCGATCGAGCATCTGCACGAGAGCAACCGCTGCCGCACGCTGTTCGCAACGCATCATCACGAGCTGACCGCGCTCTCGGCCAAGCTGCCGCGGATGTTCAACGCCACCGTGCGCGTGAAGGAATGGCAGGGCAACGTCGTGTTCCTGCACGAGGTGCTGCCGGGCTCGGCCGACCGCTCCTACGGCATCCAGGTGGCCAAGCTTGCCGGCCTGCCGCCGGCCGTGATCGCGCGTGCGAAATCCGTGCTGGCGAAACTCGAAGCCCAGGACCGCGGCCAGACCGCCCGCGCGCTTGCCGACGACCTCCCGCTGTTCGCGATGCCCTCGCGCGCCGCCGCCGAAGCCGCACCGCCGACCGAGGCCGAGCTATTGATGGACGCCGTGAAGGCCCTCCACCCGGACGAGATGTCCCCGCGCGAGGCGCTGGATGCGCTCTATGCGTTGAAGGCCAAGCTGCCGAAGCAGTGACGGTGCCGTAGGGTGGGCAAAGCGCAGCGTGCCCACCATTCAACGACCAATTCGCGGAAAGATGGTGGGCACGGCGCGCGAAGAGCGCGCCTTTGCCCACCCTACGACTTCTGCGCGCTTGGCTTACGCCCTTGCCGCCATCGCGGCGGCTTCCGCGGCGGCGCGCTGCATGCTGGTCGACATCTCGTTCGTGACCGTGCTCTGCTCCTCGACGGCGGCGGCTGTCGAGGTGACGTATTCGCTGACGTTGTTGATGGCCTGCTTGATCGAGCCGAGCGCGCTGACGACGTCGCCGGAGATGCCGTTGAGGCTGCCGATCTCCTGGCCGATCTTGTCGGTCGCCTGTCTCGCCTGATTGGCGAGGCTCTTCACCTCGGAAGCGACCACCGCGAAGCCGCGGCCAGCCTCGCCGGCGCGCGCCGATTCGATCGCGGCGTTGAGCGCGAGCAGGTTGATCTGACTGGTAATGCTGTTGATCATCTCGATGATACCGCTCATCGCCTTCGCCGCCTCGGTCAGCCGCTGCGCCTGCGCGTCGGCAGAGGCAACCTGCTCCACCGCGCTCATCGCGGTCTCGCGGGACTTGGTCATCGCTTCGGAGATCTCGCGCACCGACGCGTTCAGCTCCTCCGAGCCTGCGGCGACCGATTCCATCATGCCGCGGACGCGCTCATTGCCCATGCGGACCAGCACCTGCCGCGTGGTGTCAGTGGCGTATTTCACGACCTTGAACGGCTTGCCGTTGAGATCGAGGATCGGGTTGTAGGAGGCCTGGATGTAGACCTCCTTGCCGCCCTTGCCGATGCGCTTGTATTCAGCCGCCTGGTACTGGCCGCGATTGAGCGTGGCCCAGAACTCGCGATAGGCAGCGCCGTCGCGCTCCGACGGCTCGACGAACATGCTGTGATGCTTGCCCTTGATCTCGGCCAGCGAATAGCCGAGCGTGCCGAGAAAATTGGCATTGGCGGTGATGATCGTGCCGTCCATGTTGAATTCGATCACGGCCTGCGCCTTGTCGATCGCCGAGATCTGACCAGCGAGGTCGGCGTTCTTTAGCTTCTCCGCGGTGACGTCGGTCGCAAATTTGGCAACGCCGAACGGCTTGCCGTTCTCGTCGAGCAGCGGGTTATAGGAGGCGAGGATCCAGACCTCGCGGCCGCCCTTGCCGATACGTTTGTATTCGCCCGCCTGGTATTCACCGCGGTTGAGCCTGGCCCAGAATTCGCGATAGGCCGCGCTGTCGCGCTCAGCGGGGGCTACGAACAGGCTGTGATGCTTGCCCTCGATCTCGGCCAGCGAATAGCCGAGCGCCTGGCAGAAATTCTGGTTCGCAGTCACGATAGTGCCGTCGAGCTTGAACTCGATGACGGCCTGGGCGCGGCCGATGGCGGACACCTTGGAGGCTTCCGTCATGGCATTGATCTTCTTCGCGGTGATATCGGTCGCGATCTTCACGACCTTGATCGGCTTGCCGTCGCCGTCAAGCACGGGATTATACGACGCCTCGATCCAGATCTCGCGACCGCCCTTTGCAATCCGCTTGAACTCCGCGGCCTGGAACTCGCCGCTCTTCAACGCGGACCAGAACGCCTTGTACGCCGCGCCGCCTCGCTGATCGGCGGGCACGAACATGGAGTGATGCTTTCCCTTGATCTCCTCCAGCCCATAGCCCAGGGCCTTCAGGAAATTCTCGTTCGCGGTGAGGATGGTGCCATCCAGTGCAAATTCGATCGTCGCCTGCGAACGGCCGATGGCGTCGAGCTGTGCCTGGGCATTTCCATGGGGATTACGACCAAACATCAAAACATCTCCAGAATGGATCGCATGGCGCCGCAGCGCAACGCGCCTCAAAGACAGGCGAGCGGACGCCCTCGGACAGACCGAGCGTTGGAATATGACTAGCTGTGAACTATGTGGGTCCGTTCACGCGTACAGAGGACCCGCCTTGATGCCCATGTCCGCCCAAACGCGGAAACGACAACCGACGAGTAGCTTTACGGGGAATGCACCAAATTTAGATTAATGCACCTATCGGAATCGGGCAGCCCATCTCCGAAGAAATACGGAGTGATGGAACCGAAAATGGCCGGCGGAAGAAACGGCCGAAACGCGAATTAGCAACGATCAAATCGATACTTAGCGACGTCGCGACATGAACGGATTGCGGCCCCGCGCGCGCTTTTCCGCGCGACTACCGTCCAGGATGCTGCCCCATTAACGCAACGCCTTCCGGCGGCCGTCAGCGGCCCACCCTGGCAAACGGCTCGATCAGCTTCAAGGTGGCGGCGAGGCGGATGCTGCGCTTGCCGGCGAGCGCGATCGCTTCCATGTCGGCGCCCTTGTCATCGCAGTGGCCGGAGAAGCCGATGCCCACCTCATAGCCACCGAACAAGGGATGCTCGCTCTTTGCCAGCGTGTGTTCCTGATTGACGAATTCACCTTTCCAGCGACCGTTCGCCGAAGAATAGGCGCCGAGATAATAGAAGAAAGCATCGCCGCCGAGGATGCGGCCGTCGAGCAGCAACATCACGCCGGTATGGCCACCGGTAATTCCATCCAGCATCCGGATGTCGATCGAATAGAGTCCGCTGACGATGCCGCCATCGCCGACCGCACCGGGCGGGGGAACGTCATCGTCGCCGAGCGGCGTCATCACGGCGCGAAACACCGAGGCGTCCTCGACCACTTCTCCCTCGAAGCGGTAGAGCTTGCCCTGCGGTCGACCGCGAATGCTGATTGTGACGGCGTCGGAACTGACCAGCGACCTGTGCTGCGGCGACCGGCTGTGGCGCTTCGTCCGGAGCCTGGCGACGATTTCGCCGTCCACAATTTCGTAGGTGCCGAAGTGGGCGAAGGCCGTGTTGCCGCCAAGCATTTTCCCGGCATGGGCGTACAGCACGCTGCGGCCGGAGCCGTCGTTGATATCGTATTCGACCTTGTACAATCCCTCCACCACACGCCCCGATCTTGCTCTGTTGCCAGTTTAGCGGGTCTGCCAGCCCGGGTAACTAACTATCCTGACGCAGGGTTGAGGTCCCAAGCGTAGCGTATCTCGCCTTACGAAGCGCGGCGCGGCTGATGCATCGGCCTCTTCCGTCGTCCCATCCACCACAGCGTCAGGTTCCAGCCGATGCAGGTGGCGAGTGCGCAACTCAAGCCGATCGCCGAACCGAACTGCGTGACGGCGACGTGCAGCACCGCAATTGCCAGACCGAAGCCGAGCAGGCCCCAGGCGGAGTTGGCGAGCACGGCGGCGGTCGGCGGGCCGCCGATGCGCGGATGCAGGATCACCATCATGCTGGTGAACACGATCGGGTAGAGCGCGATGACGCCGCTCACCCGCGGGCCGACCCAGCCCGAGGTCGAGACCACGATCGCAACCAGCGTCGCGACCAGCGAGGCGCGGAATGGAATGTCGTACCAGCGACGCGTCACCAGCGGCATCTTCACATGGCGGTACCTTGCGAGCAGCGGAATGCAGATGCCGAAGGCGACCAGGTTGACGGCGAGCCCGGCGGTCAACGTCCAGTCGAACAGGCGGATGATGGAGGCCAGCACGATCCACACCGCGACCGCGCTGCCGGCGCTCACCAGCAGATTGTTCCGCTGCGCCAGCACGACATAGGTGAGCCCAAGGACGATCGTCGCGGCGTTGACCGGAAGGCTCGACAGCGCGCCTTGCGCGATGAAGGCGGCGTCATGGTCGAGCGCGAGGAAGACGTAGGAAGGACCGGCCGAGATCGGCAAGGTCGCCACCAGTCCGCCGATCACCGGACCGGTGCGCTCGGCAATGAACGACGCGGACACGACGAACGCCGCGGCGATCGCCATGCGCAGGACGAGGAGGATGATGAAGTGGAGCTCGGGGGGCATTTTTTGCTTCTTACCCAGCCCTGAAGGGGGAGGGTCGGCTCATATGGAGCGTAGCGAAATATGAGACGGGGTGGGGTGACAGTCTCTCGACGGATACGGCGCCCGAGTGGAGAGATCACCCCACCCCGCTCGCGCTGCGCGCGATCGACCCTCCCCCTCAAGGGGAGGGTCAGGAAGTCACATCCGCTGCATCGACACCGAAACCTTTGGGCCGTTCTTGATGGTCTGGTAGACCACGCAATAGCGCTCGGTGAGTTTCAGCAGCAGATCGAGCTTGTCCTGCGGCGCGTCGGTATCGACCTCGAAGCGCAGCCGGATCTCGGCGAAGCCGACCGGGGTCTCCTTGTCGACGCCGAGCGTGCCGCGGAAATCGAGATCGCCCTCGGCATAGACGTTGCCGGTCTTGAGCGGGATCTCGATGGCGGTCGCGACCGATTTCAGCGTGACGCCGGCGCAGGCAACCAAGGCTTCCAGCAGCATGTCGCCGGAGCAGAGCTCGAGGCCGGAGCCGCCGGTCGCGGGATGCAGGCCAGCCATTGCGATGGCGCGGCCGGTCTCGACCTTGCAGGCGATGCCTTCGCTGTCGGTCGAGCCCTTGGCCTTCAGCGTGATCATCGCGGTCTTGGGATCGGTCTTGTAGCGTTCCTTGATCGGGGCCTGCATCTGGCGCAGTGCTGCGGCGTCCATCTTGTTCTCTCCCGGAAAAATCGTCCCTCGATGTACCGGCTCAGAGAGAAAATGTCACCACCACATGGCCTGACCGGGACCCTGGGTTGCGTCACGGTCGGGCACGTTGCGGTCGAGCGAACGGTCGAGTGACGTCAGCACACTTCGCTTGAAATTCTCGAACAGCGGCGAATTGCGGTCGCGCGGGCGGCCCAGATTGATCTCGATCTGGTCGAACAGCCGGCCCGGCCGCGGCCGCATCACCAGCACGCGGTCGGCCAGCACCACGGCCTCGTCGACGTCATGTGTGACGAGGATGAGCGTCGGCCGCGTGTCGGCCCAGAGGTCGAGCAAATGATCCTGGAGATCCCTGCGGGTGAAGGCGTCGAGCGCGGAGAACGGCTCGTCGAGCAGCAGCACTTCCGGCTGCGGTACCAGCGCACGCGCGATCGCGACGCGCTGCGCCTGCCCGCCCGAGAGCTCGCGCGGCCAGGCCTGCGCCTTGTCAGCGAGCCCGACGCGGGCGAGCGCGCGCGCCACCTTCTCGCGCCGCTCGGTCGCGGGCAGATCGGCAAGGCCGAAGCCGATATTGTCGGCGACGCTGAGCCAGGGCAAAAGCCGCGGCTCCTGGAAGATGATGCCGATTTTTGCGTGCGGCGAACTGATCGCCTCGCTGTCGAGCGTCACCGTGCCTGCGCTCGCGCGATCGAGGCCGGCAATGGCGCGCAGCAGCGTGGACTTGCCGCAGCCGGAGCCGCCGATGATGGCGACGATCTCGCCCTGTTTGATCTCGGCGGAGAAACGCGCCAGCGCCTGCACGCCGTTGGGATAGGTCTTGCTGACCCGGTCGAGCGCCAGCATCGCGTTACGCTCCCTTCGCGCGCCCGAAGGCGTCCTGCCAGCGAAGGAACGGCGCGGCTCCGACCTCGATCAGCCAGTCGGTGAGCTTGCCGAGGATGGCGAAGATCACGATCGCGGCCAGAATCTGCGCGGGCTTGCCGAGCTGCTGGCCGTCGAGCAGGAGATAGCCGAGGCCTTCCGAGGCGCCGATCAGCTCGGCCGCCACCACGAACATCCAGCCCAGACCAAGGCCGACACGCAAGGACACCACATAGGCCGGCAGCACCGCGGGCAGCAGGATGCGGCGGATCATGGCGAACCCGGAGAGACGGAAGGTGCGGCCGACCTCGACGATCTTGCGATCGACGGAAAGGATCGCGCCCATCACGCCGAGATAGACCGGGAAGAACACGCCGACCGCGATCAGCGCGATCTTGGAGGTCTCGAAGATGCCGAGCCAGAGAATGAACAACGGCACCCAGGCCAGCGAAGGGATCGCACGTAGCGCCTGCACGGTCGGATCGAGCAGCCGCCGCGCCAACGACCAATAGCCGGAGATGGCACCGAGCACGGTGCCCGCGATCACGCCGAAGGCGAAGCCGAGACCGACCCGCCATAGCGTCGCGGCGATGTGGCGGACCAGCTCTCCGGAGCGGGCGAGCTCGGTGATGGTCGCAAAGACGCGCGAGGGCGGCGGCACCAGACGGCCGTTGGACCAGCCGGACCAGACCACCAGCTCCCAGCCGAGCGCGAGGATGAGCGGCAGCAAGATTCCAAGCAACGGCCGCGCATAACGCGACAGCCGCGAGGGCGCGGCGGCGCTTTCGGCCGGTTCTGAGGTCTGTTGCAGCACTGGCGCGTCGGAGATCATGGCCGGTAGGAAGCGCGTCTGGTCGGGGAATGCAAGGGCGCGCGGCAATCTCGGTTGTCGCCCGGGACAAGCGAAGCGTAGATCCGGGGCCCATAACCACAGGGCGATATGGTTACGGGGACCCGAATTGACGGCCTTCGCGCCAAACCACGCCCTGTGGTTATGGGTCCCGGGCTCGCTCTGCGCCCCGGGACGACAGCGGAGTTTGTTGCGCGCGCCTGCCTCTTGCGCAGAACTAGTTCGTCGGCAGCGGGACCTGGTCGTCGATCAAGGCATCCAGCGTCGCCTTCACGTCGACCTTGGCGTCGACGACGCCGGCCTGCTGCAGCGCAAGGCCGGCAGCGAGGATCGACTCGCGCTGGGGTGCGCCGATGCGGCTGTGGGTGAGCTCGGTGCGCTCCTTGAGCTGCTTGTCGACGACGGCGTCCGGCAGCTTGGTCACGGCGATGAAGGTCTTCTTGAGATCATCGTAATTCGCCAGCGAATATTTGCGCGCCTCTTCATACACCGCGAGCACGCGGCGGGCGGCGTCCGGATAGTCCTTCAAGAACTGCTCGCGCACATTGAGGATGCCCCAGGTGTTGGCATCCGCCTTGCGATAAAACAGTTGCGCACCTTCCTCGACCTCGGCCTGCGCCATCATCGGATCGAGGCCGGCCCAGGCGTCGACGTCGCCGCGGATCAGCGCGGTCTTGCCGTCGGCGTGCTGGAGCAGGACCGGCGTGATGTCCTTCTCAGTCAGGCCTGCACCGAGCAGCGCGCGCACAAGGAAGATGTGCGGATCGGTGCCGCGCGTCACCGCGACGCGCTTGCCCTTGAGATCAGCAACGCTCGCGATCTTGGAATCCTTTGATGTCACCAGCGCCGTCCATTCGGGACGCGAATAGACGTAGATCGACTTGATGGGGTTCCCGTTGATCTTCGCCACCAGCGCCGCCGAGCCCGCGGTCGAGCCGAAATCGATCGAGCCGGCGTTGAGGAATTCGAGCGCCTTGTTAGAGCCGGCCGACTGCACCCAAATGATGCTGATACCGTCCTTGGCGAATTCCTTTTCCAGCAGCCCCTTCTGCTTCAGGACCATCGACACTGGATTGTAAGTCGCCCAGTCGATGCGGATTTCCTTGAGCGGATCCGCCGCCCGTGCCGCAGGGGTCATGGCGAGCGCAACAGCCCCCGCCAACAGAATGCGTCGTGTAATCCCGGTCATGCCCAGCCTCCTCAAAAACTTCATTGTTTTTCAATGAGTTATTTCTAGAGGTCAACGAGAAAATCGCTATCCCGAAAGCCCCTCGGCCGAGAACGATTTTGCCCGAGGCCGGCCTTTTCCAGCATGGAACGACTATTGCCAGAGAATGGCGGGTGACAGCGCCTGTCACCTCTTATATCCGGTGAGACATGGACAGCGTCGCGACTGAGCACAAGGCCGAGGTGGACGATCGCTTCGACACCGCGCGGATCACCGCCGCGGTCGATGCGCTCGCCGAGAAGCATCAGGGACGTGAGGACACGTTCCGCACCGCCATGGCGCAATTGCTCAAGGCCGAGCTGATCGCGGCGCGCGCCGCGGCGCAGGCGATCCTGCTGAAGGACCGTCACGGAAGGCGCTGCGCCGAGCGGCTGTGCCACGTGCAGGACGAGATCATCCGCATCCTGTATTCGGCGGCGACCCGGCATCTCTACCGCTCGCCGATCCCGAGCGGCGCGGAGCGCATGGCGGTGGTCGCGACCGGCGGCTATGGCCGCGGCCTGATGGCGCCGGAATCCGACATCGATCTCTTGTTCATCCTGCCCTACAAGCAGACCGCCTGGGGTGAGCAGGTGGCCGAAGCCATTCTCTACTGTCTCTGGGACATGGGGCTGAAGGTCGGACACGCCACGCGCTCGGTCGATGAATCGATCCGGCAGGCGCGCGGCGACATGACCATCCGCACCGCGATCCTGGAAACGCGCTTCCTGACCGGCGACCAGCCGCTCTATGACGAACTGGTCGCGCGCTTCGACAAGGACGTGGTGCAGGGCACGGCGTCCGAATTCGTCACCGCAAAGCTCGCCGAGCGCGAGGAGCGCCACCGCCGCGGCGGCCAGTCGCGCTACCTGGTCGAGCCCAACGTCAAGGACGGCAAGGGCGCCCTGCGCGACCTGCACACGCTGTTCTGGATCGCCAAATACGTCTACCGTGTCCGTGATACCGACGAGCTGGTCGAGCGCGGCGTGTTCGACGCGCAGGAATATCGCACCTTCCGCCGCTGCGCCGACTTCCTCTGGTCGGTGCGCTGCAATCTGCACTTCTACTCCGGCCGCGCGGAGGAGCGCCTCTCCTTCGATCTCCAGCGCGAGATCGCGGTCCGGCTCGGCTACACCTCGCATCCCGGCATGCAGGACGTCGAGCGCTTCATGAAGCACTACTTCCTGGTCGCCAAGGAAGTGGGCAACCTCACCGCCATCCTCTGCGCCAAGCTCGAGGACCAGCAGGCCAAGCCCGCGCCGGTGCTGAGCCGGATGATGGCGCGGTTGCGCCCCGCCCCCGCGAAGCGCCGCGTCCCCGACAGCGACGACTTCCTCGTCGACAACAACCGCATCAACGTCGCCGCGCCCGACGTGTTCAAGCACGATCCGGTCAATTTGATCCGGATCTTCCGCCTGGCGCAGAAGAACAACCTCGCCTTCCATCCGGACGCGATGCGCGACGTGACGCGCTCGCTCGGACTGATCAACGCGCAGCTGCGCGAGAACCCGGAAGCCAACCGGCTGTTCATGGAGATCCTGACCTCCGACAACGCCGAGATCGTGCTTCGTCGGATGAACGAGACCGGCGTGCTCGGCCATTTCATCCGCGCCTTCGGCAAGATCGTCTCGATGATGCAGTTCAACATGTATCATCACTACACCGTCGACGAGCATCTGATCCGCTGCGTCGGCTTCCTGCAGGACATCGAGCGCGGCGGCATCGAGGAGTTCACGCTCGCCAGCGATCTCTTCCGCAAGATCCGGCCCGAGCACCGTGCGGTGATTTACATCACGACGCTGCTGCACGACATCGCCAAGGGACGGCCGGAGGATCACTCGATCGCGGGCGCCAAGGTGGCGCGCCGGCTGTGCCCGCGGCTCGGCTTCAGCGCGGCCGACACCGAGCTCGTGGCCTGGCTGATCGAGGAGCATCTGACGATGTCCACGGTCGCGCAATCGCGCGACCTCTCCGACCGCAAGACGATCGAGAATTTCGCCGCCGTGGTGCAATCGGTCGAGCAGATGAAATTGCTCACGATCCTGACCACCGCCGACATCCGCGGCGTCGGCCCGGGCGTGTGGAACGGCTGGAAGGCGCAGCTCCTGCGCTCGCTCTACTATGAAACCGAACCTGTGCTGACCGGCGGCTTCTCGGAAGTCGACCGCGGCAAGCGCCTGACGGCCGCCTACGCCGAATTCCGCATGGCCTTCGCCGAGTGGCCGGCGGACGAGCTCGATGCCTATATCGGCCGGCACTATCCCGCCTATTGGCTCAAGGTCGAGTTGCCGCGCAAGATCCGCCATGCCCGCTTCGTCCGCTCCAGCGAACAGGCCGGCCACAAGCTCGCGATCAATGTCGGCTTCGACGAGGTGCGCGGCGTCACCGAGCTCACGATCTTCGCCGCCGATCATCCCTGGCTGCTCTCGATCATCGCCGGCGCCTGCGCCTCGGCCGGCGCCAACATCGTCGACGCGCAGATCTACACCACGACCGACGGCCGCGCGCTCGACACGATCTCGATCTCCAGGGAATACGACCGCGACGAGGACGAGGGCCGGCGCGCCACGCGCATCGGCGAGATGATCGAGGACGTGCTGGAAGGCAAGCTGCGCCTGCCCGAAGTGGTGGCGCGGCGCACCGTGCGCAGCAAGGCGCGGCCTTTCACGATCGAGCCGGAAGTGACCATCAACAACCAATGGTCCGACCGCTACACCGTGATCGAGATGTCCGGCCTCGACCGCCCCGGCCTGCTCTACGAGCTGACCACCGCGATCTCGAAGCTCAACCTCAACATCGCCTCGGCCCATGTCGCGACCTTCGGCGAGCGTGCCCGCGACGTGTTCTACGTCACCGACCTCCTGGGCGCGCAGATCAACGCGCCGACGCGCCAGTCCGCAATCAAGAGCGCGCTGACCCACGTGATGGCCGGCGACAAGGCGATTGCTGCACCGGCGGCGTGAGGTCTACCGTTCGAGTGCGGCTCTCTCCTCTCGTCATTCCGGGATGGCCCGAAGGACACGCCCGGAATCCATAACCCCGGCTGGTGGATATGGATTCTCAGGTGCGCAATTGTGCACCATAGCTCGCCGCTGCGCGACGCCCCGGAATGACCGAGGAGAGAGGTTGGCGCGCAACGCCTCTAGACCTCCACCCCCTCATGCCGCAGCAGCCACCTCTTCCGCTCGAGCCCACCGCCATATTTCACCAGCGAGCCATCCGCGCCGATCAGGCGGTGACAGGGCAGCACCACGCTGATCGGGTTGGAGCCGTTGGCATGACCGACGGCGCGAATGGCTTTCGGCATGTCGATCCTTGCGGCCAGCGCGCCATAGCCCATCGTGGTGCCGGCCGGGATCTTTGCCAACGCGGTCCAGACCTTCTGCTGGAACGGCGTGCCGGCGATGCGCCATGCGACGCCCGAGAGCTGGCCGAGATCGCCTTCGAAATATGCTGACAGCGAGGTCTTCATCGCCGCCGGCGCGGACCGATCAACCAGGTCCACGGCGCCGTATTGCAAGCGCAACAGCTCGCGCATGCGGTGCTCGTAGTCTTCCCAGTCGAGTGCACGCAAGGCGCCCTCGGCATCGGTGACGAGCAGCGCGATCCCGATTGGCGTCGTCAGGCGATCGAGGCCGAATCGTTCAGGCGGTTTGGTTGATCGAGCGGGCATTGCGACACCAGGCCATCGAAACACGCCATCGCACTTGCCATGCCGGCCGTGCTAACGTCCACCCGAAAGCTGACGCTTTGGGGGGCTCAACTTGATTCTGATCACCAATGTCCTGGTGGCGCTGGTCGCCGCACTGCACGCCTACTTCCTGATCCTGGAGATGTTTCTCTGGGACAAGCCGCTTGGCTTGAAGACATTCCGCAATACGCCCGAAAAGGCCGAGATCACGAAGGTGCTGGCGGCCAACCAAGGGCTCTATAACGGCTTCCTCGCCGCCGGCCTGATCTGGGGCCTCGTCCACGGCAACCCGGCCTTCGCATTCCAGATCAAGGCATTCTTCCTGCTCTGCGTGATCGTGGCCGGCGCCTACGGCGCGGCGACCGTCAGCACCCGCATCCTGCTCGTGCAGGCGCTGCCGGCGGCGATCGCGCTGGTTGCGCTGCTTCTGACCTGATTCTCCTGACCTGAGACGCTACGGCGCAGCGTCGCGATCCTTGCGCGGCGCCGGACCTTCCTCCACACTCTCCGGCAGCGATGGCGACCGTTGCAATCAACGGGAAAAGACCGTCGACCGGAAATTCCGTCAGGAGGAACAACCCAACATGAGCAATCGCAGAGCCTTCATAGCTGCCACGGCGGCGCTCGCCTTCGCGTTCTCCGCCAGCCAAGCCCTCGCCCAGAAGAAATATGACACCGGCGCGAGCGACACCGAGATCAAGATCGGCCAGACCGTGCCGTTCTCCGGCGCCTATTCCGTCTACGCCAATATCGGCAAGACCCAGGCCGCCTACTTCAAGATGATCAACGATCAGGGCGGCATCAACGGCCGCAAGATCAATCTGATCCAGTATGACGATGCCTATTCGCCGCCGAAGACGGTCGAGCAGGTGCGCAAGCTCGTCGAAGGCGACGAGGTGCTGTTCACGTTCCAGATCATCGGCACGGCCGCGAACGCCGCCGTGCAAAAATATCTCAACGGCAAGAAGATCCCGCAGCTGCTGGCCTCTACCGGCGCCGCACGCTTCAACGACCCGCAGAACTATCCCTGGACCATCGCCTACAATCCCAACTACGTGTCCGAGGGACGCATCTACGCCAAGTACATTCTCGCCAATCACCCCAATGCCAAGATCGGCGTGCTCTACCAGAACGACGACATGGGCCGCGACTATCTCGCCGGCCTCAAGAGCGGCCTCGGCGACAAGGCAGCCAAGATGATCGTCGGCGAGGTGTCCTACGAGGTCACCGACCCGACGGTGGACTCACAGGTGGTCAAGCTGAAGTCGCTGGGCGCCGATCTTTTCTACGATGCCTCGACGCCGAAGTTCGCGGCGCAGGCCATCAAGAAGGTGGCCGAGCTCGGCTGGACGCCGGTGCACATCCTCGACATCAATGCGAGCCCGATCTCGGCGACGCTGAAGCCGGCCGGCCTCGACATCTCCAAGGGCATCATCTCGACCCAATACGGCAAGGAGCCGAGTGATCCGCAGTGGAAGGACGATCCGGGCGTGAAGGCGTTCTTCGCCTTCATGGACAAGTATTTCCCCGAAGGCGACAAGCTCAACACGGTCAACACCTATGCTTATTCGGTCGCCGAGTTGCTGACGCAGGTGCTGAAACAGTGCGGCGACGACCTGTCGCGTGAGAACGTGATGAAGCAGGTCGCCAACATCAAGGACTTCACCCCGAGCTTCGCGCTGCCCGGCATCAAGATCAACACCGGACCGAACGATTATCGCGTCAACAAGCAGATGCAGATGATGAAGTTCAACGGCGAGCGTTGGGAGCTGTTCGGCCCGATCATCGAGGACAACGGCCCGGCGGGTTAGTCACTGCGTAGGGCGGATTAGCCCTGCAGATGCGCAAAGCGCATCTGCTCGGCGTAATCCACCTCTTCGACATCCGCGGCAACAGAAGTGGTGGGTTACGCCTGGCGGACTGCGCTTCGCGCAGCCGCAAGGCTGACCCACCCTACGAACTGCGCGTCTCCACCCACCTTGCGTTGCAGCAACGCCTCATCCACAATCGCACTCAGCGGTGACGTCCTGTGCGCAAGAGCATCCGGGCAGATCATCGGCAATAACAAACTGAGGAAATTGCGAATGAGGAATGGAATGCTGCATCTGGCCGCGGCAACGGCGCTGACCCTGGCGCTGTCGGTCACCACGGCCAGTGCCCAGAAAAAATATGATCCGGGCGCCAGCGACACCGAGATCAAGGTCGGACAGACCATGCCGTTCTCGGGACCTGCGTCGGCCTATTCGTCGATCGGCAAGACCCAGGCCGCCTATTTCAAGATGATCAACGACCAGGGCGGCATCAATGGTCGCAAGATCAATCTGATCCAGTATGACGACGCCTATTCGCCGCCGAAGGCCGTGGAGCAGATCCGCAAGCTCGTCGAGAGCGACGAGGTGCTGCTGACCTTCCAGATCATCGGCACGCCGGTGAACGCGGCCGTGCAGAAATATCTCAATTCCAAGAAGGTGCCGCAGCTGTTCGCGGCGACCGGCGCCTCAAGGTTCACCGATCCGAAGAACTTTCCGTGGACCATGGGCTACAATCCCAACTACTTCGTCGAAGGCCGAATCTACGGCCAGTACATTCTGAAGCAGCATCCGGCCGCCAAGATCGGCGTGCTTTATCAGAACGACGACCTCGGCAAGGACTATCTGAACGGCATCAAGGCCGGCCTCGGCGACAAAGCCGCCAAGATGATCGTGACCGAAGCGTCCTACGAGGTCTCCGATCCGACCGTCGATTCGCAGATCCTCAAGATCAAGGACGCCGGCGCCGATTTGTTCTTCAGCGCCACCACGCCGAAGCAGGCCGCACAGGCGATCAAGAAGATCGCCGAAATGGGCTGGCATCCGATCCAGATCGTCGACATCAACGCCACCTCGGTCGGCGCGGTGCTGAAGCCGGCAGGCCTTGATGCGGCCAAGGGCCTGATCAGCGTCAACTACGGTAAAGAACCGCTCGATCCAACCTGGAAGGACGACGCCGGCCTGAAGAAGTATTTTGACTTCATGGCGAAGTACTATCCTGACGGCGACAAGGACTCGAACTTCAACACCTATGGTTATGGCACAGCCCAGCTCCTGGTCCATGTGTTGAAGCAATGCGGCGACAACCTGACGCGCGAGAACGTCATGAAGCAGGCGGCGTCGCTGAAGGACGTCACCAGCGATATCGCGCTGCCCGGTATCAAGGCCAACACCTCGGCGACCGACTACCGCGTCAACAAGCAGCTTCAGATGATGAAGTTCAACGGCGAGCGCTGGGAGCTGTTCGGCCCGATCCTGGAGGATGCCGGCCCGATCGATTAGTTCTCGGAAACAACTGCCTCAACGACGTCATGCCCGGGCTTGTCCCGGGCATCCACGTTCTTGGAGCGGCAAGGCAAGGGCGTGGATGGCCGGGTCAAGCCCGGCCATGACGGCGGAGGGAGATGCGCGCAGAGACATCTACTCCGGTATCTCCCCAAAATTCTTCCCCACCGGCAGCACCGCGTGCCGGATCAGCCGTGAATCCTCCACCGCGGCCTGGCGATGCTTCACCGCTTCGCGATAGACGGGATCGCGGATCATCTCGACGAAGGCGGCGACGCTTGGATATTCGGCGATGAAGCAATGGTCCCAGCGCTCCTCTTGCGGGCCGATCAGCATCAGCTCGAATTTGCCCTGCCAGACGATGCGGCCGCCGAGGCGCTCGAACACCGGGCCGCTCTCGCGGCCGTAGGCCGCATAGGCTTCCGCGCCGCTCGCCTTGCGGCCGTCGGGATAGGCCGCCTCTTCGCGCAAGCGCACGAGGTTCAGCATGTGGATCGGGCCGGGACGGTCGTTGTCCCGGAACTGCGCAAAAATCTCCTTGCTCGGATCGATATGGCCCATGCCGGTTCCCTCTTGTTTTATGCGGGCGATCCTAGCTCTGCCGCCGGGCGAGCGGAACTGCGGCAGGCGAATGCCGCACCTCCTAATCGCGCGTTAAGCTCTGGGTAACCGGGCCTTAAACAGCGACCGGTAGCGTGCGACGGGGCGGACTGACCGGGCGTTTTGCGTATGGCGTGGGGAAAGAAGAAGGGTGGGCGGAAGGAGCCGTTGTTCGGCTTGCCTGCTGCGCTCGCCGATCTGCGCCTGACCGCGGCCGACCGCGTCCCCGGCGGCGAGGACAAGCCGAAGAAATCAACGAAATCATCCGCCAAGCGCAAGAGCGAGGATGCCGGCGACGAGCCGCCGCGCGAGCGGAAGGCACAAGCCGGCCGCAGCGGCGCCAAGCGCCGGTCGAAATCGGGCGGAGGCTTCAGCCTCGGCCGCCTCGTCTATTGGGGTGCGGTGCTCAGCCTGTGGGGCATGATCGCGGTGATCGGCGTCGTGATCTATGTCGGCGCCCATCTGCCGCCGATCCAGTCGCTGGAGATTCCCAAGCGGCCGCCGACGATCCAGATCGTCGGCATCGACGGCAGCATGCTGGCGCAGCGCGGCGAGATGGCCGGCGCCAACGTCTCGCTGAAGGACCTGCCGCCCTATCTGCCGAAGGCCTTCATCGCCATCGAGGATCGCCGCTTCTACTCGCATTTCGGCATCGACCCGATTGGCATCCTGCGCGCCCTCGTCACCAACGTACTCCATCGCGGCGTCTCGCAGGGCGGCTCGACCTTGACGCAGCAGCTCGCGAAAAACCTGTTCCTGACCCAGGAGCGGACCATGGCGCGCAAGCTGCAGGAGGCGGAGCTCGCGATCTGGCTGGAGCGCAAGCATTCCAAGAACGAGATCCTGGAGCTCTATCTCAACCGCGTCTATTTCGGCTCGGGCGCCTATGGCGTCGAGGCCGCGGCGCAGAAATATTTCGGCAAGTCGGCGAAGGACGTCACCGTCGCCGAAGCCGCGATGCTGGCGGGCCTCGTCAAGTCGCCGTCGCGGCTGGCGCCGAACCGCAATCCGGAAGGCGCGGAAGCGCGCGCGCAGATCGTGCTCGCGGCGATGGCGGATGCAAAATTCATCACCGAAGCACAGGCGCAGGCCTCGATCGGCCACCCCTCCTACAACGTGAAGCCGGCCGGAGCCGGCACGCTCAACTACGTCGCCGACTGGATCGGCGAGGTGCTGGACGATCTGGTCGGCCAGATCGACGAGAGCATCAAGGTCGAGACCACGATCGATCCGAAGCTGCAGAGCGTGGCGGAAGCCGCCATCATCGACGAGCTCGCGGCCAAGAGCGTCAAGTTCAATGTCAGCCAGGGCGCGCTGGTGGCGATGACGCCCGACGGAGCGGTACGCGCCATGGTCGGCGGGCGGAACTATTCCGACAGCCAGTACAACCGCGCAGTCACTGCGAAGCGCCAGCCGGGCTCCTCGTTCAAGCCGTTCGTGTACCTGACCGCGCTCGAGCAGGGGCTGACGCCGGACACGGTGCGCCAGGACGCCCCGATCGAGGTCAAGGGCTGGAAACCCGAGAACTACACCCACGAATATTTCGGCGCGGTGACGCTGACGCAGGCGCTGGCGATGTCGCTCAACACCGTCGCCATCCGCCTCGGTCTCGAGGTCGGGCCGAAGAACGTGGTGCGCACCGCGCACCGGCTCGGCATCTCCTCGAAACTCGAGCCCAATGCCTCGATCGCGCTCGGCACCTCCGAAGTCTCGGTCGTCGAGCTGGTCGGCGCCTATGCCCCCTTCGCCAATGGCGGCTTCGCGGTGGCGCCGCACGTCGTCACGCGGATCAGGACGCTCAGTGGCAAGCTGCTCTACATGCGGCAAGCGGAAGAGCGCAACCAGGTGATCGACCCGCGCTATGTCGGCATGATGAACACGATGATGCGGGAGACGCTGATATCAGGCACCGCCAAGAAGGCGGAGATCCCCGGCTGGCCGGCGGCCGGCAAGACCGGTACGAGCCAGGATTACCGCGACGCCTGGTTCATCGGCTACACCGCCAACCTCGTCACCGGCGTCTGGCTCGGCAATGACGACAACTCGCCGACCAAGAAGGCGACCGGCGGCGGCCTGCCCGTCGAAGTCTGGTCCCGCTTCATGCGCACGGCGCACGAGGGCGTGCCGGTGGCCGCCTTGCCGAACTCGCAAGCGAGCTGGGGCCTCTCGAACCTCGCGCAGGCGGCATCGCAGGTGTCGCCGCCGACGGCGACGACAGCGCCGGGGCCGGCACCGGCGAGCAGTGGCGGCTATCGCCCGCCTCCGACGCGCGCCAATGTGCGGCCGGAAGCCGCAGCAGGCCTCGACGGCTGGCTGATGGACCGGCTGTTCGGCGGAAATCGGTAGCTTTGAGCTGAGGTCCCCAGGGCCTCAAAACGAAAAACGCGAAAACAACCCCATGCACAGTAGCCGGTGGTATCAGGCGCGCCGCGCGGTGGGTTGTAGGAAACGTTTGATCCGGCGGGACAAATCGAGCGTGCCGCGCAATCGTCGCGAACTATGGCGGGGATCGCGCAAAGCGCGCTGACGTCGCCCTACTCACAACTGTCATTCCCCGCCACCGGGTCTCGCCTTCGGCGAGCCCGATGACAGGCTCCAGCGGGGAATCCAGTACGCCGAGGCGTCGAGATTCAAAGCAGCTGCCGCGACGTGCTGGATCGCCCGCCTTCGCGGGCGATGACAGTGATGGATACGGCCAGCAGCGTTTGCTCCGGCTGACATCGCGCCACGGCTTCGGCAAGTCCTGCCCAACAAGTCCTGCCCAACAAGTCCTGCCCAAGACGGCAAGATTTACCGATGCCGAAATATCCCTGAACGCCAAAACACCAGTCTCTTCAAGGCTCCGACATCGGCCCAGGAATTGCTCTCTTAGGTTGAGTCCAAAAGACTCGGGTTTAGTGGGAAGGAGCGTTCCATGATTACAGGTCCATCCAGCGCGGCGTTGCCCTATCTGCGTCCTGCATCAACGTCCGGTTCCAACGCGACAACGACATCAGATCTCCAGCCGGAGGCGTCGACTGCAACTGACGCTGCGACCAGCAGCCCCGGAATCAGCGTATCGCAACTCAAGCCGCTGCAAGGCGCCAAGCCGATCTCGGTGGCTGATAACCCGGTCCTGCGCGACCTGATGGCAACGAATTGGCTGATGACCCACGGCGCGAACGCGACTCAACCGGCCGTCTCGGACGATGCGCCTGAGAACACCTATGCCCAGGTGAAGGTTGACGGCAAAGTGGTGGCCACACTGTACAATGGCGGGTCCTCGACGATGACCAACGCGGCGGCCGCAAAGATCGGCAAGCTCGAGGATCCTCCCGGTCTGAGTGGACCTGATCTGGCGCAATGGCGAGCCGACAATTACGCCAAGCTGCTTGGCGGTACCGTCGAAAAAGCATCCACCGCGATCAAGCAATCGCAATGGACACCGCGTCAGAGCCATTCTGCGACCTATAGTCGCGATCAACTCGACGCGGCCTTCCAGGCGATGCTGGCCGAGGGCCCGAAGGCCGCCGTGCAACTGCAATCGTCCTATCTCGCCTCGCGCGCGCAGCCGGGGACAAGCGCAGATATCAGCGCCTGACCTGAGAGATGGTCTGAGGACGCGCGGCATCCGGGCGACGAGTCAAAGCACATCAAGCAAGATCATCCCGGCTGACGCCGAACAACGAGCAGCTATCGCCGGCGTTCAGCGTCCGCGATGTCGCGCGACGAGAGCTGCTCGCCTTAGATAGTCCGATGGGTCAGTCGTTCGGGGAAATCGGAAAGCGTGGCACGAGACGCACTGATGTCGCCCCGTCCTCCGCTGTCATTCTCCGCGAAAGCGGGGAATCCAGTACGCTGCGGCTTCTCGGCTTAACAATAACCGCCTCTGGAATACTGGGTCGTCCGGTCAAGCCGGGCGACGACAGTGAGTGTTGGGCTAGCAGCGAGGCCTAGTCTGCGACGAGGATCAATCCTCGACCCCATAGCGGTGCAGGTCGTTGCCGTGCGTATCGAGCCACTTCTTGGCGCGCTCCATCGACGGGCAGGCCTTTCCGCAGACGCGCCAGAACCGCGCTGAGTGGTTCATCTCGACGAGATGGGCGACCTCGTGCGCGGCGAGGTAGTCGAGCACGTAGGGCGGCGCGAGGATCAGGCGCCAGGAGAACGACAGCGAGCCGGCCGAGGTGCAGGAGCCCCAACGGCTCGACTGATCGCGGATCGAGAGGCGCTTGACCCTGACGCCGAGCTCGACGGCATAGGCCTCCGCCGAGCGCTGGAGATCGTGGCGCGCCTCGCGCTTGAGGAAGTCGCTGACGCGGCGGTCGACATGCTCGACCCCGCCGGCGACGCAGAGAATGCGTTCACCGCTGTCGCGCACTTCCGTCCATACCGTGCCGCGCGTGCCGGCACGATGAACGATACGATGGGGCGTGCCGCGTAGCGGTATCACTGTGCCGGGTTGGAACGGCGCAGCCTTCGGCAAACGGCCGAGACGTGCAGCGATCCACGCGCCGTGACGCTGCGCGAAGTCCTTGGCTTCGGCCAGCGTGCCGCGCGGCGGGATGGTGAGGATGGCTTCGCGATCGCTCGGATGAATTCTGAGCGTGTAGCGGCGCGCACGGCGGTGCCGGCGCAATCGAATCGCAAAAAACTGCGATCCATGGGTGATGACCAGGGTCTTCGGCTCGTGGGGCCGTCGATAGAGGAGTGCGCGAGTGGCCATGTCTGTCAGTCCGGGGGGCAGGAGGGCGCCCGGATTCTGCCATAACCGCCGCCAGGGAAAGCGCTCGGCGCAAAAACAAATCATTTGCCCAATATACAGCGGTCTAGCGTCCGGGAGACCCTACAGACTGGGGTTGGAACCCGGTTTTTTCGCCCCCGCTGGACGCATGCGGCACCCCCAAGGGCTGAGGTGGGACTCACTCCTATAAGGCTACCTAAATACCGCGAATCTGGAGGGAACCAGCCCCTGCCGGAACCTCCGACGGGGCGCCGATTTTCAGCGGGAAAGCCGAAAAACGCGTTTATTCGGCCGCAAGAGCCTGCAACGAGCTCGGATTCGCAGCCGAGACCATGAAGTCATGGATGCGCGGCACGATTTCCGACTTGAATCGCGAGCCGTTGAACACGCCGTAATGCCCGACGCCCTTCTGGACGTAATGAACGCGGCGATGATCGGGGATCGAGCTGCACAATGTGTGCGTTGCTTCGGTCTGACCGAGCCCGGAGATGTCGTCGTTCTCGCCTTCGACCGTCATCAGCGCCACCCGCGTGACCTTCGAGGGGTCGACGCGTGTTCCGCGATGGGTCATCTCGCCCTTCGGCAGCGAGTGCTTCACGAACACGGTGTCGACCGTCTGCAGATAATACTCGGCGGAGAGATCCATCACCGCGAGATATTCGTCGTAGAAGTCGCGATGCTTGTCGACGAGGTCGCCGTCGCCCTTCACCAGATTGGCGAACAGGCGCTTGTGGGCGTCCATGTGCCGGTCGAGGTTCATGCTGATGAACCCGTTGAGCTGCAGGAAGCCCGGATAGACGTCGCGCATCATGCCCGGATGCGGGAACGGCACCTTGGTGATGACGGTGTTGCGGAACCAGTCGATGCCGCGCTCCTGGGCGAGCTTGTTCACCCCGGTCGGATTGCGGCGGGTGTCGATCGGGCCGCCCATCAGCGTCATCGAGGTCGGCACGAAGGGGTCGCGCCGCGCTTCCATGATCGAGACGGCGGCAACGACGGGAACGGAGGGCTGGCACACCGCCATGACATGGGTGTTGCCGCCAAGGACGTGCAGCATCTCGATGACGTAGTCGATGTAGTCGTCGAGATCGAAGCGACCTTCGCTCAGGGGCACCATGCGGGCGTCGGCCCAATCGGTGATGTAGACCTCATGCGCCGGAAGGAACGCCTCGACCGTGCCGCGCAGCAGCGTCGCGTAGTGGCCGGACATCGGCGCCACGATCAGCACGCGCGGCTGCGGGCTGCGCAAGGGACGGGCGAACTTGCGATCGAAGTAGAGCAGCTTGCAGAACGGCTTTTCCCAGACCGAGCGGACCTCGACGGGAACGCGGATGCCGTTGACCTCGGTGTCGTTGAGGCCCCATTCCGGCTTGCCGTAACGGCGCGTGGTGCGTTCGAACAATTCACAGGCCGCGGCGACGGACTTGCCGACCTCGGTGCGCGCCCACGGATTGAGGGGATTCTGAAACAGGAGCTTGGTCGCATCGGTGACCGCACGCGCCGGATTGAGAGAGGCCTGCCCCATCTCGTACATCCAGTACATCGGCGTCGTCAGGACCGGACTGCCTTCGGCCGCCAGGGGCGGCGCGCCGCCGAACTCACCAATAGGCATCGTTAAAATCCTCTTCGCATCGCAACATACTGCCGAATGCGTAATATTGCGTCAATGCATGGTTCCGTACATCTACGGAGCCGGAACGGCTAAATCAGCCTGAATCCACGGGAAAGTGAGATTATTCACCGCTCGAGAGCAGCGAGCCGTGCTTCTTGGCGCTCCGCAAAAGGGCAAGGAATGCCCCAAAAGATGCAACCAGCAGCACCGCATTGATGGCCAACGCACGCAACATCAGATCGATCCGGAGGGTCTGTTCGATCAGGAGCGCCCGCATTCCCTCGAACACATAGGTCGGCGGCAGCGACCAGGCGACGTACTGCAGCCATGCCGGCAGCACGCTGACGGGATAGTAGACGCAGGCGAGCGGCATGATCGCGAACATCAGGGTCCAGACGATGCTCTCGGCGCCAAGGCCGTTTCGTAAGACCAGCCCCGAGACGAAGATGCCGACCGCCCAGCTGGTGAAGATCAGATTGCAGAAGAACGCGATCAGCGGCAGACCGAGGGCATAGACGTTGAAGTGAAACAGGAACAGCGCGAGCAGCGTCATCGGGATGACGCCGATCGCGAGCCGGATCATGCTCATGATCATCAGCGACAGCAGAAACTCGATCGGCTTCAAGGGGCTCATCATGAGGTTGCCGATGTTGCGCGCCCACATCTCCTCCAGGAACGAGATCGAGAAGCCGAGCTGGCCGCGGAACAGGATGTCCCAGAGGATGACGGCGCCGATCAGCGTGCCGCCGGCGCGCGCGAAGAAATTGGCGTTCTCGGCGATGTAGAGCTGGAGAAAGCCCCAGGTGATGACCTGGAGCGCGGGCCAATAAAGCAGCTCGAGCAGCCGCGGCCAGGACGACATCAACAGATACCAGTAGCGCAGGATCATCGCGCCGATGCGATGGATGGAAATGCCGCGGTGGAGGGAGAGCTCGGTCATCGCGCCGCCTCCTTCGCACCGTTCACCCGCCCGCGCGCGACGTCCAGGAACACCTCCTCCAGCGTGGTGCGGTTGTAGCGCGCCATGATGGCCTCCGGCGTGTCGTCGTCCTCGATGCGGCCGCGCTTCATGATGATGACGCGGTCGCACAGACGCTCGACCTCGAGCATGTTGTGCGAAGCCAGAAGGATGGTCGCGTTGTTCTCCTTGCGATAGCGCTCCATATGCGCCCGCACCCAGTCGGCCGTATCCGGGTCGAGCGAGGCGGTGGGCTCGTCCAGCAACAAAAGCGCGGGCTGGTTGATCAGCGCCTTCGCCAGCGCGACGCGGGTCTTCTGCCCGGCGGAGAGCTTGCCGTTGGCGCGGTCGATGAATTCGGTGAGATCAAGCTCGTCGGCCAGCCTGGCGATGCGATCGGAGACGTTCTTCACTGCGTAGAGCTTGCCGAACACGGTGAGGTTCTGCCGCACCGTGAGCCGCATCGGCATGTCGACATAGGGGCTCTCGAAATTCATCCGCCCCAGTACCGCCGCGCTCTCCTCCGGCATCCGATGCCCGAGCACCTGCACGCGGCCGGAGGTCGGCAGCACCAGGCCCATGATCATCGCGATGGTCGTGGTCTTGCCGGCGCCGTTGCCGCCCAGAAGCCCGGTGATGCTGCCACGCGGCAGCGAAAAGGAGATATCATCGACGGCGCGGGTCTGCTTGTAGACCTTGACGAGGTGATCGACCGCAATGGCCGCAGAGGAGCCGCGCTCCGCGACAGTCGGCGGACTTGAAGCTTTGTCGTTCCCGGTCATGCTAGCCGTTCTTCTGCTATTGCAGCGGATAGCGCAAGGCTTGTAATCCGGGTGGTTCCGCGAGCCCCGCGTTTGTGACCGAGAAGGCACCGCCACATTGGCCGAGATGACTGAGACTGCCGATACCGACTTCCGCCACGCACAGCGGCATATCCGCCTGGACACGATCCTGCGGCTGCGCTGGCTGGCGGTGCTCGGCCAGCTCGCGGCGATCTTCATCGTGGCGCAGGGGCTGGAGTTCAACGTCGAGATCGTCCCCTGCGTCAGCATCATCGCGCTGTCGGCGGCGCTCAACCTGGCGCTACAGACCGTGTCCAATCCGCTGCAACGGCTAGAGCCGATGCAGGCGGCCGGACTGCTGGCGCTGAACATCGTGGAGCTGGCGGGGCTGCTGTTCTTCACCGGCGGACTGCAGAACCCGTTCTCGTTCCTGTTCCTCGCGCCGGTGCTGATCTCGGCCACGGCGCTGCCGGCCCGCCTCACCTTCGGCCTCGGCCTGCTCGCGGTGGCCTGTGCTTCGGTCCTGTTCTTCTTCCATCTGCCGCTGCCCTGGGATTCCGACGATCCGCTGGTGCTGCCGCCGATTTATCTCATCGGCATCTGGCTCTCGATCGTGCTCGCGATCGGCGTCACCAGTCTCTACTCGTTCCAGGTGACGGAGGAGGCGCGCAAGCTCGCCGACGCGCTGGCTGCGACCGAGCTGGTGCTGACACGCGAGCAGCATCTGACCCAGCTCGACGGCCTGGCTGCCGCAGCCGCGCACGAGCTCGGCACGCCGCTCGCGACCATCTTCTTGATCTCGCGCGAACTGGAAAAGACGGTGAAGGACCCGAGTTTCGCCGCCGATCTGAAGACCCTGCGCGAGCAGACCCAGCGCTGCCGCGACATCTTGAGCAAGATCACCCAGCTTTCCTCGGAAGGCGCACCGTTCGACCGCATGAAAATGTCGGAGCTGATCGAGGAGGTGGTGGCCCCGCACCGCGATTTCGGCGTCGACATCAAGGTGCGGATCGCGGTGGCGGCCTTCGCCGAGCCGATCGGCTCGCGCAACCCCGCGATCCTCTACGGGGTCGGCAACATCGTCGAGAACGCGGTCGACTTCGCCCGCACCACCGTCGAGGTGAATGCATGGTGGAACAAGGACACGATCGAGCTCGTGATCTCCGACGACGGCCCGGGCATTCCGCCTGATATCCTTAACCGGATCGGCGAGCCCTATTTGTCGCGGCGGCGCAATCTGGATGACGGCGGCGGCGAGCGGCGTGGGCTCGGGCTTGGCGTGTTCATCGCGCGCACCTTGCTGGAACGCACCGGGGCCAAGGTCTCGTTTACCAACCGGACCTTTCCGGAACACGGTGCTGTGGTTCACATCAATTGGCCGAGAGAGCGTTTTGAGACTATCGAGACGCTCGAAGAAACAATAGGATAGGCCGCGACCTTGCGTCGCACAGCAGGGCCGATCGACTATTTGCGGCCTTGGCACCGCCTGATTGCGACGCCATATGTGGATGTGCAGAGAGAGGACAACACCTTGAACGCCATCGCCGAACTGAACGAACAGACCGACCGCTCGCTTCTCATCGTGGAGGACGACAAGCCGTTCCTGGAGCGGTTGTCGCGCGCGATGGAGACCCGTGGCTTTGCGGTGACGTCGTGTGACACCGTCTCGGATGGCCTCGCGCAGATCGGCAAGGCCGCGCCCGCATTCGCCGTCGTGGATCTGCGGCTCGGCGACGGCAATGGTCTCGACGTCGTCTCCGCGCTGAAGAAGAAGCGCCCCGAAGCCCGCGCGATCGTGCTGACCGGCTATGGCAACATCGCCACCGCCGTGACCGCCGTGAAGATGGGTGCGATCGATTATCTGTCGAAGCCCGCGGATGCCGACGACGTCGTCGCCGCGCTGCTCTCGACCAGCTCGGAGAAATCCGAGTTGCCGACCAACCCGATGTCCGCCGACCGCGTCCGCTGGGAGCACATCCAGCGCATCTACGAGATGTGCAACCGCAACGTCTCGGAGACGGCGCGCAGGCTGAATATGCACCGTCGTACGTTGCAGCGGATTCTGGCGAAGCGCGCGCCGCGGTAACGGTCTCGTAGGGTGGGCAAAGGCGCGTAGCGCCGTGCCCACCGCTTCTACTCCAATCCTGATCGGCTTGGATGGTGGGCACGCTTTCGCTTTGCCCACCCTACGGCGTCCGCGTTCGCCGCGCCGCTATTCCCAAAAATCCGCGTGGCCCTGCGGGTCGACCAGACGGTTGATCCGCAGCGCTGCCGCCATCGCGAAACGCACCGTCATCTGCTTGCGCGTGGCAGCGGCGATCTTGTGCTCGGGCGCCTCGCACTGCATGTGCGCGCCATAGGCGTCCGCAATGATCAGGCCGGTGTCTTGCGGAAAGATCTCGCAGGGCAGATCCTGCGTGAAGGCGAAGAACAGCCGGTCGCAATGGGCGCGGTATTCGTGCCATTTCTGGTCGGCACGCAAATCCTCGACCGACGATTTGATCTCCACGATCCAGATCTCGCCGCGCTCGTTGAGCGCCACCAGATCGGCGCGCCGGCCCGACGGCAGCGGCAGTTCGCTGATGCAGGTAAAGCCGAGCGAGCGCAGCAGCCGCGCCGTGCCGCGCGCGATCGCCAGCGCGGTCTCGGACTGGCGGCGATCGGGCGGCGGAACCAGGGCGATGTTGCGGGCGGTGCTGTCCATGGGGGGAGCTTAGCCGATTCCGGCAGGCGCGGACACTCCATCCGTCATTCCGGGGCGCGCGGAAGCGCGAGCTATGATGCGCAATTGCGCATCTGAGAATCCATAGCCACAGGGAGGGGTGTGGCGCGAGCCGTCAACTCCAAGTCGTCACAAAACGACTTCCTGTGGTTATGGGTCCCGGGCTCGCGCTACGCGCGCCCCGGGACGACGCTACATGTATGGCGGCATCACCACCACGCCCTCGTTGCCGCGCAGATCCAGCACGCCTTCCAGCCTCTCGCCCTCGCGATCCAGAAACGTCGACAGCAAGATCTCGCTACCGAAACGGATCGCGCTGGAGGTCACGGCGATCGGGTCGGGCCCGAGATTGAGCACGACGATGATCGCGGTGCCCTCGGCCTCGCGGCGATAGATCAGGAGATCGCCTTGCGCGGCGATCGGGTGATAGTCGCCTGCGACCAGCGCCGGAGATGCCTTTCGCAACGCGATCAGCCGCTTGTACAGACTGAGGATCGAACGCGAATCGGCTTCGAGATTGACGACGTTGTCGTGGATGTGGTCCTCCGGCAGCGGCAGCCATGGCCTTACGCCGGAGAAGCCGCCGGTCTGCGAAGAGTCCCACTGCATCGGCGTACGGCAGCCGTCGCGCCCGACGCCGATGCCGGGCACGTTCTTCTCAAAGGGATCGCGCACGTCCTCAGGGGAGATCGCGAGCTGATGCATGCCGATCTCGTCGCCGTAATAGAGCGTCGGCGTACCGCGCAGCGTCAGCAGCAGCATGGCGGCGACGCGGGCCTGCTCCGGCCCGACACGGCTTGCGACGCGCGGACGGTCGTGATTGCCGAGCACCCAGTTCGGCCAGGCGCCCTTCGGCAGCGCCTTCTCGTAATCCTCGACGATTGTCTCGATCGAGCGCGCGCTCCAGAACGTCGAGAGCAGCGCGAAGTTGAACGGCATCTGCGCGCCGGTGAGATCGTTGCCGTAATAGGCCATCAACCGGTGCAGCGGCAGATAGATCTCGCCGATCAGCACGCGGTCGCGATACGCGTCCGTGACGCGCCGCATCTCGGCGATGACGTCATGCACCTCCGGCTGGTCGGTGGAGTATTGCGTCAGGATCTTCTCGTTCGGCGGCCGGCCCTCGACGTAATGCGGGTTCGGCGGGTTGTCGCGGAATTCGGCATCCTTGATCAGGTGCCAGATCACGTCGACGCGGAAGCCGTCGACGCCCTTCTCCAGCCAGAACCGCATCGCGTCGTAGATCGCCGCGCGGACATCCGGATTGCGCCAGTTGAGGTCCGGCTGCTCGGCAAGGAAGGCGTGGTAGTAATATTGACCTGTCGTCTCGTCGAAAGCCCACGCGCTGCCGCCGAATTCGGACAGCCAGTTGTTCGGGACACCGCCATCGGCGGCCGGATCGCGCCAGACGTACCAGTCGCGTTTGGGATTGTCGCGCGAGGACCGGCTCTCGACGAACCAGGGATGCTGGCTTGATGTGTGGTTCGGCACGAGGTCGAGGATCAGTTTCAGGCCGTTGTCATGCGCAGCCGCAAGCAGCGCATCGAAATCCGCCATCGTGCCGAACAGCGGATCGATACCGGTATAGTCGGAGATGTCGTAGCCGAAATCGGCCATCGGCGAGGGAAAGATCGGCGACAGCCAGATCGCGTCGACGCCAAGCGATTTCACGTAAGGCAGCCGGCGCAAGATGCCGGCGAGATCGCCGACGCCGTCACCGTCTGTGTCCTGAAAGGAGCGCGGGTAGATCTGATAGAAGATACCGTCGCGCCACCAATTGTCGCCGCCCTGAGCCATGGCCGGAATACCACTCACTAATCTACCCTGCGCGAGAAAACGCGAAAGGAACGCCCCGGTTCAAACCAGCAGGCCAATTGGGACGGCCGTGTGACGACCGGCTGTTCCCGGGTCTAGACACAAATCTTTTGCTTGGCGGCATGGCAAAAATCGGCATTGTGGCGCGATGACCGAGCAAAACAATACCCAAGAATCACAGCAAGCCAAGGCCGGCGCGATCATCGTCCCCGTGACGCTGTTCGAGCAGAACTGCACCATCATCTGGGACGAGCCCGGCAAGAAGGCCGTTGTGATCGACCCCGGCGGGGACGTGCCGAAGATTCTGGACGCGATCAAGCAGACCGGCGTCACCGTGGAGAAGATCTGGCTGACCCACGGCCATATCGACCATGTCGGCGGCGCGGCCGAATTGCGCGATGCGCTGAAGGTGCCGATCGAGGGGCCGCATGTCGCGGATAAATTCCTGCTCGACAACGTGGTCGAGAGCGGCGCGCGCTTCGGCATGACGGAGGTGCGCAATTTCGCGCCGGACCGCTGGCTCGACGAGGGCGACAGCGTGTCGATCGGCGGCTTGCAGTTCGACATTCTGCACTGCCCGGGCCACTCGCCCGGCAGCGTGGTGTTCTTCAACAAGGACTTGCGCTTTGCCCATGTCGGCGACGTGCTGTTTGCGGGCTCGGTCGGGCGCACCGACCTGCCCGGCGGCAGTCACGCCACGCTGATCAACTCGATCAAGACCAAGCTCCTGCCGCTCGGCGACGACGTCGGCTTCATCTGCGGTCACGGCGCCGGCTCGAGCATCGGCCAGGAACGGATGACCAATCCGTTCATCACCGGCGAGATGTAGCCTTTTACTTGAGCATGATCTTTTCGGAAAACCGCTTCACACTTTTCCGGATCATGCTCTACTCGGCGGCCTCCGCCAACGCCGCGGTGTCACTGAGGTTGCGTTCGCCCCAGTCGCGGATCGCGGCGACGACCGGCACGAAGCTTTTGCCCTTGCGGGTCAGGCGATACTCGACCTTGGGCGGCACCTCGCCAAAATCCTTGCGGTCGATCAGGCCGCTTTGCGTCAGCGCCTTCAATTCGCGGCTGAGCACGCGCGGGGTGATCTCGGCGCTGCCGGCCATGCCGCGCAACAGGCCGCTCCTGATCTCGCCATAGCGCCGCGGACCGTCCCTGAGGTCCCAGACGATGCGGAGCTTGTACTTGCCGCTGATCATCTTCTGAAAGGCCGTAACCGGACAGGTGCGCGCCGGGGTTGCCCTTGTCATGTCGCCTCCTCCATACGCAGCCAGCGATTCTTGTTTTGACGCGTTTTCTTTACGCGAACCGGTATCCACTTCGCTCGAAAACGCTATGCGATAAGGATAGGAACAACGTCGAAAAAGTCCATACTATCAATTTTGTCCATACTTGCAGGATCGCCTGCAAGGCGCAGATGATGGCGCACCAGACGAACAGGGAGCGTCACATGAAGCACTTCATGATCAGGTACGAATTCAGGAACGGCACGACGGAAGCCTGGCACCAGGAGATCGGCCGCTTCATCAAGGCGATCGAGGGCGATCCGGAGTTGAAGGGGCGGATCGGCTATCGGGTCCTGAAGAACCGCGACGACGCCAGCTACTTCCACCTCGCCAGCGTCACCGACGAGGCCGCGCAAAAGGCGCTGCAATCGCGCGACTTCTTCAAGGCCTATCAGGAGATGACGCGGAAGGTCGCCGGCGGCGAGGTGACGGTGGCGCCGATCGAATGGATCGATCAGACGGCGTAGCCGTCGCTTATCGAGCGACGAACTACTTCATCAATCCCGCGGCGGTCAGTGCGCGCGTGATGATCTGGCCGAGATCGAAGCCGCGCGCCGCCTCGCGCTTCGGCTCGGCCGGCTCTTCGGCGACGGCGGCGCGGATCGAGCGGGCGAGATGCGGCGCGGGTGAAAGCGCCGGCTTCGACGTCGCAGGCACGGCCTTCCTCCCGGCCGCGTCCGGAATCCAGCCGGTGAGGCCGAAGAACTTTGCGATGTGGTACGACGAGGAAATACCGGCCTCGATCAGGAACGCGCCTTCGATGCCGTAACGCTGATCATTATCGGCGAGGCCGAGCGGCGTGCCGTGGGCCATGTCGGTGATGGCGTAGGACTCGACCAGGGTTTCGCCGTCCTTGTTCCACCAGGCCTGGCGCGGATAGCCGTCGACAATGGTCTCCGCCATCGGCACGGCCGGCAGATCGTGCAAATCGAGCCACTGCTTGACGATCTCGCTGGCGTTGCCGGGATTGACGGTGCGGTCGGCGCTGCCGTGCCACACCGACATCTTTGGCCACGGCCCGCGATGGTTCGAGGCGCGCCGCACGAAATCGCCGAGCTCGCGCTCCGGCCGCGCCGGCGAATGGAACATGCCGTCGAGCGCCTCGCGCAGGTTGGAGGCGATGCCATAGGGCAACCCGGCGATCACCGCACCGGCCGCAAAAACTTCCGGATAGGTCGCGAGCATCACCGACGCCATGCCGCCGCCGGCGGAGAGACCGGTGATGAAGACGCGCTTGGGATCGATGCGATGTGCTTCGGCCATATGCGCGATCATCTCGCGGATCGACCGCGCCTCGCCCCCGTCCCGCGCGGTGTCTTCCGGATTGAACCAGTTGAAGCAGGTGTTGCCGTTGTTGACGCGCTGCTGCTCGGGCATCACCAGCGCGAAGCCGTAATGCCTCGCGAGCGTCGACCATCCCGCGCCGAGATCGTAAGCAGCGGCGGTCTGGCCGCAGCCATGCAGCACGACGACGAGCGCACGCGGCTTCTGCAGTTGCGCCGGCACGAACGCGAACATGCGCAGGTTTCCGGGATTGTCGCCGAAGCCCGTGACTTCTTCCAACGGGCTGGATACGTCCGCGCTCCGGCCGAATTCGGCAAGGCGCAGACCATCCACCTTTGGCAGATGTCTCAAGAGAGCGAGATTTTTGGCAAGCGACACGGCAACTCCTGGCAGGCGACGTTCAACGTTCACCCAAACCAAATAGTTGCTGCGGTGCAAAATAAAAAGCCCGTGTGCTGTCTATCACCCGAAATCACGCAAAAATCCGCAGGAATACGCATGAATTAACCGCAATGCCTCAACTTCGTGCAGAGACGCGGCGCATCCACGCCAGAAATGCGGCGCAGATCGTGATTAACGCCGCAAACGCGGCGAGCGAAACGAAGAAGCCTGCGCGCGCCGATTGCAACGCTTCAACCGCGAAGAACGCCGCGCCGATTGCGGCCACTCCGGCCGCATTTCCGATCTGCGCTGTCGTGCCATAAATGCCGGACGCCGAGCCTGCCGCGACAGGCTTCACCGTCGAGAGCACCGCACCGGATAGCGGCGCCATCACCAGCCCCTGCCCGTAGCCGAAGATGATCATGACGAGTGCGAGCGGGATCGGCGCCGGCGCATCGATATAGCCCGTGACCAGCGCGAGTGCGGCGAGGCCCGCGATCTGCAACATGCAGCCTTCGATCAACACCTTGGTCCCGCGATGGCGCGCCCGCGTGCCGCTGTGGCGCGACGCGACCACGAAAGCCAGTGCGAGCGGAATGAAGGCCATGCCGGCTGCGAGCGGCGGGATCTTCAGGCCGCGCTGCATGAACAGCGTCATGACGAGATAGAACGAGAGATTGGCGACGAAGAAAAAGAACGCCGCGCCGAGCCCGCGCAGGAAGGCTGTGTCGGACAGCAGCGTCAGATCGATCAGCGGCATGCCGCCGGCGCGCGCCACCGCATGCTCTAGCTGCACGAACGCGACAAGGATCGCGCCGCCGACCGCCATCACGGCCCATAGCCACGGCGCCCAGCCGACATCGTGACCGAACAGCAGCGGTCCGATCAGGCACAACAGCCCCGCGAACAGCACCATGCTCCCCTTGATGTCGAGCCGGGTCCCGGCCCGGCGCGGCACTGACGGCATGATGCGCCAGGCGGCGGCCGCAATGACGAGGCCGCAGGGCACGTTGACGAAGAACACCGAGCGCCAGCCGGTACCGGCGAGGTCGATCGTGACCAGGAGACCACCGAGCAGGAAGCCTGCGGCGCCCGCAAGCCCGAGCACGATGCCGTAGATGGCGAAAGCGCGGCTGCGCTGTTCGTCGGTGAAGAGCAGATGCAGCGTCGCCAGCACCTGCGGCACCATCAGCGCTGCAGTCGCGCCCTGCGCCAGCCGTGCGATGATCAGCTCCGCGCCCGATTGCGCCAACCCGCACCACAGCGAGGTCACCGTGAAGCCGAGCACGCCGGCCAGGAAGACGTTCTTCGTGCCGTGGATGTCGCCGAGGCGGCCGCCGGTGACGACCAGCGTGGCGTAGGCGATCAGGTAGATCGCGATGACGGACTCGATCTGCGCCGGCGTTGCATGCAGATCGACCGCGATGGTCGGGATGGCGACGTTGACGATGAAGGCATCGACGCCGAACATGAACTGCGCAGCGACGACGATCGCCAGCACGCCCCAGCGGCGCGCCGAATCGACTTGTTTTGTGACGGTTTGATGCATTTTCGCGCGAGCCTTCGGCGATTTATTTGCGCGCAAAACTCGCAGATCGGCGTCATTGGCGCGATTACCTCCGAGGTAGGACTTGCCGCTTTGGCCCGATTGCTGCATGGCAATTCCGGCTGGTTTTGCGGGCTCGGAAGTTTTCCGGATGTACGACTACGACATGGTGGTGATCGGCTCGGGCCCGTCGGGGCGCCGGGCCGCGGTGCAATGTGCCAAGCTCGGCAAGGCCGTGCTGGTGGTGGAGAAGGGCCGACGGGTCGGCGGCGTCTCGGTCCATACCGGGACGATTCCTTCAAAGACCCTGCGCGAGACCGTGCTCAATCTCTCCGGCTGGCGCGAGCGCGGCTTTTACGGACGCTCCTACAAGGTGAAGCAGGACATCGCGGCGAGCGACCTGATGATCCGTCTTCAGAAGACGCTCGACCATGAGGTCGAGGTACTCGAGCATCAGTTCAGCCGCAATCTGGTGCGCACCGCCAATGGCGAGGCGCGGCTGGTCTCACCGCACGAGGTCGAGATCACGAGCTCAATTGGCGAGGTAAAGGTGGTGTCGGCCGCCTTCATCCTGATCGCCTGCGGCACGCGCCCGTTCCGCCCCGACTACGTGCCGTTCGACGGCACCACCGTGCTCGACAGCGACGAGATCATCGAGCTGGCAAAGCTGCCGCGCAGCCTGGCCGTGATCGGCGCCGGCGTGATTGGCGTCGAGTACGCCACCATCTTCAGCGCGCTCGACGTGCCGGTGACCCTGATCGAACCGCGGCCGACCTTCCTCGATTTCATCGACAAGGAATTGATCGACGAGTTCGTGCACGAGCTGCGCGACCGCAACGTCGCGCTGCGGCTCGGCGCCAAGGTCAACTCGATCGAGAAGACTGCGCAGGGTGGCATCGTCACGCATTTGTCGGACGGGCGGCACGTCACCACGGAAATGCTGCTGTTCGCGGCCGGGCGCGTCGGCGCCACCGATCGGCTCAACTTGGAGGCCGCCGGCATCGTCGTCGACCATCGCGGCCGCATCTCGGTCGATCCCGTGACCTTGCAGACCAGCGTGCCGCACATCTACGCCGCCGGCGACGTGATCGGCTTTCCGAGCCTTGCTTCCACCTCGATGGAGCAGGGACGCGTCGCCGCCTGCCACGCGCTCGGCATGGAGCCGCTCGCGCCGCCGGAGTTCTTCCCCTACGGCATCTATTCGGTGCCGGAGATATCGACGACGGGACTCACCGAAGAAGAGGTGCGCACGCGTGGCATTCCCTACGAGGTCGGCATCGCACGCTTCCGCGAGACCTCGCGCGGCCACATCATGGGGCTGAACAGCGGCATGATGAAGATGATCTTCTCGACCAAGACGCGCCGGCTGCTCGGCGTGCACATCCTCGGCGAAGGCGCCACCGAGCTGATCCATATCGGCCAGGCCGTGCTGAACCTCAAAGGCACCATCGACTATTTCATCCAGAACACGTTCAACTATCCGACGCTGGCGGAGGCGTACAAGATCGCCGGGCTGGATGCGTGGAACAGGATGACGCGGTAATCTTCTCCTCGCCCTCTTCTCGTCATGCCCGGGCTTGTCCCGGGCATCCACGTTCTTCGTAGCGCCGCAAAGGTCGTGGATGGCCGGGACAAGCCCGGCCATGACGGTGTGGAAGCGTCTGCACGCAAGAATGGGGAGAAAGAGAAGAGAGTGGTCTTCGCTGCGCATGCCTGCATTCCGCCGCGCGGGACACCGCGCGATTGCCTTCGCTATCGCCAGCACGTAGCCTCGCCACCTCAACAAACAGAAAATTCAGCCGGAGAGAACGCCATGGCGCGCCTGAAGTTCGGAGCCTTCCTTGCCCCGCATCACCCGATCGGGGAACATCCGATGCTCCAGTTCCGGCGCGATCTCGACCTGGTCGAGCAGCTCGACGCGCTCGGCTATGACGAGTTCTGGTGCGGCGAGCACCATTCCTCCGGCTGGGAGATGATCGCCTCGCCCGAGATGTTTCTGGCCGCGGCCGGCGAGCGCACCAAGCGGATCAAGCTCGGCACCGGCGTGGTGTCGCTGCCCTATCATCATCCCTTCAACGTCGCCCAGCGCATGGTGCAGCTCGACCACATGACCGGCGGCCGCGCCATTTTCGGCTCCGGCCCCGGCGCACTGGCGTCGGACGCGCACACGCTCGGCATCGACCCGATGACGCAGCGCGACCGCCAGGACGAGGCGATCGGCGTGATCCGCCGCCTGTTCAACGGCGAGCGCGTCACCGCCAGGAGCGACTGGTTCACCATGAATGACGCCGCACTCCAGATCCTGCCCTTGCAGGAGGAGATGCCGTTCGTGGTGGCCTCGCAAATCTCGCCCTCTGGCATGACGCTCGCCGGCAAGTACGGCATCGGCATCATCTCGCTGGGCTCGATGACGACGCAGGGCCTGATGTCGCTGCAACAGCAATGGCAGTTCGCCGAGGACGCCGCCAAGAAGCACGGCACCAAGGTGGATCGGGCGAACTGGCGCGTGCTGCTGACCTGGCACCTCGCCGAGACCCGCGAGCAGGCCCGCCGCGAAGCCGGCGCCGGCCTGATGCGCTGGCACAACGAATATAATGTCGGCACGCTGCAGCGGCCGGGCCTGACCGCGTTCGCCTCACCCGACGAGGCCGTGGACAAGACCGCTTTCGTCGAGGGTGCGGCCTCCGTCATCGGCACGCCCGACGACCTCGTCAAGATGATCAAGAACGTGATGCAGGTGTCGGGCGGCGTCGGCGCCGTGATCGGCTTCGTGCACGATTGGGCCAACCCCGAGAATACCCGCCGAAGCTGGGACCTGGTGGCGCGCTACGTCGTGCCGGAGATCAACGGCTATATCGACGGACTGCGCAAGTCGCAAAAGTTCGTGATCGAGAACCGCGCGATCTTCGAACGCGCCGGGCAGGCCGTGATGGCGAAGATCATGGAGAACGAGAAGGCTGCAGAGGCCCTGAAGGTGACCGGCGCCGGCCGCGTCGCCATTCCCGCCGTCAACGCCCCGGATTTGCAGAAGGAAGCGGCGAAGCGGTAGGCTTCGTCGGAATTACGCTTGTAACGACGTTCACAAGAAAGACATGCCGGCCTGTGCTATGCTGACCCCAGTCAGCTGGCGCGGGCCGTAGTCATCTGTGTTCGCGCGCCTGTTCGGTCGGTCAACCGGAGCAATCGTCATGTCGATGCAGAATGTCGCCCCTGCGCTTCCGTTCACCGCACCCAGGCGCAACGAGCTGACGCACATCCCCGGCGACGAGGGCTGGCCGATCATCGGCAAGACCTTTCAGGTGCTCGCCGACCCCAAGGGACATATCGAGGCGAACGGCGCCAAATACGGCCCGGTCTACCGCACCCATATTTTCGGCGAGACCAATGTCGTGCTGCTCGGCCCCGAAGCCAACGAGCTCGTGCTGTTCGACCAGCAAAAGCTGTTCTCCTCGACGCATGGCTGGAACAAGGTGCTCGGCCTGTTGTTTCCGCGCGGCCTGATGCTGCTCGATTTCGACGAGCACCGGCTGCATCGCAAGGCGCTGTCGGTCGCGTTCAAGTCGGGGCCGATGAAGTCGTACCTGAGCGATCTCGACCACGGTATCGCCGCGCGCGTCGCGCAGTGGAAGGCGAAGCCTGGCGAGATGAAGCTCTATCCGGCGATGAAGCAGCTCACGCTCGACCTCGCCGCGGCGTCGTTCCTCGGCGCCGATATCGGGCCGGAGGTCGACGAGATCAACCGCGCGTTTGTCGACATGGTCGCGGCCGCCGTCGCCCCGATCCGCCGGCCGCTGCCGGGCACGCAGATGGCGGCCGGCGTGAAGGGACGCAAGCGCATCGTCGCCTATTTCCGCGAGCAGATCCCGCTGCGACGCGGCAATCACGGCGGCGACGATCTGTTCTCGCAGCTCTGCCGCGCCACCCACGAGGATGGCGCCCTGCTGTCCGAGCAGGACATCATCGACCATATGAGCTTCCTGATGATGGCGGCGCACGACACGCTGACCTCGTCGCTGACCTCCTTCATCGGCGAGCTCGCCGCCAATCCGGACTGGCAGGATAGATTGCGCGCGGAGGTTCTTGCGCTGGGGCTCGCACCGGGTTCGCCGAGCAGCTTCGACGACCTCGAAAAAATGCCGCTGTCGGAGATGGCGTTCAAGGAGGCCCTGCGGATCAAGCCGCCGGTGCCGTCGATGCCGCGCCGCGCGATGCGCGATTTCACCTTCAAGGGTTTTACGATTCCGGCCGGCACCGCGGTCGGCGTCAATCCGCTCTACACCCACCACATGAAGGACATCTGGCCGGAGCCGGATCGCTTCGATCCCTTGCGCTTCACCGAGGAAGCCCAGCGCAACCGGCATCGCTTCGCCTGGGTGCCGTTCGGCGGCGGCGCGCATATGTGCCTCGGCCTGCACTTCGCCTACATGCAGGCAAAATGCTTCGCGCGGCACTTCTTGCAGAACATCGAGGTGTCGCTGGAGCCGGGCTACAAGCCGGACTGGCAGATGTGGCCGATCCCGAAGCCGCGGGATGGCTTGAGGGTGCGGGTGAAGGCGGTGTAGGCGCCCTCGCCGTCATTGCGAGCGAAGCGACGAAGCAATGACGAAAGTTGCAGAGATATCGCGGGCTCAACTCTCGTGCCCCGGACGCGCTGCAGCGCTTGCGCTGCTGCGCAGAGCCGGGACCCAGCAAGCCAGAGGGTAAGCTGCGGATAGACGGGCCCCGGCTCTGCGGAGCGGCACTTCACGCCGCACCGCATCCGGGGCTCGAGACCTATCCGCTACGCCTCATCAAACGCCTTGCGCAACGCTGACAATCCCTGCTGCTGCTGGCTCCAGTTGCGACCGCCGGTGATGGCGCCGTCGATGACGAGGTCGTGGCCGTTGATGAAGCTCGACTCGTCGCTCGCCAGGAACACCGCAGCAAGGGCGATGTCATCAGGAATGCCGGCGCGCGGGATCGGCTGCGCGGTCTTGTAGACATCGCGCATCACCGCCGGCGTCTTCTCGGCGGCCTCTGTCGACAGCCCCAGCGCCTTGCCGAAAATGCCGGTCGCGATCGCGCCGGGCGAGATCGAGTTGACCCGCACGTTGGACTCGCCGAGCTCCATCGCCACGCATTTGGTGAGATGGATCACCGCCGCCTTGGCCGCGCCATAGACGACCGAGGAGGAAAAGCCGGCGAGACGGCCTGCGATGCTGCCATTGTTGATGATGCTGCCAGAACCCTGCTTCTTCATGACGGGCGCGGCATGCTTCATGCCGAGCATGACGCTGCGCACCAGGGTCGCCATCGCCGCGTCGAACCGCTCGACATCGAGACCTTCGATGCCCCCGGTCTGCGCCGGGCCGCCGGCATTGTTGAACAGGCAGTCGATCCGGCCGAACTTCTCCACCGCGAGCGCGATCAGCGCCTGCATCTGCGCTTCGACCGTCACGTCGGTCTGGCGAAAGATGCAATTGACCCCGAGCTGCTTCGCCAGCGCCTCGCCTTCCGGTATGCGCCGCCCCGCGATCACAATTTTGGCACCTTCGGCAACGAAGACTTCCGCGGTACGCAGGCCGATCCCGCTCGTCGCGCCCGTAATCACCGCAACCTTGCCATCCAACCTACCCATGGAATGTTCCTGTTTTCGAATGATTTGATGTCAAATGGCGGACGCCGATCGATCTCGGCGCCGCGACAGTCACTATTCCTGCCGGTCTGCGACAAGGCAAGCTTTGCTTGTGCATGCGACATGCGTAACATTCCCGCTCCTTTCTCGATTTACGCGCGCATAGCGCAACCGGGCCGGGCATGGAGAAGCTGATCGACGAATTCCGCAAGGGCTGGCAGGGCGTGGCAGCGCCATCGCTCGCTCTGAGCCTCGGCTTCGCGGTCGCCTGCCTGCTGGTTGCGACGGTGGCGCGCTGGGGTCTCGCGCATGTGCGGCCCGACGTCTACTTCACCCCGTACTTTCCGGCCGTGTTCTTTGCCGCCGCATTCGGCGGCTTGCGGATCGGCATCATCACCGCGCTGGTCGGCGGCGTGCTCGGCGTCGTCGTCAATTTCAGCGACGCTCTTGCCGATCGCTCCAGGTTCACCTTGCTGACCCTTTATTGGGGCGTCTCCGCCCTCACCATCTGGGGCGTCGAGCATTATCGCGGGATGCTGGCGGAACAGCGCCGGATTTCCAAACGCCTGATCGAGGAAGAAGAATACCGCAAGCTGCTGGTCGACGAGCTCCAGCACCGGCTGAAGAACAAGCTGTCGACCGCGCACGCCGTGCTGCACCAGGTGCTGCACGACCAGCCGCAGGTCTGGGCCCGGATCGATCCGCGGCTACGGTCGCTGGCCGCAACCGACGATCTGATCTCGCGGATCGACAAGGGCGGCTGCGATATCCGCGATCTCCTGATCGCGGAGCTCGGACCTTACGGCCATGTCCGCTTCACGCTCAACGGCGACCGGCTGTTCCTGCCGCCGAAGCTCGCGGTCACACTGTCCCTGATGTTTCACGAGCTCGCCACCAACGCGGGCAAATATGGTGCGTTCTCCGCGCCGCGCGGATTATTGCAGGTGTCGTGGACCGTCAGCGGCGACCGTCTGACCGTCACCTGGGACGAAACCGAGGGCCCGAGCATCGACAAGGTCTCCGAGCCCGGCTTCGGCACCAAGCTGCTGAAGTCGGCGCTGTCGGCTTTCGACGGCAAGTCCGAGGTCTCGTATCTCAAGACCGGCCTGCATTGCATCATGCAATGCCGCATCCCGCAGAACGGTTAGGCGCGACACGAGCGCAAGAGACGCGCGCTCCGCTCGCAGTTTCGTTGCGCGCGTTGACGCTCCGTTAATGACGATGGGTCGGGCGCGTCGCATCGCCGCAAAACACCCCCGTATTTCTCCGCACCCCTTAACCAAACCTAAGAGGGAACTGCGCAAGATCGCGCTCATTGCAAAGGCGCGCTGAAACAACAAGATTCATGACTTCTATGAACGACAACAGATATTCCGGCGCGAGTGAAGCCGAGCTCGGATTTCTCAAGGAAATCGTTAGAATGCTGCCTGCCGGCCTGACCGTGCAGGACGCGCAGGGCGAGCTTCTGCTGGTTAACGATGTCGCGGCCGCCCAGCTCGGCATGGACGGCAGCCGTCCGTCGCCCGATCTGACGCCGCGCCGGGAAGCCTGCCAGCGGGCACTGAGGTCCGGCGAGGCGGTCATCTCCGAGGAAGCGCTCCAGGATGGAGCTGCACGCCAGGTGCTGCTGACCACCCATCGCCCCGTCCGCGTTGCCGGACGCGAGCTGCTGATCTCGGCCTCCTCCGACATCACCGAACAGAAGAACTTCGAGGACCAGCTGTTCCGCTCGGCCTATTTCGACGAGCTGACCGGCCTGCCCTCGCGGCGCGTGATCGAGCATCGCGCCGGCAGCCTGCTCGCGCGCGACGGCAAAGGCGAGCGGTTCGCGCTCGCCTTTCTCGACGTCGACAATTTCAAGCACATCAACGACTATTACGGCCACGCCGTCGGCGACGCGCTGCTGGTCGAGCTGTCGAAGCGGCTCGGGCGCGACCTGCGCGATTCCGACATGCTGTCGCGCATCTCCGGCGACGAATTCCTGCTGCTGCTCTCCCCGATCCAGAGCCAGGAGGAAGTCGCCGAATTCATGCAAGCGACGCTGGAGCGGCTGACCGCACCGTTCTTCATCGACAATTCGGAGGTCTTCGCCTCCACCTCCGTCGGCGTCAGCCTCTATCCCGACCACGGCCGCAGCTTCGAGACGCTGCGCCAGAACGCCGACATCGCGATGTACCGCATCAAGAACAGCGGCAAGGGATCGGCGGCCTTCTTCGACGCCAGCATGGAGCGCGAGGCGCTGGCGCGGATGAAGATCGAGCAGTCGCTGCGGCTCGCCATCCTCGAAAAGCGCTTCTGCTGCGCGTTCCAGTCCAAGGTCGACATCCGCACCCAGGCCGTGACCGGCATCGAGGCATTGGTGCGCCTGCGCGACGACGAGGGCGTGATCCAGGCGCCGGGCTCGTTCATCAACCTTGCCGGCGAATTGGGATTGATCGACGAGCTCACCCATCTCGTGCTCGCCGAGATCGTCAAGTCGATCGACCCGATCAACGACAGCTTCGGCGCGGAAGCGACCATCAGCATCAACGTCGCCGCCAAGCAGGCCGGCAACCCCGAATTCATGCGCAGTTTCGCGCGGGCGCTGGACGAGACCGGCTTTCCGCAGCGCTTCATGATCGAGGTGACGGAAGACGCCTTCGTCGCCAAGAATCATTTCCAGACCGAGATCCTGCCGATGTTCCGCAAGCTCGGCGTCGGCATCTCCATCGACGATTTCGGCACCGGCTATTCCTCGCTCTCGGCGCTCGCCGACATCACCGCCGACGAGATCAAGATCGACCGCTCGTTCATCACCGACATCCATAAGCGCCCGCGCAGCCAGGGCATCTTGCGCGCGATCGAATCCCTGAGCGAAGCGCTCGGCATGACCGTGATCGCCGAAGGCCTCGAATCCTACGAGGAGCTGGCCTATCTCCAGGCCGCGACCAAGATCCGCTACGCGCAAGGCTATTATTTCGCCCGGCCGATCTTCCTGGAGGAGCTGAAGCTCGCGACCCCCGCCTCCAGCGAATCCCGTCCCGGTGTGTCCAACCGCCCGACGCAGCAGAACCGGCAGGGCTATTCGCGGGCGAGCGGGTATCGGCGGTAAGGCGACAACGGCGCAACGAGTACCGCCGTCGTCCCGGGTTCGCTTCGCGCCCGGGGACGACGGCAATTGCTGAGCTGCTTACGTGCCATTTCCCCCTTTGAAATTGCTGCCCTTTTGCTAATACACAGGCGGACTTCCCTGAGGTACGCCATGCCCTCCTCCCCCGACGTCAGCGATCCCGCCTATGTCCGCGCGCGGGCGATGGTGACGCTGTTCGAGCGGCTGGAGCATCTGTGCGAGGGCGCGATCGCGATCGATCGCGGCGGGCGGGTGATCTACGTCAACGAGAAATATCTGGCGTCGCTTGGCCTCAAGCACACCACCGAAGCGATCGGCCGGCCGATCGAGGAGATCATCCCGAACAGCCTGATGCGGAACGTCGCCGAGAGCGGCGAGCCGATCCTGCTCGACATCATGGAGCTCGGCGGCGAACAGCTCGTGGTGACGCGTATGCCGATCGAGGACGAGGACCGCAACGTCATCGGCGCGATCGGGTTCGTGCTCTACGACCACCTCGAGAGTCTCAAGCCGCTGCTTGCCCGCGTCACCCAGCTCGAGAGCGATCTGCGGCTGGCGCGGCGGCAATTGTCCAACGCCCGCGCGGCGCGCTTCACCCTTGCCGACTTCGTCGGCACGACACCGGCGATCGCGCAGGCCAAGGAGTTCGCCAAGCGCGCGGCCCGGCAGAGCGTGACCGTGCTGCTCACCGGCGAGACCGGCACCGGCAAGGAGCTGCTGGCGCAGGCGATCCACAATGCGTCCTCGCGCGCGGAAAAGCCGTTCGTCAGCGTCAATGCCGCGGCGATCCCGGAAACGCTGATCGAGTCCGAATTCTTCGGCACCGCGCCTGGCGCCTATACCGGCGCCGACCGCAGGGGACGCGAGGGCAAGTTCCGGATCGCCGATGGCGGCACGCTGTTCCTCGACGAGATCGGCGAGATGCCGCCGCAATTGCAGGCAAAGCTGTTGCGCGTGCTGCAGGAGCGCGAGATCGAGCCGCTCGGCTCGGACAAGATCAGCAAGGTCGATGTGCGCGTCATTGCCGCGACCAATGTGGATTTGCGCAAGCGCGTCAGCGACGGCGCCTTCCGCGCCGATCTCTACTACCGCCTCAACGTGCTCTCGATCGACCTGCCCCCTCTGAGAAAATGCCTCGACGATCTGCCCGACATCTGCGCGCGGCTGATCGAGGATTTCAGCGCCTCGGGCGATTTCCTCAATGTCAAGATCACGCCGAGCGGATTGTCGGCGCTCGCGCGCTACGACTGGCCCGGCAACGTCCGCGAGCTCCGCAACATTCTGGAACGCGCACTGATCCTGAGCGATTCGGGGCGCCTGACCGGCGACGATTTCGTTCACATCCTGCCGGTCAGCGCGGATGCCGGCCCTGGACCGGCGCTGCAGATGACCGGCTCGGTCGTGCCCTATGCCGAAGCCGAGGCGGAGTTCGAGAAGCAGACGCTCGAACATGCGCTCGCCGCCAGCAACGGCCAGATCTCGGAAGCCGCGCGGATGCTGCGCATCTCGCGCGCGACGTTCTACAAGAAGCTCGCCAAGTTCGGACTGGCGTCGGGATCGCCGCCTGTCTGACTTTCGAGACGGCACATGTCCGGAGTCTCGGACTCCTGACACCGCCATATCGGCGCTCGCCTGTAGCATTCGCGCATGATCGGCCGCTTTTTCAGGCATTCCCGTGCAAAGCTCCGGATCTGGCGCAGGGCTTGCTCTGAGGCAGCCTGAGGAAACGCAAGGGCTGATGTGAAGCCAGAGGATCGTTAACGCGAACGCATCGCGGCCTGCGACGATCCGGCACGCGCACGTCAAGAGACTGTCACATGCGCCTCGTGCAAGCTCCGCCGGAAGGTGGAATTGCAATGTATGCACACTTGTGCAAATCGCTGTGATCAAGGCAGTTCATTCAAGGAGGAAATCATCGTGCGTCGATCGCTCATTCTCACGGCAGCCATCCTCGGCCTGGCCGCGAACACCTCCGCGCAGGCCGACGACCTCAAGGTCGCGCTGATCTACGGCAAGACCGGCCCGCTCGAAGCCTATGCCAAGCAGACCGAAACCGGCCTGCAGATGGGTTTTGAATACGCCACCAAGGGCACCATGACGCTCGACGGCCGCAAGATCGTCGTCATCACCAAGGACGACCAGGGCAAGCCCGACCTGTCGAAGGCCGCGCTCGCGGAAGCCTATCAGGACGACAAGGCCGACATCGCGATCGGCACGACCTCGTCGGCCGCGGCGCTGGCCATTCTTCCCGTCGCCGAGGAGAACAAGAAGATCCTGATCGTCGAGCCCGCCGTCGCGGACCAGATTACCGGCGAGAAGTGGAATCGCTACATCTTCCGCACCGCGCGCAACTCCTCGCAGGACGCGATCTCGAACGCGGTGGCGATCGGCAAGCAGGGCGTCACCGTGGCGACGCTGGCGCAGGACTACGCCTTCGGCCGCGACGGCGTCGCCGCTTTCAAGGAGGCGCTCGCCAAGACCGGCGCGACGCTCGCCGCGGAAGAATACGCCCCGACCAACACCACCGACTTCACCGCGGTCGGCCAGCGCCTGTTCGACGCTCTCAAGGACAAGCCCGGCCGCAAGGTGATCTGGGTAATCTGGGCCGGCGCCGGCAATCCGCTGGCCAAGCTGCAGGACATGGATCCGAAGCGCTACGGCATCGAGCTCTCCACCGGCGGCAACATCCTGCCGGCGCTCGCGGCCTACAAGGGCCTGCCCGGCATGGAAGGCGCGACCTATTACTACTACGACATCCCGAAGAACCCGGTGAACGACTGGTTCGTCGCCGAGCACCAGAAGCGCTTCAACGCGCCGCCAGACTTCTTCACCGCGGGCGGTTTTGCCGCCGCAATGTCCGTCGTCGCCGCCGTCACCAAGGCGAAGTCGACCGACACCGAGAAGCTGATCACGGCGATGGAAGGCCTGGAGTTCGACACGCCGAAGGGCAAGATGGTGTTCCGCAAGGAGGACCATCAGGCGCTCCAGAGCATGTATCACTTCAAGGTCAAGGTCGATCCGAACGTCGCCTGGGCCGTGCTCGAGCCGGTGCGCGAGCTGAAGATCGAGGACATGGACGTTCCGGTCCGCAACAAGCGCTGATATCGAATCCCCTCTCCCCGCCCGTGCGGGGAGAGGATCCTTCCCTATTCCAGAGTTCTCCCGATGGCCCTGACGCTAGAGACGCGCGACCTCACCATCCGCTTCGGCGGTCATGTCGCGGTCAACAACGTCACCTGCACGTTCCGCCCCGGCGAGCTCACCGCCATCGTCGGGCCGAACGGCGCCGGCAAGACCACCTATTTCAACCTGATCTCGGGCCAGCTGCGCGCTTCACACGGCAGCATCCTGTTCGACGGCACCGACATCACGCAGCATTCCGCGCCGCTGCGCACCCGCGCCGGCCTCGGCCGCGCCTTCCAGCTCACCAACCTGTTTCCGAACCTCACCGTGGAAGAGAACGTCCGCCTCGCGGTGCAGGCCGCTGATGGCACCCATTACGACATGCTGCGGCCCTGGATGGTCCGCCGCGACCTGATCACCCGTGCCGATGCCATCCTCGACCAGGTCGCACTCGGCAATCGCCGCGGCGTCGCCGCCACTGCGCTGTCGCATGGCGACCAGCGCAAGCTCGAGGTCGCGCTGATGATCGCGCTCGAACCCAAAGTGTTCATGTTCGACGAGCCGACCGCGGGCATGAGCATCGACGAGGTGCCGGTCGTGCTGAACCTGATCGCACAGCTCAAGCAGGACAAGAGCAAGATCATCCTCCTCGTCGAGCACAAGATGGACGTGGTGCGCTCGCTCGCCGACCGCATCATCGTGCTGCACAACGGACAACTTGTCGCCGACGGTCCGCCGGCCGAGGTGATCGCCTCACCGATCGTGCAGGAGGCCTATCTCGGCGTTGCTCCAAAGAGTGCCGCATGACCGATCTGCTCAAACTCTCCGGCGTGCACACGCATATCGGCCGCTACCACATCCTCCAGGGCATCGACCTCGCAGTCCCCCAGGGCCAGACCACCATGCTGCTCGGCCGCAACGGCGCCGGCAAGACCACGACGCTGCGCACCGTCATGGGTCTGTGGCAGGCCTCCAGCGGCGAAATCACGCTCGCAGGCGAGCGCATCGAGAGCCGCGCCACGCCCGACATCGCGCGGCTCGGCGTCGGCTACGTGCCGGAGAGCATGGCGGTGTTTTCCGACCTCACGGTGAAGGAAAACCTGGTGCTGGCGGCGCGCGACGGGCCGCTCGACGATACCCAGCTCGACTGGATCTTCGGCTTCTTCCCCGCGCTGCGCCGGTTCTGGCTGTCGCGCGCGGGAAGCCTCTCGGGCGGACAGAAGCAGATGTTGTCGATCGCGCGCGCCATCGTCGAGCCGCGCAAGCTGCTGCTGATCGACGAGCCGACCAAGGGGCTGGCGCCCGCGATCGTCATGGCACTGATCGAGTGCCTGAAGGAGATCAAGCGCAAGGGCGCGACGATCCTGATGGTCGAACAGAATTTCTTTGCCGCCCGCGAGCTCGGCGACAACGTGCTGGTCATGGACAACGGCACCATCGTCCATCGCGGCGAGATGGCGGCGCTCGCCGCCGACGTGCCGCTGCAGGAGCGGCTGCTCGGCCTGAGCCTGGAGGCGCATCAGTGACAGAACTCGCCGCAAATGATCCGCTGCCGAAGCCGAAGCGCGATCTCGCGCCGATCCTGCTGCCGATCGCGCTGGCGCTTGCGATGATTCCTCTGGTGGGGTCACCCAGCACCTGGCTGACGCTGACCGCCGCGAGTCTTGCCATGGGCATGATGATCTTCATCATGGCTTCGGGGCTGACGCTGGTGTTCGGCCTGATGGACGTGCTCAATTTCGGCCACGGCGCCTTCATCGCCGTCGGCGCCTATGTGGCAACCCTCGTGCTGGCGCCGTTCGCGGCCTCGATGCAGGCGGATTCGCTGTGGATCAACCTCGCGGTGCTCGCGCCCGCCGCACTGCTGTCGATGGCGGTGTCCGGCGCGCTCGGCCTGGTCGTCGAGCGCGTATTGATCCTGCCCGTCTACGGCCAGCACCTGAAGCAGATCCTGATGACGACCGGCGGCCTGATCGTCGCCGAGCAGACGCTCTATGCGCTGTGGGGACCGCAGATCATCCCGACGCCCCTGCCGACATCGCTGCGCGGCTCCTTCATCCTCGGCGACGTCGCGATCGCCAAATACCGCGTGCTGGCGATGCTGATCGGCCTCGCGGTGTTCATCGCGATCCAGCTCGTGCTCAACCGCACCAAGCTCGGCCTACTGATCCGCGCCGGCGTCGAGAACCGCGAGATGGTCGAGGCGCTCGGTTATCGCATCCGCCGCCTGTTCCTCGGCGTGTTCATGACGGGATCGGCGCTCGCCGGCCTCGGCGGCGTGATGTGGGCGCTCTATCGCGAGCAGGTCCATGCCTCCATGAGCGACGACCTCACCGTCCTGATTTTCATCGTCGTCATCATCGGCGGCCTCGGCTCGATCGGCGGCTGCTTCATCGGCGCCATCCTGGTCGCGATGGTGGCCAATTACGGCGGCTTCCTGGTGCCGAAACTCGCCCTCGTCTCCAACATCCTGCTGATGGTCGCCATTTTGATGTGGCGGCCGCGCGGCCTCTATGCGGTGACCAGCCGATGATGCTCCTGTCAGGCGATCCGCCGAAGAGCCGCGTGCTCACGCTTCTCCTCATCGTCATCATCCTGGCGCTGGCGGCGACGCCGTTCCTGTTCCCGGGCGCCAAGGCGCTGAACGTCGCGGCCAAGATCTGCGTCTTCGCCGCGCTCGTCGCCTCCTACGACCTCCTGCTCGGCTATACCGGCTCGGTGTCGTTCGCCCACACCATGTTCTACGGCATCGGCAGCTACGCGATCGCGATCGCGCTGTACGGCATGGGCCCGAACTGGGCCGCGGTCGCAACCGGCATCGTCGTCGGCCTGCCGCTCGCGGCGCTGCTCGCGCTCGCGATCGGCCTGTTCTCGCTGCGGGTTGCCGCGATCTTCTTTGCCATGATCACGCTCGCGGTCGCCTCCGCCTTCCAGGTGCTGGCTTCGCAGCTCTCCTGGCTGACGGGCGGCGAGGACGGGCGCAGCTTCCAGCTGCCGGAATTGCTGCGGCCCGGCACGGTGCTGATCTCCAAGAACCTGTTCGGATTCGAGATCAACGGCCGCATCCTCACCTTCTACCTGGTGTTCGCCGTCTCGGCCCTGATGATCCTCGCTCTGTTGCGTGTCGTGAACTCGCCGTTCGGACGCGTGCTCCAGGCGATCCGCGAGAACCGCTTTCGCGCTGAGGCGCTCGGCTTTCGCACCGTCTTCCACCTGACCTACGCCAACTGCCTCGCCGCGCTGGTCGCCGCCAGCGCCGGCATTTTGAACGCGCTGTGGCTGCGCTATGCCGGCCCCGACACCTCGCTCAGCTTCTCGATCATGCTGGACATTCTGTTGATGGTGGTGATCGGCGGCATGGGCACGATCTACGGCGCGATCGTCGGCGCCACTATCTTCATCCTCGCCCAGAACTATCTGCAATCGCTGATGGGCGTCGCCTCCAAGGCGGCGAGCGAAGCCGGCCTGCCGTTGCTGCCGGGGCTGTTGCATCCCGACCGCTGGCTGCTGTGGCTCGGGCTGCTGTTCATCGCCAGCGTCTACTTCTTCCCGACCGGCGTCGTCGGACGTCTGCGCAATGCCGGCCGCGACAAGAGCGCGGGCGCTTCGCATTAAGCTGCGGTTAATGATGCAGCGCAGCGGTTGTGATGGGCACGGCACAACCGCGACGTGATTCCCGCCCCACTGCATACGGGCGCGGCTGCACAACCGGATTAATGCTTAGGTAACTGGCTTTCCTAAGGTTTGCGCCATTTGTGCGGTGTATTCCTGTCCTTCCAGGGAGGGGGAATGCGCCAGGTCTTTTCCACGGTGACAGCCGGAATGTCATCAGCCGCGACCAACGGCTGGGCGGCCTTGGCGCGGCGTGGTCCTGTCCTCTGGCTGACCCTGTGCGGCGTGTTGCTGGTCGCCGGGATCTTCGCCGTGACCGCCATGGCCGTCGGCGAATTCCGCGAGCGCACCCTGGCCAACCGCGAGCGCGAGCTGGAAAACACGGTGCAGCTGATCGCACGGCACTTCGATCAGCAATTCCAGGATTCCGACGTCGTCGCCGCCGACCTGATCGGGCAGATGAACCTGCCGGAGATCACCTCGCCGGCCATGTTCCGCGAGCGCATGTCCGGGCTCGCGACGAACCAGATGCTGCGGAGCAAGATCAGCTCCGTCTCCTATCTCGGCGACATCGCGATCTACGATGCCGACGGCGAGCTGATCAACTGGTCGCGGGCCGAGCCGCTGCCCAAGATCAACGTCTCCTCGCGCGCCTATTTCCAGACGTTCAAATCCGATCCGATGGCCGAATCCGTCATCCTGGAATCCGTCCGCAGCTTCATCATCGGCAAATGGACCACGATCGTCGCGCGGCGGCTGAGCGGCGCGGACGGCACCTTCCTCGGCGCCATGGTCCGGCGGATCGATCCGGACAGCTACCGGCAGTATTTCGCTTCTGTCGCGCTTGCCGAGGGTACGGCGATCTCGCTGTTCGATCGCGAAGGCAAGATGCTGGCCCGCTATCCGCATGTCGAAGAGCTGATCGGCAGGAATTTCAAGGACGCGCCGCTGATGCGCAAGATGCTGGCCGAGGGCGGCCGGCACACGCTGCGCGTCAAGGGACCGATCGACGGCGAGGACCGCCTCGGCTCGGGGGCCTCGCTGTCGCATTTCCCGCTGGTCATCGTCGCGACCAACACCACGAGCGCCGCGCTGGCCGACTGGCGTCAGCAGACCGGCTTCATGGTCACCACGGCAACGCTTTCGGCGATCGTGATCGCGTTGATCCTCTTCCTGATCATCCGCCAGATCAGCCGGCAGAACCGGGAAGCCCAGGAGCGGATCGAAGCGGAACGGCTGCGGCTCGACACCGCCCTGAACAACATGTCGCAAGGGCTGATCCTGTACGACGCCGCCGGATTTATCGTCACCTGCAACCGCCGCTACTCCGAGATGTTCGGCCTGTCCGACGACATCATCAAGCCCGGCTGTCACATCCGCGAGGCGATGCAGCATCGCAAGGAACGTGGCACGTTCGGCGGCGACGTCGAGACGTTTTGCGCCGATGTGATGCGGGTCGTCGCCGAGGGCAAGGCCTCCAGCAGGATCCACGAACTGCCCAACGGCCGCGCCTTCCAGGTCATCAACACCCCGCTGGCGCAGGGCGGATGGGTCGCCACGATCGAGGAAATCACCGAGCGGCGCAATCTGGAGCAGGAACGCGACCGCAACTACATGTTCCTGCGCGAGATCATCGATCACATCCCCTCGCAGATCACGGTGAAGGATGCCCTGACGCGGCAATATCTGCTGGTCAACCGGACCGCCGAGGAGCAGTTCGGCCAGTCGGGTGACGTCATCGTCGGCAAGACTCCTTTCGACATGTATCCGGAAGCCGCCGCCAGGATCGTCAACGACGACGACAGCAAGGCGCTGCAGGCGCCCGGGGGATTGTTCAAGGACGAGCACGCCTGGCAGAGCCAGACCAAGGGACCGCGCTACATCACCTCGACCCGGATCGGCATTCGCGACAAGTCCGGCGAGCCGCGCTACCTCATCAGCGTCGTCGAGGATGTCACCGAGCGGCGGCGCGCCCACGACAAGATCGCGCATATGGCGCATTACGATGCGCTGACCGACCTGCCGAACCGCACGCTGTTCCGCGAACAGATCGAACGCGAGCTGGCGAAGGTCGCCGGCGGCGGGCAGTTCGCGCTGCTCTATATCGACGTCGACGAATTCAAGGGCATCAACGATTCGCTCGGCCATCACGTCGGCGACGAGCTGCTGAAGGCAATCGCGACCCGTCTCCGCGGCTGCCTCAAGAAGAGCGACCTGATCGCGCGGCTCGGCGGCGACGAATTCGCCGTGATCCAGACCGGAATCCAGTCCTCGGCGGACGTGCTGTCGTTCGTGACGCGGATCTACGAGGCGATCCGCCAGCCCTATCACTGCCTCGGCCATCAGCTCTCCACCGACGCCAGCATCGGCATCGCGCTGGCGCCGCAGGACGGGACCGATCTCGACCAGCTCATCAAGCACGCCGATCTTGCGATGTACGGCGCCAAGGCCGAAGGACGCCGCACCCACCGCTTCTTCGAGCCGGAGATGGATGCGAGCGCCAAGGCGCGCCTGACCATGGAGCAGGATCTGCGCCAGGCGCTGGTGAACGGCGGCTTCGAGATCCACTACCAGCCGCTGGTCGACCTGCGCACCAACGACGTGTCGGGCTGTGAGGCGCTGCTGCGCTGGCGGCATCCCGAACGCGGCTGGGTGTCGCCGGCTGAGTTCATTCCGATCGCCGAGGATACCGGCCTGATCAACGAGCTCGGCGACTGGGTGCTGCGCATGGCCTGCAACGAGGCCGCGACCTGGCCGGCGCATGTGCGGATTGCGGTCAACGTCTCGCCGGTGCAGCTCAAATGCGACACACTGGCGCTGCGGATTGCCGGCGCACTCGCCGCCTCCGGGCTCTCTCCCTCCCGGCTCGAGCTCGAAATCACCGAGGCCGTGCTGATCCGCGACGACGAGGCCGCGCTCTCGATCCTGCACCAGCTCCGGTCCATCGGCGTGCGCATCGCGCTCGACGATTTCGGCACCGGCTATTCCTCGCTGAGCTATCTGAAGCGCTTCCCGTTCGACAAGATCAAGATCGACCGCTGCTTCGTCGCCGACATCGCGGAGACCAGTGGCGCGCCCGTGATCGTGCAGGCGGTGGTGAACATCGCCGCGGCGAGCCACATGACCACCGTCGCCGAGGGCGTCGAGACCGAGGCGCAGCGGGAGATGCTGCGCGCGCTCGGCTGCACGGAGATGCAGGGTTATCTGTTCAGCAAACCGAAGCCCGCCGCCGAGGTGCGAAAGCTGTTCGGTCCGAACGATGCCGCGCCGGTGGCGGCGGTGGCCTGAGATGGCGAAGCCGAGGAAAACGTCAGCGAAAGGCGTCGACGTCGCGGATTCCTATGCCGTGCGGCTGATGCAGCATCTGGTGGTGCCGACCTTCGTGATCGACCCCAAGCGCCGCGTCGTGATCTGGAACAGAGCCTGCGAGCGGCTGACCGGCGTCCCCGCCGCGGAGGTGATCGGCACGACGAAACACTGGCAGGCCTTCTACGAGACCCGGCGCCCCTGCCTCGCCGACCTGGTCGCGCTCGACCGTCCCGAGCAGCTGCCGGAGTTTTATTCGGAATATGCCGCGCGCGGCCACAACGGGCTCGGCTTTTCCGCGGAGAACTGGTGCGTGATGCCCAAGCTCGGCAGCCAGCTCTATCTCGCGATCGACGCCGGTCCTATCCACGACGAGGCCGGCCATCTGATCGCCGTGGTGGAGACGCTGCGCGACCTCACCGATCAGAAGCGCGCCGAGATGGCGCTGAAGGAGCTCGCCACCAAGGACGGGCTGACCGGCCTGTCGAACCGGCGCGCCTTCGACCAGATGCTGATGAGCGAATGGGCCCGCGCCCAGCGGACGCAGAAGCCGATGGCGCTGCTGTTCGTCGACGTCGATCATTTCAAGCTGTTCAACGACCGGCACGGCCACCAGAGCGGCGACGAATGCCTGCGTGCGGTCGCTGATGTCGTCAGCCGCCACGCCGTGCGCCCGCTCGACCTCGCCAGCCGCTATGGCGGGGAAGAGTTCGCGCTGATCCTGCCCGACATGGATTGCGATGCCGCCTGCGCCATCGCCGAGGAGATCCGCGGTGCCGTCATGGCCTTGCGGATCGCTCATGGAGCTGTTGGAGCCGGCGACCACGTCACCCTCAGCGTCGGCGTCGCCAGTTATATTCCCACTGGGGCCGACGGCAGCCCCGACCGGCTGCTGGGTGCGGCCGACGAGGCGCTCTATGCGGCAAAACGGCTCGGCCGCAACCGCGTCATCTGCTCCGAACGCCTGCTGGCGGAGTTCGCGCGCGCCGATCGCGGCTCGCCCGGGATTCAAGTCGCCGCCAATCGCCGGTCCAGCCGGGGCTGACGTTCATCCCACCGAAGGTTCTATTGCGTTCGGCCTCACCAACAGGTGATGTTGCGCCGGAACAACACGCACATTTTCTTCTCGAAAAGCCGCAATTTCTCGGGCGCTCGTTTGAATATAGATAAGTCGTTGCCTGGAGCCGTATTCGCTTTGAAATTTCCCCGCCCATCTCGCAGTCCCCTCCCCTCCGCTAAAAACGCCATCGCCTGGTCGCGAGTGACGGCCGAACCCGGCTCGGCCGCCAAGACCAACCGCTGATGACCGAAGCAGCCGGTTCGTTTCGCGGACGTGTCCACCGCGGAACGCAGCAAATTGGTGGCACCTGCATCGAGCTCGAGGCCGCGGGCGAGCGAATCCTGCTCGACCTTGGCCTTCCGCTGGATGCCGACGGCGCGTCCGACGATCTTCTCCCGCCTGTGGCCGGGCTTCGCGTCGAAGATCCAACCCTGCGTGCGGTTGTCCTCTCGCACGGACACGGCGATCATTGGGGTTTGCTCCCCCTGTGCAGACCCAATGTCCCCCTCGCCATGGGCGCTGCGACCGCGCGCATCATGGGTGCGGCAGCTCCTTTCGTGCCCAACGGCTTCGTGCCAAATGTTTCATTCGAGCTGAGCGATCGCAGGACTTTCCAGATCGGTCCGTTCAGCATCACGCCCTATCTCGTCGATCACTCGGCCTATGATGCCTATGCGCTGCTGATCCAGGCTGCCGGCCGGCGTCTGTTCTACAGCGGCGACATCCGTGCGCACGGTCGCAAGGGCGGTCTGTTCGAGCGATTGGTGAGCAATCCGCCCCGCGGTATCGACACGATGCTGATGGAGGGGTCGAGCCTCGGCCGTCTCGACGAGCACACGCAATTCCCGACGGAGGACGACATCGAGGCGAGGCTGACCCAGAGTTTTAAACAGCCAGGCTTCGTCATCCTCTCGGCGTCCGCGCAGAACATCGATCGCATCGTCAGTATCTATCGCGCCTGCAAGCGCAGCGGCCGGACGCTGCTGCTGGACCTCTATGCGATGGAGATATTGCGGGCCACCGGCAACGAGCGCTTGCCGAACGCCGGCTGGCCCAATTTGTCGGTCTATGTGCCGGAATATCAGCGGCGACGGATCGCAAGGAACAAGCGCTTCGACCTGCTGGATCCCTACAAATCCGCACGGATCTACCGCGAGCGCATCACCGAGATCGCCGATCGCACCGTGATGCTGTTTCGTCCGGCAATGGCCCACGACGTGGAGGCCGCAAATCTCTGGCCCGGCACCAGAGCGATCTGGTCGCAATGGGACGGATATCTGAAGGACGGTCCTGGCGCCAGACTGAAGGCGGATCTCGCGACACGCGGCGTTCCCATCGAGATCATCCACACCTCGGGCCATGCCAGCATCCTGGATCTCAAGCGGCTCGCGAACGCAATACAGCCGGACAGGCTGGTGCCCGTTCACACATTCGAAGGCGACAGTTTCTCCAGATATTTTGACAACGTCACGCGACGCAGCGATGGCGAATGGTGGGAGGTATGAGATGAGCTTCAGACGCGGAATCCGGGGCGACGACTTTCGCAAGGCACTCGAGACACTCGCCCAGCAGGATGGGTGGTGGAAGGACGTTCTCGCCGATCCCACACTCATCATCGGCATTCGGGACGAGTACCTGAACGTCTATTGGCAGGGACAATCCATCTTCAAAGTGTCATTCAAGGGCGGGAAAGTGACCGCCTCGACGCATGAAAAGTATCTGCTGAATCCGGACTTGAAGGATCAGATTTCGCTCGTCGAGGGGAAGTTCGCCTTCGGCAACGCCGAGCCAAGAATGCTGACGCGCGACTACGAAGGCGCAGCGACGCTGGCGAAGCTCAAAAGGGCGGCATCGCTCTATTCCGGACAGGAGAAGGAAGGCGTCCACGAGATCGCGACGGCCAATGACTCCGTCGTCGACGTCGAGATTGCGATCAACGCTTCCGGCATCCCCGACGTCGAGCGGAACCTTCCGCGCATGGACCTTGCGAACTTCGAAACGACGGCGAACGGCGTCGATATGGTGTTCTGGGAGGCCAAGACGTTCAGCAACCCCGAGCTGGAGAACGGCGATATTGTCGGTCAGATCGCGGACTATCAGAAGGTGATCGACCTTCACAAGACGGAGATCGAAGACAGCTATCGATGCGTTGCGAATAATCTGGCCGGCATGGCGAAATGGAGCAACGGACATCGCAATGTGGCTGCGGCGATCCGCGCTGTTGCGGACGGGGCCAAGCTCAACGTGAGCAGCGCCAATGTCGGGCTGCTCGTGTATGATTTCACCGCGATTCAACGCGATCGCAAGGACAAGGACGGCAAGACGCTGAGCGACAGAGTGATTGAATCGCTCGCGAAGGTGGGCGTGGGTCCGGAGCGGATCAGGCTCAAAGGCACGACAAAGGGTCTCACCATCTAAGTTGGCACGCGGGAGAAACCTGGCTTTGCATCTTCCCGAGCACGAAGAACTCACCTTCGCGATCGGCGACATCCACGGCTGCTTTGACAAGCTGACGTCGCTGCTCGCCGCGTGCGAGGAGCTTCGCGGCGAGCGGAGCGCGCAGTTTGTGCTTGTCGGAGACTATATCGACCGGGGACCCCAAAGCCGCGAGGTGATGGATTTTCTCGTCGGCAGCGAGGGGAAGCAGGACCGCCCCTTCGTCTGTCTGCGGGGCAACCATGAGGAGATGCTGCTTCGCGCGGCCGACATGGAGCGCACCGACCGCGACCTCATGAATTGGTGGGGCAACGGCGGCGAGCAGACGCTCGACAGCTACGGGATCGACGATCCCGCCGATCTGCCGAGCGAGCATCTCGACTGGATACGCGCGCTTCAGCTGACGAAAATCGAGCATGGGCGGCTGTTCGTCCATGCTGGACTACGGCCGGACGTGCCGCTGGCGTCACAATCCGAGCGGGACCTGCTGTGGATCCGGGAACCCTTCCTGTCGTCGGATCACGACCACGGGCTTTTCGTTGTCCATGGCCATACGCCGGTCCGGACCGGGACACCCGATCTGCGGGCCAACCGATTGAACCTGGATACCGGCGCCTGCTTCGGCGGCCCGCTCACCGCGGCCGTGTTCGCCACCTCGGAGACGGGCCCGTTGATGTTCGTGACCGATTCCGGCGAGATCTCGGGACCGGCCGCCCTCCGGGATTGAAGAGCGAAGCATAAGACCAGGAATTGGGCGATGCCGGGCGTCCGGGCCCGGGCAAAGCGGAGGTTGCCCACCCCCCGCCAATCGGCTAAATGAACCTCGACTAGCACCCGTAGCTCAGCTGGATAGAGCGTTGCCCTCCGAAGGCAAAGGTCACACGTTCGAATCGTGTCGGGTGCGCCAGTCTCCTTACTCTTTACCGAGACTGTGTGCCGGACCGAGACTGTGCGCCGGCTTTTGACGCTGTGACGGCACCATCCATCAAATGTTGCGGCTCGCAATCTGGCCTTCGCAACGTCGCGCGCGCGTCCGACTAAGCACGTCGAATGGAAAAGCGGTCACAAATCTCTGACCAGCTGCGCAATTGATTGCACCCTTAAATTGTACTATTGTTCATGGGTTGCGGAAAATGAGCCTGATCGCAGCATGTTTCTGGTCGCGATCATCGGGGCAGGTCCGATTGTAGGCGTGATGTCGCAGACGGATATCCGGTTATTGTCGGACTGAAGCACCCCGGGAGCGCTCGTCCCGCAAGCAATGAGCCAACACGGAACCTGCTTGACGACGTCAATCCAGTGGCGGCGCCAGGAACAGGGCTTCGCAATCAACCGAGTCGGGAGGGGTGCTTCAGATGAAAACCATCGCCCAGTTCGTCGAGGATCGCATTACGACGCTTTCCGACCTGAAAGACGCACTCCAGACCGCGATGCAATTGGAGTTCTCCACCATCCCGCCTTATCTTTGCGCGCAATGGTCGATCAACAGCGACCCGGGCGGCGTCGGCGGTATGATTGAGGACATTGTGGTGCAAGAGATGTATCACTTTGCCTTGGCAGGCAACATGCTGACCGCGATCGGCGGCGTGCCATCCATTGCCAATGCGGCCTTCATTCCGAGCTACCCGACCAATGTCCTGCCCGGAGGAATTCTGCAAAAGCTGCCCGTTGATCTGAAGCCGCTTACGCCAGATCAAGTTCAGGTCTTCATGCAGATCGAGTATCCGGAATTTCCACCGGTCGCGCTCACCGCAAGAACGGGACCCGCGACGATCGGTGATTTCTACGATGCGATCGCCGAGGGCTTCACCACAGTCAATCCCGCGATCAATGCCAGCGCTTTCGCGGTCAATTCGGGGGAAGCAACGCCGATCAAGAGCATCGACAATGCGCAGGCGGCGATCCTGCTGATCAAGGGCGAAGGTGAAGGTACGGAAGGCTCTCCTAACCAACCCCCAACCGGCAATGCAACATTCGCCCACTATTATGTCTTCAAGGAAATCTACACCGAGAAAACGCTGGTGCAGGATGCGGCTGGCCATTGGAGCTTTACGGGAGCACCAATCCCGTTTCCGACCTGGTTCGATTTTCAGCAATCGACCGTCACACCGAGTCCGTCGCTTGCGTTCAATCAGGCCCTGTCGCAGCTCTTGATCGGCCTTCAAACGTGCTGGACAAGCGGTACAAGACCCAGCATCGGCGCCATGTTCACACTTCAGTCGCTTGGCACGGACCTCATCCAGCAGGGCATTCGTCCTGAGTTCCTATGGGCGCCTCCGTCGGCATGAACTCCGGATCTGCAGCCTGCCTCCCTCACGTCAGCATCGAGATGATCGACTGGATCTGATCGGAGGCGGACGTCACCAGGGCGTCATACGACGTATGACCGTGCGCGGCAGCCTTCAAAATGCATTCGGCGACAGCGGCTTTCAGACCGAACACCGACTGATCGGCCGGTACGCTCGCCATCACGGTCTCGAGGGCCTGGCGCATGGTCTGAATGAGCTCGGAGCTGTATTGCATTGGCTGTCCTCCGCGCTCCCATGTAGGAACGCGTGCCTAAGCTCGCCACTCACAAGCCCGAGATTGCCCTTTGAAGAGCCTTGGACAAATCGCCTCAATTCAAGCGCCAGATGGCCGCATTGAGCAGGCCGGCAAAGGCGACCCAGGCTGCGTAAGGCACGAACAACGCGGCGGCCAGCCTGTCCCGTGATGTCTCGAGACTGATGTAGGTTACGATCGCGACGAACAGACAGATGAGGATGACGAGCGCGGCGCCGATCTGGTGCATCGTGAACATCACCGGGGACCAGACGAAATTGAGCGCCAGCTGCGCGGCCCAAACCTGCATCGCTCGACCCGACGGCTCACGGCGAAAAGTCCGCCAGCCCGCAACCGCGATCATGATGTAAAGGATAGTCCACGCCACCGGGAACGCCCAGTTCGGCGGCACGAAACCCGGCTTGGCAAGGGCCGCATACCATTCTCCCGGAAGATTGGTCGCGCCGATCAACCAGCCGATGCCGACCACACCGACGACGAAGACCAATAGCTGAAGCATCCATCACCTCGCGCTTCTCCTCGGGCAATTGTATCATCGCCCCATGAGCGAATCCGGCACGGCGACTGGCGAGGCCTCGCCCGTCCGCAAGATCATCCATATCGACATGGATGCCTTCTATGCGTCCGTGGAGCAGCGCGACAATCCGGAGCTGCGCGGCAAGCCGGTCGCGGTCGGCGGCTCCGCGGAACGCGGCGTCGTCGCGGCCGCCAGCTACGAGGCCCGCAAGTTCGGCGTTCGCTCCGCCATGCCGTCGGTGACCGCGAAGCGGCAATGTCCCGATCTGATCTTCGTCAGGCCGCGCTTCGAGGTCTACAAGGCGATCTCCAGGCAGATCCGCGACATCTTTGCCGAGCACACGCCTGTTATCGAGCCATTGTCGCTCGACGAGGCCTATCTCGACGTGACGGAGAATTTGCAAGGCATCCCGCTGGCGCGGGACGTCGCCTTGCTGATCCGTGAGAAGATCAAGGCCGAGACCGGCCTCAATGCTTCGGCGGGCATCTCCTACAACAAGTTTCTCGCAAAGCTCGCCTCCGATCATCGCAAGCCCAACGGTCAGTTCGTGATCTCGCCGGAAATGGGGCCCGCTTTCGTCGAGACGCTGCCCGTCGGCAAGTTCCACGGGATCGGCCCCGCGACCAGTGCGAAAATGAATGCGCTCGGCCTGTTCACCGGCCTCGACATCCGCAACCAGTCGCTGGAATTCATGAACGCGAATTTCGGCAAGTCGGGCGCGTATTACTATTGGATCTCACGCGGCGTCGACGATCGACCGGTCCGGGCCAACCGCATTCGCAAGTCGATCGGCGCGGAGACGACGTTCTCGACCGACCTCGACGAATACGGCGCGCTGGCCACCGAGCTCGAGCCGCTCGTCGACAAGGTCTGGCGCCATTGCGAGACGACCGGCAACCGCGGCCGCACCGTCACCCTGAAGATCAAATTCGCCGACTTCGAGATCATCACGCGCAGCAGGTCCGTCACGGCGCCGGTTGCAGGCCGGGACGATCTGGGGCGGCTGGCCTGCGGCTTGCTCGAAGCCGAGATACCGCTACCCAAGCGCGTCAGGCTGCTGGGGGTGTCGCTTTCTTCCCTCCAGGACAGCGACGATGCGGAGCCGCAGCTGACTTTCGGTATTTGAACCAGACTGGAAAGACCCTCCGCGAACACGACATCTTTGTCCGCGGCGCGGCTCCAAACCAATCATGGAAGGTGGCGGGATTTTCAGACCCGCCACCGATAAAGGTCGATCCGCTCGGGCCAATCAATGCCTCATATGCTCGAACACGACGATCACACCCGTCGGCTCCGGCTCGTGGGCCATCAGGCGCGTGAGGTCGGCATCGCTCCAGTCGGCGAGGCTGACGACTTCGCCGGTCTGGCGCTCGGCGCTGACCGACGGCGTCGGCTCGAGCACCTTCAGGCCCGTTTCGTCGACGAAGAAGGTGTGTTCGCCGAACATGCTGTTGAGCTGCGGCATGGCGGGATGTTCGTCGGGCAGCACCTGGGCGCCGAGTTGGTTGACGGTCTGCTTCACCTGTTCGGATGTGAGCTTCATGAGCTGCTCCGTTTCTGTCGTGCCGGGTTTCAGTGAGTTGAGCCAAAACGGGCGTTCCCTGCGCCTGTGTCGCCTGGCTCAAATTCCCGAACGGGTGTTGCGCACGAATGTTCCGGAAAAATGCATTTCGTGATCGCGAGTTTCATCCGCCGCGCTCACGGCACGGGATCGCCACACGATGCACACGATCCGCCTGTCGATGGCGCTATTCGGCGGCTTCGACGATCCGGATGTCGCGGTCGGCACCGTCGCCGAGCAGGTCGTGAGCGGCCTTGTAGGCGGGACTTTCATACGCCGCCCTGGCGCGCTCGACGCTGTCGAACTCGATGAGAACGACGCGTTCCATCAGGCCGTGCTCGTAGGCCGCAACCGGCATCCCGCGCGCGAGCACGCGTCCACCGGCGGCCTCGATGGCCGGACGCGACAGCTTGGCGTAGGCCGCCATGGCGTCGGGGCTCTTGATCGCACGGTAGGTGGCAACCCAATAGGCTTTTGCCATTTTGTTTCTCCTTGTTCTCGTGACCTAATGCTCGCTTCGGTTCTCGCCAACCGACAGCGCGCAGACGCGTGACAGATATGTGTAGGGCAGACCGGTCTCCTCGGCCCAGGCGTTGAACTGTGCCTGCACTTTTGCGAGATCGCCCTTTGATTTGACCTCTTCGGCGATGTCGAGGCCGGCATCGCGCAGGCAGGCGACGACATCCCTGGAGGTGACAAAACCATCCCAGCCGACGAAGCGCAGCAGCATCTGCCCGGTGTTGCCGCCGAGCCGGCTGCCGCGCTTGGTCAGGAGATCGAGCAGGCTGACCTCGTTGGATGGCGGCCATTTCGCCAGAAACTTGCCGAAGCTGCCGTGCTCTTTTGCGATCTCCTGGACGAAGCTGGCGTTGTCGCGCACCGACATGATCTTGGCGCCGTTGCGCACGATGCGCGTGTCGCGCAAGAGGCCCTCCCAATAATCCTCGGGCTGGAAGGTGAGCTTGGCCGGCTGGAAATGCAGGAACGCCGCTTCAAATCCGTCCCATTTCGAATCGATCACGCTCCAGGCAAAGCCGGCACAAAACACCCGCCTGGTCATCTCGGCGAGGATGCGATCGTCGCCTAGCTTGGCCAGCCTCTTCAGGTCGGGCTTTTCGGGCATCAGCTTGTCCAGCGCCTTGGGGCCGCCCTTGCGTTTCTCGGCGCGGGCACGAATGGTCTTGAAGGAGGTCATGCGGATACGGGCGTTTGAGGATGCGCCACGACATCAGAATTCGATGACACGGTCCAGCCCTGCGGTGCCCGGCCACCTGCGCACGCCAATGCGCCGCAGCATGCGGCCGGCCATTGGCCTGACGACGAGAGGCAGCCATTCTGGTCTGCTTCTTGCTTTATAAATAACGTTTTGGAATTCCCAGACCTTTTCAAACCCGCCCATGGATTTTCAATGCGCTGCCTGGTCGTGGCCGATTTGCACTACTCGCTGCCGCAGCTCGACTGGCTGGTCAGCGCGGCGCCGCAGTTCGACCTCGTGATCTTTGCCGGCGATGCCCTCGACATCGGCTCGATGGTGGATTTTCGCGCGCAGATCGTGGTGGTGAAGAAATACCTCGCGCTGCTGGCGGCGCAGACCCGCGTGATCCTCTGCTCCGGCAATCACGACCTCGACGAACGCAATGCGGAGGGCGAAAAGATCTCGCGCTGGATCTCGGAGGTGCGGGAGCTCGGGATCATTTGCGACGGCGACAGCCTCGCCATCGGCGACACGCTGTTCACGGTGTGCCCGTGGTGGGATGGCCCGCTGGTCAAGCAGCGCATCGTCGCGCAGCTGCGCGACGCCGCCGCCAATCGCCCGCAGCGCTGGATCTGGGCGCATCATGCGCCGCCGGCGAATTCACCGACCAGCTGGGGCGGCAAGCGCTTCTTCGGCGATGTCGATCTGGTGCAGTGGATCATGCAGTATCAGCCGTCGATGGTGATCTCGGGCCATGTGCACCAGTCACCCTTCATCGCCGACGGCTCGTGGTTCGACCGGCTCGGGCAGACCTGGGTCTTCAACGCCGGTCTGCAACCGGGACGGCCGCCGACGCATATCGTGCTCGATCTCGCTGCGGACAAGGCGTTCTGGCTGGCAGCGGGCGAAGCGCAGTGGATCGACCTCGGCGCGCCGCTGAAGCGGCCCGCAAACACCGTCGAGGAGCCGCCGGACTGGCTCACATCCTTGGATCGGATTGCCGATCCGAGCCTGGCGAGACCTCGAGCGGCGGCAGGTTGATCATGCTCTGGAGCACCTCGCCGACCATGGCGAGATGCGTGCCGTGGCCGGCATATTGCCGCTTGAGGTCGGCGAGATAAGTGTTGGCGACGTTGAGCCGCTGCGCCAGTGTGCGCGCGAGCAGCAGCGCGACCTCAGGCCGCTGAATCAGGAATGACGCCGCGTCCTCGAACTCATAGATCACCGAATCCGAGCTGGCCCGCACCGTCGCGGTGTGCGGCAGCCCGAGCAGCACGGACATCTCGCCGAACACGGCGCCGGGCTCGGTGATGGTCGCGACCACCGTGTCGCTCTTGAGCACGTCGAGCTTACCCTCGACGAGCACGTAGAGGTGGCCGCTGCTGGTGCCGCCCTCGGTGACGACCGACGTTCCGGCCTTGACCTGCCGCTCCGTTCCGCCGGTGCAATGATCCAGAACTGCGCGCATCGCCGAAGCTCCCATCGCTGGGGAAATCCAGGCGATACTAGAGCACGATCCGTGCCAGGCGGCAACGCGCGGAGGGCTATCGCGACAAGCGCTTTGCGAGGTGAACCGACAGCCAGTCTCCGAGACCGGTATCCCGGAAGCCAGCCTTCTTCGCCAGACCGCGCATCTCGGCATTTGTCCGCGCAGTCTCGGCCGCAATCATCTCGTGGCCAAGATCGGTCGCCCGCGTCTCCATCGCCGTCATCATCTGCAAGCCGAGGCCCAGGCGCTGGAACGCATCGGCGACCGAAATGGCAAACTCGCCATGCCGTGCAGTCGCATCATAGGCGTAGTTCGCTTCGCCGATGATGGTGTGCTGCCCTCCCTGCCTGACTTCGGCGAGCAGGGTGAAATGACCGGGACGGCCCGTCCCCGCCACGCATTCGGCCGCGACCAGGGCGACGTCGGTGCGCGCGCCCATGAAGCGCTTGTTGCGCGACGTCGTGGACAGGCCGGTGAAATAAACCGACAGGTTCTCGACATCGGATACGCCGGCGGTCCTGATGCAGACCGTGCCCTTCGCTTCGGCCAGTTCGACCGGCTCGACGACGGCTCCCGGAAACAGCTGTGACATGCGTGATGCTCTCGGCAGGTTGCGTGGCTCGCACACCTAACCGAGGCCGCGCTTTCGCGGCTTGGACACCACTGCCAATCATGCGGCTGAAAACGAACAGCTCGTTGTCCCGTGCCGCGCATCACACACGGGAGAGTGACGGCACCTCGTCGGGCATGATCGCCTGGAGGCCGCCGAAGCGGCGCTCGCGGCCGTGGAAGGACGCCAGCGCCGCGGAGAGATCGCCCGCGTCGAACTCGGGCCACATCCGCTCGGTGAAGTGCAGCTCGGCATAGGCGCCTTCCCAGAGCAGGAAGTCCGACAGCCGCTTCTCGCCGGAGGTGCGGATGATGAGATCGACGTCGCGAAGGCCTGCTTCACCTGTGACGAGCTGCGAGAAGGCTTCGCGGGTGAGGCTCGTCAGTGCCGCCGCCTTCGCTGCGGCGTTGAGGATAGCGTCGCGCGCGGAATAGTCGACCGCGATGCGCAGGTGAAGCGCGCTGCCGTGCGCCGTGGCGTCCTCCGCGCGCGCGATCGCATTGGCGATGCCGTCGGGCAGACGGTCACGGCGGCCGATCACGGTGAGGCGCACGCCGTTCCTGGCGAGGCTCTGCACCTCGTTGGCGAGATAGAAGCGCAGCAGCGTCATCAGCGCGGCGACTTCGGTTTTCGGCCGTCGCCAATTGTCGGTGGAGAAGGCGTAAAGTGTCAGCGTCCCGATGCCCTGCTTGGGTGCGGCCTCGACGATGCGGCGGATCGCCTCCACGCCGGCCTCGTGGCCGCGCAGGCGCGACAAGCCGCGGCGCGTCGCCCACCGGCCGTTGCCGTCCATGATGATGCCGACGTGAAGCTTCTCGTTGCGAGAGGTCATGTCGCTTTGCATTGCAAAGTCTCCGGTCAAAAAAGGGGGATCAGGTCGAGATGATACCGAGACGGCCGAGCGGCGGCGCGTCGCGGCCGGCGGCCTTGGCGGCGTCGCGCACCAGCCGCTCGAGCACGGCGAGATAGTCGAGGAAGCGGCGGCGGCCGGCCTTGGTCAGGCGGCAGGTCGTGTGCGGGCGGTTGCCCTCATAGCCCTTGGTCACCTCGACGAGGCCGGCCTCCTGGAGCACGGCGAGATGCCGGCTGAGATTGCCGTCGGTGAGGCCGCAGAGCTGCTTGAGGTCGGCGAATGCCAGACCCTTCGGATGCGCCATCAGCGAGGTCAGAAGCCCGAGCCTCGCCTTCTCGTGGATGATGCGGTCGAGCCCTTCATAGGAGAAGGGTGCGCTGTCAGTCTTCGACATCATGGTCTCCGGACGCGAAATACAGAATGCCCGCCATCACCGACTGCCCGATCACGAAGGGCAGCCCCATGGTCCACGGCGATAGCGTGTGAGTCCGGCTCGCGAGCACCACGACCGCGAAGCCGGAAATAAAATACCAGGCGCCGGCGAGCGCGACGGTGCGCGGCAGCGAGCGGACGGAAGCGAAAATGCCGAGCGACACCAGGATCTGCCACAGGCCGGGCAGCAGCCACAGCGTCTCGCTCGCGAACTTCCACATCACCACCGCGAGCAGCACGCCGGCGACGCCCGCGGGCAGGAACTGCTCGACCGCCTGATGGATCATGGCATCGGCCAGGCCCGAGTGATGGCGGCGCGAGCGCGCGCGCATCTCGATGCCGATCATCAAAACGGAGAGCACCGCGGCCATGAACCAGCCGAAGAAGAAGCCGACCGGCTCGCTGGTGGGATCGCCGAGCAGCCAGAATTGGAGGATTGCGGTGAGAAGCGCGACGGCGCCCGTCGCAGCGATCGTCGCCGGGCCGTAGCCGCGGAACGCCGTGCCCGCCGCAATCTGGTTGCGGATCGCCACGATGTCGGCCAGTGCCTTGTCGAGATCGCGCATTGGCAACGCCAAAACCCCGCTCCGCCCAATTAACCGGGACCGCCCGTCCCGTCACTTTGTATCGCAAAGTATATCGCACCGCAAAGTAAAGGCAAGCCCGGAAGTCGCAGCCGGATGGTTCGATCCGCACAAACAACTGTTGGTTGCGCCGCACGACCTCGGCCGGATAAGATGGCTTCAAAAGCATTCCGGGGGGAAGGAAGTATGTGGCTTAAGTCATTTGTCGTCGCGTCTCTGTTGCAGGTGAGCGTCGCCGGCATCGCGCATGCGAAAGGACCATTCGGCAGCGTCAATGTCGGCAACTGGATCGGCGGCGCCTTCAGCAATGACGAGACGGGCGCTTTCTCCCATTGCGCCGCGACGACGCCTTATGCGAACGGCGTCATCCTCGTCGTGAGCCAAAATGCCGCCGGCACATGGTCGCTCGCCTTTGCGAGTCCCAGCTACCGCTTCAACAAGGGCGAGAACGCCGCGATCGACGTGACCTTTGACGGGCAGGAGCAAGCCAGGCTGTTCGCCACGGCGTACCAGCCTAACATGCTCACGGCCATCATGCCGGTCAATGTTGTGCGTACGTTTCAGAAGGCTAGCCTGATGGTGGCGACAGCCGGCCGCGCCGTTCTGAATTTCGATCTGACATCGACCGGGCCGGTGATCGCCGCATTGGCCAATTGCGTGACCAAGGTGAAAGCCGACGGGCTCGACAAGGCCGGCGACTTCACCAAGATGGCCGCCAAGCCGCAGCCTGCGCCGGACAAGCAGGCGCCGCCGGCCGGCAGCAAAGTTGCCAGGGCCAAGACCGGCACCGGCTTCGTGGTCAGTGCGAACGGCCATGTCGTCACCAACAACCATGTGATCGACGGCTGCGTCGGCGACATCAAGGGCAACCTCACCGGTGAGGCCGCGATGGTGCTGCGCGTCGTATCGAGCGACGTCAACAACGATCTCGCTTTGTTGCAGGCGCCGTCGACGACGACATTCAAGGACTTTGCGCGGATCCGCGATCGCTCGATCCGCTCCGGCGATTCCGTCATCGTAATCGGCTTTCCCTTCCATGGCTTGCTCATGTCGGACTTCACCGTGACGACCGGTATCGCGAGCTCGCTCAGCGGCATGCGCAACGACACGCGTTTCCTGCAAATCAGCGCGCCGGTGCAGCCCGGCAATAGCGGCGGCCCGCTGTTCGACACCACCGGTCAGATCGTGGGCGTGGTCACCGCAAAGATCCCCGCGCTGCGCATCGTCGCTGCGACCGGCAACATTCCGGAGAACATCAACTTCGCCATCAAGACCGGCATGCTGCGCGACTTCCTCGACAATTCCGTGGTGCCCTACCAGACCGCCGAGCCGAAGGGTGAGCTCAAGACCACCGACATCGCCGGCAACGCGCGGCCGTACACGATGCTGATCTCGTGCAATGGCACGGAGCAGGCCGACGCGAAGCGGTAGACTGCGCTTCAGGCTCCGCTGTCATGCCCCGCGAAGGCGGGGCATCCAGTACGCCGCGGCTTCTAGATTCGACACGACCGTCTCGGAATACTGGATCGCCCGATCAAGTGTTCAGCCCGGGGACATGACCGACGGGTGTTCGGGGACATAGCCGACACATCATAGTGCAGGGATTTGGCAGCGTGGGAGGCCAAGTCCATGC